>CAZQYC010000069.1:0-1418 GCA_964597495.1 uncultured Steroidobacteraceae bacterium | reverse complement strand
TCGTTGGCTAGGACTGCGATGTGAACCGCCGTATCTTCCTGGGTACTTGCAACGTCATTTACTGCAACCGGCGCGTCGTTCACTGCGGTAACCGCGATGGTCACGGTAGCCGGACCTGATACGAGCGCGCCGTCGCTGACGCGATACGTAAATTGATCGCTGCCGAAGAAATTGATCGTGGGCGTGTAGGCGAAAGTGCCGTCGGCATTAAGCGTCAAGGCGCCATGCGAAGGACCTGCGATCAACTCCGGCGTGAGCGTATCGCCCTGCGCGTCGGTGTCGTTCGCGAGCACGTCGATAGTGACGCTCACGTCTTCCGCTGTACTCACAGAGTCGTTCACGGCCACGGGCGCCGTGTTGGTCGGCGCCGCGACGGTGATAGTCACACGTGCAGTGTTCGAGAACGCTTGTCCGTCGCTGAGCCGATAAGTGAACTCGTCGGTGCCGGCAAAGCCCAAGTTCGGCGTGTACGTAAACGTACCGTCGACATTCAACACCACCGCGCCATTCGCGGCGCCGCTGACCAAAGAGGACACGAGTGCATCGCCGTCCACATCCACGTCGTTCGTCCTGGCTTCGATCACGATGGCTGTGTTGGACGCGGCATTCGCGACGTCATCCGCCGCAACAGGCGCATCGTTCACGGCGGTAACCGTGATGTTTACCGTCGCGACGTTCGAGTTCGCAATGCCGTCATTCACACGATACGTGAATTGATCAGCGCCATTGAAGTTGGCCGCCGGCGCGTAGTGGAAGCTGCCGTCCGGATTGACGCTTAGTACGCCATGAGCTGGGCCGCTCACGATGACAGCGGCAAGCACGTCGTTATCGACGTCGGTGTCGTTCGCACGCACGTCGAAGTTGGCGACAGTATCTTCCGCCGTGGTGAAGGCATCGTTCACAGCAACCGGTGTAGCGTTACCGGCGACGTTGACTGTCACCGTCGCGACGTTCGAAACCACCTGACCGTCGGTGACGCGGTAGGTAAATTGATCCGCTCCCGCGAATCCGGCATTCGGCGTGTACGTGAACGTTCCGTTACTGTTCAACGCCACCGTGCCGTGAGCGGCAGCCGCCACTAACGACGGCATAAGCGGATCGCTCTCCGCATCCGTGTCGTTGGCGAGCACCGCGATGTTGACGGGCGCCTTGCCAGTGCTTGCGGTGTCGTTCGCCGCGACCGGCGCGGCGTTCACGCCGCTCAGCAATTTAACGTTATCGATCACGATTCGGCTGCCCTTGTTGCCAAGGCCCAGCAAATCGAAATACAGCTTGACCGAAGTCCCGGCCGCGATGCCGGAGAGATCGACGGTGACCGTAATGGGATTAGTCGTCGACAACAAGCTGCCCGTGGACGAAGGCAAGCCCGTGACCGTCACTCCCGCCGCCGTCGTAAGCGTACCGTTCGATTGCAGATT
>CAZQYC010000068.1:10897-20654 GCA_964597495.1 uncultured Steroidobacteraceae bacterium | reverse complement strand
GCGAGGCGATCGCGAAGCCGATGTCGGCGGTCGGCATCTTGATCTCATTCAGCTCACCGTCGACAAACACCTTGTTGAAGAACGGCTGCCACGATCCATCGGCAGAGGTCAGCGTCGCACCGAGGCCGTCGTCGGAATTCGCAACCGGCGCCGCAAAGAGGCGATCCATGTCGGCGGTCGATCCCGCCACCGCTTCATCGCCATGGCGATAGATCTTTTCGAGCGCGACCACCTTCGCGCGATTGGCGACGAAATCGCGATCGGCCGCAAAGAATGCGTCCTTGCCTAGCGCATCCTTGCCGGCCTTGAAGAGTTCGCCCTGCTTGAACTCATGGCTTAAAGCCTGCTTGGCAAGCTCCACGACCAGATGCACCTGACTCGGCTCTGCTGCCTTCTCTTTGAGCTGCAGAACGGTGCGGTAGTAGAAATCGAGATGGCGAGCCGTGATCGCGTTCGATGCTTCGCGTGCGTGCTCGAACAGCTTGAGAAAGCTTAAGAACAGCGCGTAGTGCGGCTCGTGCCGATCCCATTCGGTGAGCGTTTGCTCAAGCGCCGTGCCGGCATCCTGGATGAGCCGTGCGAACGCTTTCAAAAACGTATCGAAAACCGATTTGAACAGATTGTGCGCGGCGCAGTGATTGATCTGCGTGAACGGAGTCCCCAACGCGTCGCCGTAGACGGAGGCGTCGGCTGCAATGGCTGCGGTGAAGGTCGCCCAAGAGCCGCCATCGCTCCAGAGCTTGGTTTCGGTATCGCTCGAAAACCCACTGTTAAAGACCGACTGAAACTTCACGACGGGACTTTGCAGGATCAATGCGCTCGGCGCCGCGCCGCCGGGTACGATCAGTCCCCGCACCACTCCGCCTTTGTAGTAACCGATCAAACGCTTGAGCGCCGGCGCCAACTGATTGACGATCGTATTCTTGAGTGCGCCCTTGAGCGGCAGTTCGTCCGGCAAGGTCGCGCGGAGGCTCTCCGCCTGCTGCGCCACACTACCTATGCTGTCGTACAGGAATCCCAGCCTCAGCTTCAACCCGAACACGTCGGCCGCGTTCGAGCGCTCCAGGAGATAGTCGAACCAAGTCTTGATGTTGTCCTTGTAGACGTCGAGATCTTCGACGGCAACCAAACTCAAAAGCGCCGACACGTCCTTCGCGAAAAACGCCTCCCAATCACCGTCCACTTGATTGTCGACATCGTAGTACTTGAGCAACCGTCCATAGCGACGCGCGAACACGATGGCGTCCGCGATCGTGCGGCCATTCGCCGGCGCGTACGTCGGATCGAGCGCCGCGTTTTTCCGCTGCTCCTGGCTCGTGCCCTCCCGCACCAGGCGCAACGAGTCGAAATTCTGTGAACAGTCGGTCGTCATGGGTTAGGAAAGGTCGGGCAGCAGATTGACGGTGGTGGTGAGATTGATATCCGTGCCTTCCTGGATGTAGTACGGATAAACGAAATTGAATCGCGAGTTGGTCGACTTCACTTTGTACGTCACGCTGATTTGCACGACACCTTCGAGCCCCAGGCCGTCGTCAAGCTGGACGCTTTCAAGTGCGAGACGCGGCTCGTGATAGAGAATGGCCGCCTGCACCTTGTCGACCATCAACGTCTTGAGGCGCGTGTTCAGGCTTTCGAACAGGAGTTCATCCAGATTGCAGCCATAGAGCGGCTGCATGACTCGCTCGCGCTGTCGGGTGCCGAGCAGAATTTCGAGACTGGACGCGACGTCGTCTTCCTCCTTCAGCATGTCGACGCTGGCGCGATCGTTCAAGAACGTGGGTGGAAACGACCAGCCGCGACCGAGGAAATCCTTGCTCATTCAACCTCCAATGAGAACAGTCACCGCGCCCGGTGGGACGACCGCTCCCCCGCCGCCCGTCAAATCCGTGATACGCGCTGCGGGAAGTCCGCCGATCATCACAGTCGCAGATCCTTTCGCGATCACGTCCACTCCGCAGCCGTCGCCCATGCGCGCGGCAGGCAGTCCGCCGATGAGCACCGTCGGCGCTCCCGGAGGAATGATCGGCGTCGGCACTCCCACCGTCGCGGTACTCACGATCATGTCGGTCACTCGTGCTGCGGGAAACATTGTTATTCCTCTAGTTGATTTGCACCATGCCGCCCTGAATGACCGTGGCGGCGCTGCCCTTGATAGTGGTATTCGCGCCCGAGACTTCGGCGCTGCCGGTGCCCGACGCCTTGAACGACGATTGCGCGCTCAGCTCCGCGTTCGTGCCCTGCAATTTGAAATCCTTCTTCGCCTTGAGCACGAAGTCCTTCGCGCTCTCAATCGTGATGCCGTTCGTGTCGAGCGTGATCTTGTTGCCGTTCTGGTCTTGCATGACAATGCCCTTGGCGTCGTCCGAGAACGTGAGCTTATTGCCGCCCGGCGTTTCGATGCCGATCACTTTCTTCTCGTCATCGAAAGTGAACTTGAGCTTTTCGCGGCTCACATACCCTTTGAGGTGATTCGTGTCCTTACCGGGCTCCGGCGCCGTATGCGCGCTGCTGTGACACGCGCCAAGCACCACGGGATGGCGCGGATCGTCATTCAAGAATCCGCAGATCACTTCATCGTCGATTTCGGGCCGGAAATACGTGCCGCGCGCATTGCCGGCATCGAGCGTCGCGAGTCGCGCCCATACGCCATCCGCTGCTTTGTCGATCAACGGCAGGCGAACTTGGATGCGCTCTTCTCCATCAGGATCGCTCTCGAGTGCGGTCACGACGCCGATTTGTAATCCCGAAACGGCGGGCAAGAGCCCGGCCGCTTCAGAGGGTCGCAATTCGTAAGTCTTCGCGAAGCTTTCGGGATTGAGGCCGAACTCGGCATCGGTTTCCCAATTACCGCCTGATACTGTGTGGCGTACGCCGGACACGAGCATCTTGCCGGAGTAGCGCTCGCCGATACCTTTAACTTCGACGATCTTTCCGGGCGCGACATCGGCGGACCCTTGAAACTTCGCACGTCCACGCACCTTGGCCAGCCGCTCCATTTGCAGACGCGCATCGGCCCAGGCTTGCAGTTCGGGCTCGGTGAGTCGGCCGCTGTGCCGAAGCGTTAGCGCTTCGCCACCAAACACTTTCGCCAAGTCATCGCTCGACAGATTGCCGCTCGCCGTCACCGATGGTTCCTTTGCGTCCGCCGTCACGAGCGCTTGATCGGCAGGGCTCCAACTCGTGGCGGAGATGCTCTTGCTCTGCCAGCGCGCGTCGATTTCCGCGTCGAGCTCCAGCACCGTTGAGCCGTAGGTCACCGTCAGCGCCGCGGATTGAGACACGTCCGGCTTTGCAATGACGATCTTGTCGTCGTCCGCGCGCACGACAAGACCATTCGCCTCAGCGCGACACAGGAGAAAATCCCAGTCGCTCGAGTCGTATTGCACGACTTCCTTGAGCGCAGGCGTCGTCGCGACGACATCCTTTTGCAGGGAATGTTGCGCGAGGATGTCCTCCAAGATGTCGCTATCCTTCTTGTCGGTGAAGTAGCGACTCTGGGCGCCCGTCGTCATCTTGACAGCTTCGTGGCGGCACTCGACATTGAGCACGCTACCGCTCTTGCGAATCTTGATACTTTGCTTGGTGACAATGCCCTTGAACACAGTGGTGTTCTGCGAGCGATAGCCGAGTTGAATCTCGATGCTTTTGCCCGGCACAAAGAGATCGGCGTCGCTCGCTTTGAACGTGCCCTTAGAAGCTTCGCCGTCTTGGAACTGAATGCTCGCGGTTGGAATTCGGTTGAGTTCGCGTGTGACGCGAATGGCGAGCACTTGCAGTTCGCCTGAAATCTGCGTGCCATCGACGAGGATCGCCGTCGTACAAACGTCGGGCGTCGCCGGCGTTGGAATAGTCGATTCGCCCGTCATGTGGCCGTGCTCGACTTGTCGATGGGCGGAAAAATAATATTCATTCCCGGCGTCAACGAGCGAAAATCATCGATATCGTTGACGGCGGCGACTTGCAAGTAGTAGCGCGGATCGCCGTAGATGTCGAAGCACAGGAGCGGCAGCGTGTCGCCGCGCTTCACTTTGCGCACGTGCGTCAAATCGGGCGAGCTCTTGTTTTCCTTCGCCGCACGCTGCGCCTCTTCGATGCTGCTTTTGAACTTGACCTTGACGACCGCACGGATCGGCGTGCCGTCGCTCTTGAACAACTTGTAGGTGATGGCGACTTCCGTCACCCGGCCTTTGAAGATCGAATTCTCGCCCCACACCAATTTGAAGTGGCGGGGTTCATGCGCATCGCCCTGATAGTCGATGAGCACCTGGCGAAACTTCTTGAGATCGTCAGCGATCGAATCGCGCGGGTTGCCGTCGATGATGCCGGTATTGTCGAACAGGAACTCGAACGTGATCTCTTCGGGTTCGGTGTATTCGTACTTGAGCTGCTTGCCGCTGGTTCCCTGCCCCTGACCCGATTCAGAGAACTTGAGCTTGTACTCGAGCGTGTACGACTCGGGGTTGATGAGCGCCTCGAAGGAGTCATCCGCTTCGGTCACGCCCCCAGTCTCCGCCGTTTGCGAATCGGCGAACGCGAGGACCAGCATCTTCTCAAGCTTGCCCGACTGCGCCATCAGCGTTCCCTCCGCGTGCGCAGGATTTCGAGCACCTGCTCGATGCATTCGGCGATGATCGCGTCCTTGTCGCCGCCTGCTCCGCCGCCGGCACTGGCCGCGGGCGCAGCGCCGCCCGCAGGCGAAGCGGCCGGCGCCGGACTGACCGCGACGCGGACATGCAATTCCTTGATCTCGATGGGCATGGCTCGGTGAATGCTGACTCGATAAATGGTGACTTGGTGAATGGCGGTTCAGTGAATGGTGAAATAGCGATACGACATCTCGAGCGTTTCGATCACAACGCTGCTCTCATGCGCGTTCAAGTCGCTGACGATCCATTTTTTCGGGATGGCGCCGGTCAGGTTCCAAGTGCGCAACGGATCACCCTTCTCATTCATTAAAATGATGTTGACGTCGCTCGGACTGAACTGCCGCTCGCGAAACGCGTCGACGAACCACTGGATCACGTCCGAGTCGGTCAACATCCCGCGCTTCATGACGACATCCGCATATTTCGTGCGCACCGGCAAGCGATGTTCGAAACGATTCTCGCCGCCTTCCTTGAACGACTCGTACTCATACTCCACCGACAAACCGGACACGGTTTGGAAGCGGACATCGTTCGCGTTCTTGCTGAACGCGAATTCCACTTTGTAATAGAAGCCCCAAGGCGGGTAGTACGCGGGCATGCGAACTCCGTCAGCGTCTCAAAAGCGCGCTCACACTTTCATGAGCTTCAAGCCTTCGTGGGCGATTTCCATGCTTTCGATGGCCGCTTCGTTCGCGTCCGACTTGAGATCGGGCGCCGTCACCTTGGTCGGAAAGCAGCGCGTCGCCGACCACGCGGCCACCGGCTCGTGCTTTTCGTTCAGGAGGCGAATCACGACGTCGCGCCGGCCTTCGACTCGGTCGTTGATGACCGCATCGAACCAGGTGTTGTAGTCGAAGTCCTTCTCGAATTTGCCGCGCTTCAACGTGATGTTGTTGTTCTTGATGAGACCGGGCATCGCAATCTTGTTGAAGTCCTTGCTGTCGCTGTGACGGTATTCGATTTTCTCGCGCTCCATGACGAGCCCGGTCACCTCGGTAAAACTGATCTTCGCGCCGCCCCAGTCGACTTGGAAGTGGAATCGTGGGATTGGATATTCTTGCGCCATGACGGTCACCCTATGTTGTAAACGAAATTCATTCGATGCAGCTTAAGTCACCAAGTTCTCGATCAAGACTCAGCCATCTTGTGCGAGAAGCGCAGGATGATGAATTCGGCCGGTCGCACGGCGGCCATGCCGATTTCAACGATGAGCCGTCCTTCAAGAATGTCGAGCGCGGTCATGGTTTTTCCGAGACCCACTGCCACATAGAACGCGTGTTCCGGCTTGATCCCTTGCAGCGCGCCTTGACGCCAGAGCGTGGTCAAGAAGTTCTCGATCATCGCCTGCACCTTGACCCAGGTGTTCGCATCGTTGGCTTCGAACACGAACGCGCCGGTCGCCTTCTTCACCGACTCCTCGACGAAGATGAAGAAGCGCCGCACGTTGATGTAGCGCCATTCGTTGTCGTTGCCGGCAAGCGTTCGCGCGCCCCATACGATCGGGCCCTTGCCGATGAATGAGCGAACGATATTGATCGATTTGCCGGCCGTCACATCGACGTTGAGTTGCTCTTGATCCTTGTCGGTGCAATCGATCACGGGACGCAATACATCGATGAGACTCACGTTCGCCGGCGCCTTCCAGACATTGCGTGCCGCGTCGACGGCGGCGTAGATACCCGCGATGGCGCCGGCCGGCGGCATGATGCAGGAGAAATCGCGAATGGCCGCCTTGGCTAATTCGTAGATTTGGCTCTGACCCGCGCTTAAGGTATCGAGCTTCACCGGTGCAGCCGCGACACCGTTCGTCGTGACGGTGACATCGGCAGTGGTCTCGTCAAACGCAAAGTCGATGTTCGTTTCCAAGTTGGGCGCGTACGCGGCGCCGTACTTCAGATTATTAGTGCCAATGCCGTTGGTGCGAAAGTTCGACGCGGCGGTAAGGAGATTGCTGTCCGGATCGGAAAGCGAAACGCCATCGCCATGGGTGTCCATGATCACGAAGCGGTCCTTCAAGTCCTCACATTGCAGCAGCGCCGAATCGTGCAGCGCCTTGAAGTCGCCGATCGAGAGCCGCTGCGCTTCCGGAAATACGATTAAGGTCGGTTCGTCGACTTTCTTGAGCTCATCGAGCCCGGCCTTCATCTCGGTTTGGACCAGCGGGTCGCCCAAGTTGGCTTTGTAAAGACCGCACGAAACGACGTAGCAAGGCCCGCCGCCATTGTCGAAGAAGAGCCGCAGGGCGTAGTACATCAAGTGCAGGGAACGGTCCGCTTCGTCGAGCGTCGCGGTCGCCTTCTGGTCGGTGACCACGCCACCGGTGCTCGTGATCTCGACCGTGACAGCGAAGTTCTCTTCGTCCTGCGCGCCGCCGAAATATTTTTCGTATTCGAGGATCGACGTGATGCGCCAAGGCTTCAGGTTTAAATCGTCGTCCACCTGGTCCTTCGCCATCTCCGTGTAACCGATGAAGGCCGGGATGGCCGTATCGACCCCCGCGACCGATGGAGGAAACTTGACGATCTCTTCGATATAGACGCCCGGTGTCTTGTATGCGGTTGCCATAGAGTTAACCTTCTGGTTGTGATCCCATCAAACGTCGATTTCAAACATTGATTTCAAACATAAATTTCAAACGTAGATTTCCGAAACCAACTTCGCGACCTTCGAACCGCTCATCTCGACCTTGAGCGAGCGCTCCGCCGGCTTCTGCTGCGCGCCGGCGTTCCCGAAAAAGGTCAGCGGCAACGCATCGGTCTCCGTCGATTTGACGGCGCCCGTGCTCTTGTCGAAGTAGCTCCAAAACGTAGATCGATTCTTGAACCGCACCTCGAAGACCGGCGCCGGATCCTTCACGCGGCCCGAGCCGTCGACGAATGAGAGTTCCGATTTCGTCGGATGCGTAGCGGTCAGCGACACCAAGGCATACACATCGTCCGCGATGTCGTCGGTCAACTCGACGCCGCGCGCCGGCGCGCCTACTACGCCCGCCGCCGGCGTGATCGTGGGCGAGTCATCCTGATGCGCATACACGGGTGCGTTGGTCGAAGCGGCGTTCAACTCCTGAGTCGTCGCGGCCGGATCGTCGCTCGTCAGTTGCAGCAGCTTTCCGCCCGAAACCACCAGCGATTCAACCGAGTCGGCGCCGGTCGGCGCGGGAATTTCGCGCGATAGAAAGGTCTTAAGATCGGGTGAGACTCCCCGCGTGGAGCCGTTCAAGTTCGACCACACCGCCACGTTCTCTTTATATCGATACGTCGTATCGTCGGAGCCAATCAGCTCGTAGATGGCGCGTGAGCTCAACGTGAGCGCCGTGTAGTCGAGAAAGCGTTGATCGATGACGCGGATGATGAAGTCGAACCGCTGATCAAGCGGGAATTCCGCCGCGCTCGGCGCCGCAACCAGAAAACCGAGCGCCTGGCTCTTGAACAGACAGCCGTATCCCGCCAGAACGGTTTGTGTATCCGCCGTCGGAACGACTTCAAGAAACTGCCGGACATCGTAGTCCGCAAGACGCGCGGCTTTCGTCGCATCGCTTGCAATATCATCGAATGCCGTCGCGCCGTCATCCAGCCAATAGTGATGCAGGAGACGCACCTCGAAGAGCCGGCTATAGGCGAAGGAAAACGGTTCGGACATGTTAGCCCGCCGCCTTATGACGAAACTCGCCGACCACGTCGGTGATGAGCGCACCTTCACTTTGCGTAGCGTTGAATTTGAGTTCCATGAGGCGCATCAAGTACATGACGAAGGGATATTGCTTGCCGCCGAGCGTACCCCACAGATGATTCACCTCTTCCATGGACGGCGAGTAAAGGTCAATGCCGAACTTGAAACGTTCGAGCCGATCGAGTGCATTCGCGGGTGCCGAAGTCGTAAGCGACGCCGGCGCGATGTTCTCCTGTGTCATGACATTGCGAAACTGAAAGAAGCGGATGGCCCGCGACAACATCAAGAGCGCGTTCGTGTAATTGCCATGTGTCGCGGTCAGCAGGATGTGGCAGTTCAAGAACACCGGAGGATTCTGGTAGAACACTTTGAACGCCGCGTCATCGCGAACTTGGTTGCTCACGTTCTTGAGTGTTTTGTCTTCTTTAACATTGACGATGGAGAGACACAGGATGTCGCGCGGCACGGCGTTACCGCCGGCGATATTGCCGACGCCTTCGGAGAGGTTTCCGCACCCGACCTGCGGACTAATCGCACCATAGGCATCGGTGATGTGCCGGTCGAGTTCGTTCGCGATGATGGTGAGTGCGTGTGAAATCATTGCGGTTTAAATCTTTTCAACGAATTCCTACAGCGCCCGCCGGCTGCGATAAAGCGCCGTGCCGCCGGGCAGTGCGTGCCTCTCCATCAGGTCGAGCGCGACGAGACCGTCCAACGATTCCTCCGTTTCCGCGATCGACTGCGCCGTATTGGCGCGATTGAGCCACACGACGTTGATGCCTTCCGCTGTCTCGGCTGCGTTCGTGTTCGCATCGAGGTACGACAGAATTTGCCGCTGCACACTCGTGAGCGCACGAGTCATGCGTATCTCTCCGAGCCGCGCGATAGTTATGACAAAGCAGGATGCGTGCCAGTGATAAGTGCGGCGGCAAATCAATGAGTTGCGAAGTGACCGCCGCGAGTGCGGGGGATTTGCGCCCCACTGCATTTTGAGTTGTGCGGGTGTACTGTGACCCGCATGGGTGATGTTCGCCTCAGTACACGCCAGCCAAGCAGGTTATTCCGAGCGGAAATTTTGCGCCGAGATGCCGTATTTTTGCAGCAGGCGCCCAAGATCGCGACGCTCCTTGTGCGCCACGCGCGCAGCGTGCGCAACATTGCCTTGCGTGAAATGCAGGAGTTTCTGCAGATAGTCGCGATCGAATCGTTCAACCACGCGCGCTTTCGCTTCCTGGTAGTGCCAAGCCTCCGGCCCATCGAGATTCGGCTCGGTCGGCGCCTCACTCTGCGTCGGACGCGGCGGAGTCACGCTCGGCGCCACATTCAATTTCAGGGCCGAGAGGCGGAGCACCCTGGCTCCTCGCGCATGCAAATATTCTCGCTCCAAAAGATTTTCGAGCTGTCGGATATTTCCAGGCCAGCGCTGAGCGCACAGCCACTCG
>CAZQYC010000068.1:0-10797 GCA_964597495.1 uncultured Steroidobacteraceae bacterium | reverse complement strand
AAGATTTTCGAGCTGTCGGATATTTCCAGGCCAGCGCTGAGCGCACAGCCACTCGTGAGAGTCGGCATCGAGGCTCACCTCTGTGCCGTAACGCTTGCCGAGCTCTGCAAGAAAATGGGCGACGAAGAGCGCGATGTCCTCGACCCGGGAACGTAGCGGCGGCAGTTCGACGTACATCACGTTGAGGCGGTAGTAGAGATCGTGTCTGAATACTTGCTCCGCGACGAGCCGCTCGAGGCTCCGGTTGCAGGCGCAGATGACGCGCGTGTCGATACGCCGTTCCGAACCACCGCCCAATGGACGAATGGTTCGCTCCTGCAAGAAGCGCAGCAATACGACTTGCGCGCGCATCGAGAGGGAATCCACCTCATCGAGAAACAAAGTACCGCCGTCCGCGAGCGACAAGATGCCGGGCGCATGATCCTTGGCGTCGGTGAATGCGCCGCGGCGGTAACCGAACAGCTCGCTCTCCAGGATGGTGTCGGGCAAGGCGCCGCAATTCACGGGGATAAACGGCCCGCCACGGCGCGCACTCTGATAGTGAATGATGCGCGCGGCCAACTCTTTGCCGGTACCGGTTTCTCCCTCGATGAGCGCAGTGGCGTCGGTTTCCGCAATGACACGGATACGCTCACGCGCGGCGGTAAATGCCGGCGACGCGCCAATAAAACTCTTCGTGCCGCCCCACTCCAAGGGAGCGCCGCTCGATCGAGTGCCGTTCTTTTTATCTGCAGTCGACATGGGAGCACCTAGGTAAGCGCTGAACAAGTCCGCATTCGCTGCGACTCGCTCAGCTGACTTGCTGCTTTTATCCTGGATCCCGTTCTGCAACGGGATAGGTAAGGACTTGATCAGTTCTTACCTAGCAAAAACTTTTTCGCTTCCGCCCTCCTGCTGCGCTGCACGCAGTGCACTTCAGGATTTCGCTTGCGATCCCCAATTTCGATCTCGAGTGTAGCGCGGCACCGCGTGAGATTTTCACCTCCTGCCCTTTCGGGCCATGGGTTCCAATGCAATATTTCTTTAAGCGTTCGAACGAGGGCGTCAAATCACGCCGCAATCGCGCGCCCCATTTAGGCTCAGCGCACAACGATGATGGTATGAGCGCCAAACTCGCGCTTTTATATGACAACCGGAAAAAGCGAGCGTGTAAGCCTTGAGCCGAAGTGCAAGAGTCATGCTTCGGGATTACTTTAACTGGACTTCCCATGGAATCGTAGACACTTCCGGGCTAAGGGGCTCGGATCAAGCGCTCCGGCGCGATCGACATCCGGCCCTCTTCGGCATTCAGACGCTCAAACTTCTATCCAACTTCGACAGCGCCTCATCCACCAGCGTACGGATGGCACGCAGCGGATGCTCCTTCGGCACGAAATCTTCCGTGGTCTTCGTAATGAACAAGGTCGGCTGACTGATATCGGCTCCGCGCATGCTATCGTTCTGCCTCAATGACTCCGTGCCATGAGTCTTATCGCCAAATTCTTATGACTTTGAGTTTTTCAACAGGCTGCTAGGGCTTCGACTGGCGCGGAAAATCGATTTTCAGAAAGTCGGATTTGTCGATTCTCGCTGTAATTGCTCTTTGCAACACGGCATATAACTTTCGCCTACCGATGGGTTTGCTTGCGTAATCGGACATCCCGGCGAGTAAACAGCGTTCTCGATCGCCTTCAAGCGCATCGGCGGTCAGCGCAATGATCGGCACCTTTTTCACCCACGCCTCGGGGAGCAGGCGAATCCTGCGACTCGCTTCATAGCCATCCATCTCAGGCATCTTTCCGTCCATGAGAATCAAGTCGAAGGACCGCCTTTCGCATAGCTTCAAGGCGTCCGCGCCATTTTCCGCCGTCGTCACTTCGCAGTTACAACGTTCCAGGAGGCCTTTGATGACGATCAGGTTGATGCCGTCGTCCTCGACCACCAAGACGCTGCGGCCTCCTAAATCGCAATGTTCCGCGCTTGCCTCGACATCGATAGCCGGCGCGCGACTATTCTCGTCTGCGACGGCAAGCGGAATCCTGAACCAGAAACGACTTCCTTTGCCGACTTGGCTTTGCACGCCGATCTCCCCGCCCATGAGCTTGACGATTTCGCGCGATATCGCGAGTCCTAAACCGCTGCCGCCATAGTTGCGCGCAGTGGCGCTCTCCGCCTGCACAAAACGACTGAAGAGTTTCGCCTGCGCTTCCGGGGAAATACCGATGCCGCTGTCGATCACCGAAAATTCGGTCCATCCATCGGCAATCTCCACCATGCGAATCGTGACGGAGCCGGCTAGCGTAAATTTAATCGCATTACCCACCAAGTTGAGCAGCGTTTGTCGCAAGCGGTGCGGATCGCCGCGGCGACGCGGCATCGGCTTCGATCCGCATTCATAGCTGACAAGAACGCCCTTGCGCCGAGCGGCGTCGGATGTTATCGAAACAACCTCCGCCAAAAGCTGTTGCAAATCGAACTCGACCGTCTCCAACTGAACGCAACGCGACTCTAAGCGCGAAAATTCCAGTATGTCATTCACGACACCCAGCAAATGTTCGCCAGAGCGCAGGATGACCTGAACGTACTCGCTATCCTTCGCAGACAACTTCGAGCCGCTGAGCAACTGCGCCGTCCCGATTACGCCGTTCAGCGGCGTGCGAATTTCATGACTCATCGCGGCGAGGAAATCGGCTTTAGCGATCGCCGCTTTGCGCGCCGCATCGCGCGCGCGACGCAATTCGAACTGAGAAACGACTTGGCGGCCAAGGCGCTGCAACGCCTGCAATTGCTCGTCGCTGAGATTTCGCGGCACGTGATCGATTACGCACAGTGTCCCTAGCGCGTGGCCGGACGGCGTGACCAGCGGGGCTCCGGCATAGAAGCGAACGTGCGGTTCCCCCGTTGTAAGGGGGTTGTCATGAAACCGTCGGTCCGCCTCCGCATCCGGGACGACGAACAGCTCGTGCTTGTCGAGAATCGCATGCGCACAGAAGGCGAGCTCGCGCGGCGTTTCAGTGGCCGCAAGCCCACGGTGCGACTTGAACCACTGTCGATTCGCGTCGATCAGACTGACCAGGGCGATCGGTGTGCCGCAAATCGTGGCGGCGAGCGCAGTCAGATCGTCGAATGCAAGCTCGGCATCGGTATCGAGCACGTCGTACGACTGCAACGTCGCGAGTCGCTCAGCTTCATCACTCGGAGGCGGAGCGTTAATCATGGTGCGATGCTCACAAAGAGTAGCAAACGGGCGGCCGGCCGATGCGTAGGTACGCGCGTGTTACTGACGGCGCATTTATGCCCATTGCTTCGATAGCAGGACGCGGGGACTGCGCTCGGCGCCGGAAAACATATCGCACAGAGTGAGGTTCTAGGCACTTCGGTTATACTCGGCCAATAACCGAGCAGCCTCCGTGAATTGCAGATTGTCGAGCGCGCTCCGCAGTCGCTCGAACTTCGTTTTTCCAAAATGGGATTGCAGAGGCGCGGTAAGCGACAGGAATCGGTCGAGCGCTGCCAGGTCCTGGCTTCGCAACAAGTCTTCGAGGTCGCTCAGCGAATCGGGATCCAGGTTTTGCTGCCCAGCAACGTCTTCGACTCGATCGGCCGAACTTGCGGTCGGTCCGGCGTGCGCAGCAATCCGCGCGATCAATGCCGTCAAATCCCCGACCAGCGTCGCTAACTGCGGAGCCACATCGACGGCCGGCTGTCCCGATTTGAGCGCTGACTCGATGTCGTTCGCCAAGCGCTGAACGGACGCGGCGCCCAGCGTGCCCGCGCCACCGCGAAGCTTGTGCATGCGCGCGGCCAATGCGCGTCGCTTGGCGTCATCAACGAGATCCCACGTCGCAAGCTCCGACGTATCGCCGTAGTCCGACGCAAATCGCTTCAGCATGGCGAGAAAGAGCGGAGCATCGTTGTCGAGTCGCGCCATGACTTCGGCTATGTTGATCCCTTCGATCCGCGGCGGCTCGGTTTCGGAGGGGGACAACGCATCGACATTACTCGCCGCCCTTCCCCGCTTGTGGAGCGCCGGACTGACGAAGCGATGCACGGTGCTAATCAGTATCCGTGCATCCAACGGCTTGCTGAGGAAGTCGTTCATGCCGGCGTCCAACGTTCGTTGCCGCTCGGTAGCCAATGCTCCCGCGGTAAGCGCAATAATCGGCGTGGCGGCGATGCCAAGTTCGGAACGAATTTTCAACGTTGCCGTAATCCCATCCATGACGGGCATCTGCACGTCCATTAAGACGAGGTCGATTTCTTGAGCGTGCGACCGCAAGTATTCAAGAGCCTGTCGACCGTCACCGCACTCGACAACGCTCGCACCGCTACGCTCCAAAATTCGGCGTGCCACCTCTCTATTGATATGACTGTCGTCGACGACGAGGAGGCGTGCGCCGTCCAGTCGTTCCAGTCGAACCGTGCCGGCCGACACCCCGAATTTGTCGACATGTCGACTCGCGACGGCAGCGCAGACGACGTTGAAGAATTCTGAAGCATGGATCCACGAGCCCGCGGCGACTGGCAAAGCGCTATTCGAATTATCCATGCCCGATCTTTTTCCGAGCTCCTGAAGCGTCACAACTGCCGGAACTGCAGCTCTAGACCGAGTCCTTTCGATTTCCGAAAAATATTCTTGCATGCCCGCGGACTCGAAGTTCGCGTCCACGACCACTGCATCGAACATGTCGTCGGCCGCGGCGCGTTCACGCAGGCGACTTAGCAAATCTTCCTGCGAAGGGGCGACTTCGGATCGCCAACCCAGTTGTTGCGATACCCTCATTAACCTTCCGCAGCGCTCCGATTCCGCGCCGATCAGCAGTTGTAGTGATCTAAAGGTCTGCGTACTCGCCGATACGCTATCAGCTTCGCCTACGGCAAAAGGCAGCTCGAACCAAAACTCGCTGCCGACGCCGACCTTGCTTCGTACACCGACCTGTCCACCCATCAACTCGGCCAGATGGCGCACGATCGACAGTCCAAGACCGGTCCCGCCGAAACGGCGCGTGATAGACGAATCGGCCTGGGTAAATGGCGTGAAGAGCTTCTGCAATACCGCTTGTTCGATACCCGCGCCGGTATCGCGAACCGTGCACCGCACGACGATCTTTTCGAGACTTGCTTCCAGACATTCAACCGACACTTCCACCTGTCCGTGTTGCGTGAATTTAATCGCGTTGCCCAGCAAGTTGATCAGGATCTGTCGGACGCGGGTCACGTCACCGACCACGACGCGTGGAATTCGACCGAACTCAGTCGGCACGATCAATCGCAACCCTTTGTTTTCGGCATCGCGGGCAACCAGCTGCTGAGCTTCGGTAAATAGTTCGTGCAAATCGAAGCGCGCCGCTTCGATTTGCACTTCACCGGCCTCGATCTTGGACAGATCGAGCACGTCGTTGATGACGCCCAAAAGCGAACGACTGGCAATCTGGATTTTCGCGAACGAACTCCGTTGTTCATCGTTGACGGCAGCCTCTTCCAGCAAGTACGCGAGCCCGATAATGGCATTGAGCGGAGTTCGGATTTCATGGCTCATGTTCGCCAGGAATTCGCTCTTGGCGGCATTGGCCGCTTCGGCCTCTTGCGTACGAACGTTTAGCGCTGCGTTGACCTCTTCCAAGTCGATCTGCGCACGCTTGAGTGCGGTTATGTCGGTGACGAGCACGTAAAACCCGCGCACCGTCTCGCCTTCGATATCGGGTATGTAGTGGGACCAGGCGTAGCCGGTGCTGCCGTCCGCCTTCACAAGAGTGCGCTCAAACTGCTGGGACTTCCCGCCGAGCACACCCTGTATGTAACGCTCGTTGAGTGCGAACACTTCCGGGCCAAGCAGCCGTCTAATGTCGATGTCCCGCATTTGCTCCGCATCCTTGCCGAACCATTCCATATAGGCGTTGTTCGAAAACTTGCAGCGTAGATCGCGATTCCAATATCCGACCATGCCCGGAATGTTGTTGGTCACTGCTCTCAAGAAGCGCTCGCTTTCGCGCAAGGCCAATTCGTTCATCCGGCGCTCGCTCAAATCGACAACCATCCCCAAGTAGCCGAATATATTTCCCTCAGCATTACGAAGTGCGCTGACCGACAGCAACACGGGAACGCGCGAGCCGTCCTTACGGACGTAGGTCCATTCGTTGGTGTCGGTGGCGCCCAATTTCGCTTTGGCCACAAAAACGTCGAATCCCGGCTCGAGGCTCGTGCCGAGTTCCGCGTTCAGAACTTCGGCGCGCTGCGCCACTTCCGTTGCGTCGTGAATAATGGCCGGAGTTGTCTTCCCTACCATCTCGTCCGCCCTATAACCCAGCAACTTCTCCGCCGCCGGATTGAACAGGGTGATGGTGCCGTCTAATTCGGCGGCGATCACGGCGTACGCGGCATCGGCGAGAATTGCGCGTTGCAACGCCGATAGCTGACTGATCTCGGCGGTACGCGCCGCAACCTGCTGTTCAAGCGTGGCATTGAGTTGATCGAGCCGCCGTTCGCGCTCGTTCTCCGCCGTGCAGTCGTAGTTCGTTCCCAGAATTCGCACTGCGCGTCCTTCTGCATCGAACGTCACGGTGCCGCGCATTCGAATGTGCCGTATTTCGCCACTGCCGGTGATAATTCGAAAGCTCGTATCCAGCGGCTTAACTCCGGCCAGCGCGTCTGCGAGCACATGGTCGCTGTGCGCCTTGTCCTCAGGGTGCAAGCTCGCGAACCAGGCCTCGTTAACGGTCTTATAATCTTCGCGCCGTCGACCGTAGAGCTCGAACATGGTGTCGTCAACGATCAGTTCGTGGGTGATCGGATTCAGCTCCCACACGCCGATGCGATTCGCTTTAGTCGCTACCGCCAGGCGCTCTTGCGCGCTCCGCAATTCGGATTCGGCCTTCTTCAATTGAGTCACGTCGCGAGCTGTCTTAGCCGCCCCGACTATTGCGCCGTCGGCATCGCGCATTGGAGAGATGGTGACAGCCACATCGATCACGGTGCCGTCGGATTTCCGACGCCGCGTATAGAAATGCGGTACAGCCTCGCCACGCGAGATTCGAAGCAGAATATCCTTTTCTTCGTGCCGGTACTCTGTCGGTACGATCAAGTCCATGAGCGAGCGGCCGATCGCCTGTTTCGCGGTGTACCCAAACATTCGCTCCGCGGATCGATTCCAATCGGTGACGACGCCGTCCAACGTTTTGCCGATCACCGCATCGCTCGAGCTCTCGACGATCTTGGCCAAACGTGCCTGTTCGGCAAGCACCTCCATTCGCCGCGCGCGAACCGTCAAGATCGCCTGCAGTAATGCGGCACAAAGCACGGACACCGCGGCAAACGCGAAAAAGGCTATCTGCGGCGACCGCAAATTCAGCTTGTCGAAGAACGCCGGCAACGGCTGCACATGAATTCGCCATGTTCGTCCGAACACGGAACGTACGAGACTCGTCTGAATGACCGGCGCTTCGGTGCGACTTTGCTTCCCCCGCGAATAGAATTGCGTAGTCGTGCCGTAACTTGAAACGTCGTCGAGCGTCAATGCGAATTCATGTTCGCTCGCATCCGCGCTTTCGAGCACTTCATCGATCAGTAGCGGCGCGTAGGTCCATCCCCACGTGGCGGCGTCGCGCTCGTCGGCAGTAGTCAGCGGCCATCCGGCCCGATACACCGGCAGAAGAAAGAGAAACGAGCGTGAGGGACTGGCAGCCGCCTGAACGAGCGTGATCGGCGCTGTTAACGTCGCTCGTCCGGTACGCGCCGACTCTCTAGCCGCCAGACTGCGGCTACCTTCCGACGCGATGTCTAGACCGATCGCTTGTAGATTCCGCTGCCACGGCTCGATGTACTGAATAATATAGAGATCGCCGACGTTTCGCCCCAATTTGCGAATCTCGAATTGCGGCCAATCGTCGCGTCGGGCGGCTTTGAGAAACTCGGCTTCTTGATCCATCGACACGCGTCGGATGAAGCCGAACCCGTGTGCGCCGGGAAATTCGCGCTCGATGTCGCGCGATTCTGCGTAGTGCCGAAATATCCGGCGGCTGAGATGTTGGTCGGCGGCAATGACGGCGCCGCGCGTGCCGCGCAAACCATATTCGTAACCGCGAATCCGCTCGACGAGTTGATCGGCAATCCGATTGGATCGCGAATCGAAACTTTCTCGAATCAGCGCATCGTTGATCGAGTCGATCCGCCATGCGGCAAGTGCCGCGACGACGAGCCCGAGCGCGAGCACGGCAATCGTAGCGATGCGGAGACGAGAGGTATTTGATTTAGGCACGTCGCGATTCAACCGCTACCTGTAAGGTTCGACTCGATATTGCCCTCCACGACCGCTGTCGCCCTCTGCGGCGAGCCGAGATCCTCGATACTCAAGAAACGGGCCTGACGCCGACCCTGATCTTTTGCCGCGTACAGAGCTTGATCCGCAGCGGCGATCAAAGCGGCCGACAAAGACTCTTTGATCGTGTGATTGAGCTTAAACTCCTGCGTTTGTGTGGAGCGACAGTAAACGCTGACGCCGATGGACAGCGTGACGTGACTCGCTACGCCCGACGCCGCATGCTGTAACCGAAGCCCATCGACCGACGCAAGAATGCGCATCGCGACACTCCTCGCGCCGACAGCGGGAGTCTCCGGCAACAGAACTGCGAATTCTTCGCCGCCATAGCGTGCAACCAAGTCACCGGGCCTTTTGGGAACCTCTCCAATTGCCTGTGCAACCGCAGTCAAACAGTGATCGCCGCCCTGGTGACCATAGTGGTCGTTGTATGCCTTGAAACAATCGATATCGATCAACAGCAACGACAACGGCGCTGAGCTACGTTGTGCGCGCGACATTTCGCGCGTAAGCACTTCGTCAAAGCTGCGTCGATTGGCCACGCCGGTGAGCACATCCGTTGCAGCCGCTTTGCGCAGTGCGTCCGCCATTTGCTTTAGACGTAAGTGCGTACGCACACGCGCCATTACGAGCGGCGCGCTCGGCGGTTTGCCGATAAAATCGACCGCTCCGGCGTTGAAGCCCGTTACTTCTTGCTCGGTGTTGCTGAAACTGGTGATGAAGATGACTGGGACGTCGAGCAAAGACGGGTCTCGTTTCATCTGTGCACAGACTTCGAGTCCGCTCATCTCAGGCATCTCAACATCCAACAACATCAAGTCCGGCGGAGATTCGCGCGCAAGCCTGAGCGCGTCGAGCCCATTCGTCGCAAATCTGAGCTGGCCGATTCCGGCCAGGATTCGACTCAACGCGCTGATGATTGTGACATCGTCGTCCACCAGCAGAATATTGAATGTTCTATTCAAGCTCTTAGCCTTAAAGCGAGCAATTCGAAGCCGTACTGCCGATGCTAAGCATCACGCAGGACGAGACCTGGAACGCCGCTCGTCCTGAACGTTGTATCGGTGCAGTCGACCTTATCTTGAGTCCGGCCGACAACCTGAGCTGTTTGCCTCGCGAGTATTTACGGCGAATCCTGATGAGCGCTTTAATTAGGTGAGATGATCGGAGGGTGTAATTCCTTTCGTCGCCGCTCACCAAGGGGGAATACAACGGGATATCGATTTGCGTAAGGACCCTCGCGACGCTGCGCGGGAGACTAGTCGAGGGGCATCCTGCTTATCAGTGAACCGCGCTCGACACCCAGGTGATCAACCATCTTCAGCCTATCGGCAATAGCGAGGACACGTCGCGCACAACAAAAAGCGAATGCGTACGGGCATCGACTATCTCACGCCCGCCGAGCAGGAGCGGAAAATCGAACTCGATTTCGCGCCAACCGGCCGGTTCGAACTCGAGCTGCGATCGCTCATCCTCCCAAATTGTCGTTTGTACTTTCTAGATACGGTCGACCGACTCATGGATCGTCTGCCGGCGTCGAGTTGCGTCGGACCAAGCAGTTCCACGATGGTATCGAACAGAAGCTGCATGCTGATCGGTTTATCTAGCAGTCGCGTACGAGGATCGGCTACCAGTTCGTCGGGCACCGCCGACTCATCTTCCGTGAGCACGATGCCCGGTATATGCGCGCCGAATTTCGATCTGCCTCCGAACAAACGGTGCCGCCATATAGTTCGTGCATTAACTGCATGACCATGTGAAAGGCAGGTGGAAATCCCTCCGCCTGCCGCTTCTACGGCACAAATCCGTCACAATCGCGAATGCGTATTTTGACCGCGCCACATAACACATTTATTTGACAGCGCGTCACGGTCAAATCGAACTGCCGACATGGTGGTTTGAATACGACACACCCTTGCATGCCTTGCAGGAGAGGATGGGAGTATGCAGAGATGGTGAGGCGCTATGCTCACTTCTCGGCGGAGCACTTGGCTCCATATGCAAATCGAATGAGAGCGCTTCGGGAAGTGGAAAAAAGTGTCATGGCACAATTTCGTCACAGCCAACAAACGAGCAGCAAGTTGCTTGAACTAACTGCTTAATTAGAAGGCCCAATATCTAAGCGCCATACCTCTTAAAGGACCCATGGATGGGTCCCGGAATTCACATGCCTCATGTGGATTCCGGTGATGAGCAAAACCCACGCGTTTTGCTCATCACGCGATACTCGTGACAGGAGTCCGATGTATCGCATCGATGTGGCGCGCCCGGAGAGATTGTCGCTAACCGTCCGTGGACGCGACGCATAGCGCCAGCCACTGCTGTCCAAAATCGTTCCGTACGATTTTGTCGAACTCCCGATCTCGCTATTGCATACCGAGACTCGAGAGTTCTCGGCTTCCCCAACCCGCCATCAAACAAAAAGACCTCACGCGTTGGTGAGGCCTCTTTGTTTGATGGCGCGCCCGGAGAGATTCGAACTCCCGACCCCTTGGTTCGAAGCC
>CAZQYC010000067.1:0-20914 GCA_964597495.1 uncultured Steroidobacteraceae bacterium | reverse complement strand
CTGTATATATAACCAGCCACGATGTATAGTCCCTCCATGTCCTCCACTCCCGACCGACCCATTCCTCGTGCTGGGCGCGGCGCTGTCTCCAATCCGGCAGGCCGCTTCGATTCCGCGCGTGGCGAAGCGGAGGATGACGGTTGGGGCATTCTCGACGAGCCGTTGCCGCCTCTTGAGACAACCATGCAAGTGGATGCAACGCGCAGCATCATCACGCACAACAAATCGCCGGATATTTCCTTCTCACAATCCATCAATCCGTATCGCGGTTGCGAGCACGGGTGTGTTTACTGCTTCGCGCGGCCGACGCACGGCTATTTCAATTTGTCGTCCGGGCTCGATTTTGAAACGCGCCTCTTCTATAAACCCGAAGCGGCAAAGCTATTGCGGGAAGAATTGGCGGCGAAAAATTATCGCTGCTCGCCGATCGCGATGGGCACCAATACCGATCCCTATCAACCCGTCGAGCGCGAGTACCGGATTACGCGCCAGATTTTGGAAGTGCTTTCCGAGTGCCATCATCCGACATCGATCGTCACGAAGGGCGCCGCCATTATCGAACGTGATTTGGATTTGTTGGCGGACATGGCGGCACGCAATTTGGTCGCCGTGTTCGTCAGTATTACGACGCTGGATAAGAATCTAAAGCGAACACTGGAGCCGCGAGCCGCCTCACCGGCTTCCCGTCTCGCCATCGTTCGCAAATTAGCCGAGGCAAAGGTTCCTGTCGGCGTCATGATGGCGCCCGTCATTCCGGCCCTCACCGATCACGAACTCGAAAATATTCTCGAAGCGTCGGCCGCTGCCGGCGCGCAGACAGCCGGCTACGTCATGCTGCGATTGCCTCATGAAGTGAAGGACCTGTTTCGCGAGTGGCTCCAAACGCATGAGCCGCTGAAAGCGGCGCATGTCATATCGCGCGTTCATGAACTGCGCGGCGGTCGCGATAACGATCCGCGTTTCGGGACGCGGCAGCGCGGGGAAGGCGTATTTGCCGATTTATTCAAGAAGCGTTTCGAAGTGGCGTCGCGAAAATTCCGGCTGAACCGAGAACGTCGCGCGCCGTTGGACACCTCGAAATTCGTTCCGCCGGTGCTGGCAGGTATGCAAATGTCCTTGCTCTAGAACCGGGTGACATTTAGAACGGCGAATACAGTAGAGTCGATCTGCCATGATTCGCCCGCCCCACATCGCCTTGCGGCCGTTCGTCAAGAACCTTTGGATTTCGGATCGTCGGCGCCCGCCGCAATTGCAACGTTTCAACGAACACGCATTGCCCGACGGCCACATGCACGCAGTGATCCGGTTGTCCGATACGCCGATTCGAATTTTGGACCGAGCTGATCCGCGAGGACGCTGCTGTGGTTACAGTGCGGTCGGTGGCGCACGTGCCTCTTTCTACATCAAGGAGATGGATGAACCGACATCGGCAATCGGCGCCACCTTGTTGCCCGGTGCAGCGCAAGCCTTGTTCGGGGTGAGTGCGCTCGAGTTGGCCAATCGGCATACGAGTCTCGACGACGTATGGGGTCCGCGCGCCGCTGCATTGCGAGATCAGCTTTTGCAAATCGCGCGCCCGGAGGCGCAACTTGAATTGTTCGAGATGTTCTTGATGATGCGTCTCCCGCAAGTCAAAGGCATTCATCCCGCCGTCGCACAAGCATTGGCCGATCTGCACGCGATCGACTCGCGCACGAGCGACCCCGACGACATGCGGTCGCTGGTGTTACGCAGCGGTTTCAGTCATCGGCGCTTCGTCGAACTGTTCGGCCAAGCGGTCGGGCTTACGCCCAAGCGATTCGCGCGCGTGCTGCGTTTTCAGAACGTGCTCAAGCGTTTTTCGCGAGATCCATCTGCGACCTGGGCCAATCTTGCGTTCGAAGCGGGTTATAGCGATCAGCCGCACTTCAATCGCGAGTTCCGCGAGTTCGCAGGCCTTACCCCAGAGGAGTATCGACGCGCTGCGCCGGAGTCGCCGGGGCATGTGTCGCTAGGGTGGAAATTCAATCGCACCGACGGGCGTGGGTAAATTTCTTTCAATACACGGAAGCGCAATGTCGTTAAAGTCCCGCCACCCATTGACTCACTCAAGGAGAACGCCATGGCGACTCATGAACTCTTTGCCTATCTATCCGTCAACGATGCGGCAGCGGCGATAGCGTTTTACTCCACTGCGTTCGGTGCAAAAGAAAAATTCCGTCTCAACGAACCCGGCGGCCGGATCGGGCACGCCGAAATGGACTTCGACGGCACCACTTTGATGCTCGCGGATGAATATCCGGAATTTAATTTCCGCGGACCCAAGGCGGTGGGGGGTGCATCCGTCACCTTGCACCTGCATGTCGATAATGCCGATGCGGTGATCGAACATGCAGTCAAAACCGGCGCGACCTTGGAGCGCCCGCCGTCGGATCAGTTTTACGGCGAACGCAGCGGATCGATCATCGATCCCTTCGGGCATCGCTGGAGCATTGGGCACAGCATCGAAACGGTGACGCCGGAAGAAATGCAACGCCGCTACAACGCAGTCATGAAAGACGGGTAACGAACATGAAGCCGTTTCAGATCGAAAACACCTTCGTCGCGTTGGACGATGCCTGTCACGCGAGACCGTTGCCGGTGACGCCGGAGTTCTGGGACGCGTTGCGAAGCGGAAAGCTAGGCCAATTCTCTCGGATGGTGTCGTTCTACACGTTCGACTGCGATTGGCCGACATGGGAAAAACATCCCGCCGGCGAAGAATTCGTGTGTTTGCTCGACGGCGATGTCGACTTGGTTCTCGAACAGCGCGGCGGCGAAACCGTTATAACGATGAATCAGCCCGGCTCGTTCGTTCTAGTGCCGAGGGATACCTGGCACACCGCGAGAGTTCGACGGCCGGCCAGGATGCTGTTCATTACGCCGGGCGAGGGCACTGAGAATAAACCCGCGTGAAATTCTTTTTGGTTCCGGGATCAAGTCACGAGTCCGCGTCTTTCTATACAAAGACGCAGTTAATTCCGGTGCCGGTTCGGCACAGGGATCGCTAGTCTGGCGGTCAATAGGGATTACTTGAGCGCCTAAAAGCGTGCATTGCGTCCGCACGCGTGATTTTCTTGTCATCATGTCTCAGATCTGGAACAATGGAGCGTGAAGGAAGTGATTTTTCATCCTAAGGCACTCGAAGAATTTCGCCACTTGCCGAAGTCGATTCGAGTTGCATTTGGGGAATCGTTGCGATTGTTGCAGGAAGGTATTTCGCTTGGCATGCCAGCGTCCCGACCGATGTCGATCGTAGCGCCGGGCGTTGATGAGTTGCGTGCACATGAGCCATCTGGGCAATATCGAGCGTTTTACTTAAGGAAATCTGCCAGGGGGATATTGGTGTTACGCGCTTTTCAAAAGAAAGATCGGGGGACGCCACAGGCTGAGATTAGACTGGCCCGTAGACGCTTGCAGGAGTTGGTCCATGAAAAAACGTAACGCACCCCGAACTCGGGCCGTTAAAGCAAATACGGGCCGCGATCTCGCTCAACTGCTCGAGCTGTCCGAGGAGGATTCGGCAGCGATGGAGTTGAGGGTCGCGCTGGTGAAGAAGATTATTGCCGAAACGGGTAAGCAAGAATTGACGCACGCCCAGGCCGCCGAACGTACCGGCACTTCACGTTCGCGTATGACGTCGATTTTGAATGGCGCAATCCAAGATGTGTCGACCGATCTGTTGCTGCGCGTGCTTGCGGCATTGGGCGTGAGAGCCAAGATCTCGTTCTCGAAAGCTGCGTAGCGGCTTAGGCGCGAACGCACGATCGCCGGTTTGGGAGCGTCGAGACTGCCAAGTGGCGGCTATGGATTGGATGGCAGAATAAGCGCGCGTCGCGAACTGCTTCCGTCTATGTTCTGAAACGAATCACGTTTATCTCATCACGCAACGATTCGGCCGCCTTGCGGATCGCTACTTGATCGCCCGCAAAAATGATTTGCCGCGACGACGAGATCAGCAATCCCTGCTTGTCGGCATCGAGCCCGTTGTCTAGGGTCGCTTTAAGATCGCCGCCCTGTGCGCCAATGCCTGGTACGAGGAAGGTTATTTCGGGATGCGCTTTACGTAGAAGCGACATTTCTTCTGGATAGGTTGCGCCCACGACGAACAGAACGTTCTTCAGTTGATTCCATTCGTGCGCCGCGCGTTGGGCAACTCGTTGATACAGCGGTTTTTCCTCCACCAAGAGATCTTGAAAGTCCCGCGCTCCGGAGTTCGAGGTGCGACACAGTACGATTGCGGCTTTCGCGGCGTCCTTGATGAAAGGGCGAACCGAATCCTCGCCCATGTACGGATTTACGGTGACCGCGTCCGCTCGGTAGCGTTCGAACGCTTCCGCTGCGTAAGCGTTCGCGGTATTCCCGACGTCGCCGCGCTTGGCGTCGAGAATCACGATGGCATGCGGCGCGCGATCGCGGATATAGCCTATCGTTGCCTCCAATTGGCGTTCTGCGCCGATGGCGCTGTAAAACGCAATCTGCGGCTTGTAGGCACATACCAGATCGTGTGTCGCGTCGATAATTTCCTTGTTGAAAGCAAAAATCGGGAGTGGTGATTGCGCAAATCGCTCCGGAATTTTCGCGACATCCGGGTCGAGGCCGATGCAGACCAGGCTCCGTGTCGCGCTCCAAGCCTGTCGTAATCGTTCGTGAAACGTGATTGCCGTACTCAAGTTACAAGTGCTCCGTACCGTTCAATTTACTCAAGCGTTTATCGAAAGCCTCGAGCGGTAAGCGAGTTGCTCTGCTACACATCGATCTTGAATCCCAAGTCGACGTCGCAAGCTGCTTGGCCGCCGCGAATGCCCCAATCGCTCGCCGGCGACTCGCGCAGCAGGATGCTGACGTGATCTTTCGGGATGCCGAGCGCTTCGAGTCTTTCGACGATGGTCTTATAAAGAGTGCGCTTTGCGTCCAGCGAACGGCCCGACAACGCATCGATGCTGATGTGCGTATAGAGTTCCGGCTTCGTCTTGTCGGGCGCGCAAGCAAAGCGGTGCGGTTCGTGAACCACCAAGCGAACGTTTCTGTCGTTCGATTTGATTTTAAAAGCCTCACGCAACGCGCCATGGACGGCGTTCATGATTGCTTGTTCGTGGTCAGGCGCGTAGGACTGCCGCGTTTCGATCAAAATGCTTGGCATGCATTGACTCTCTTTGCTTAGGGGCCGATCACTTGCTCTGCAATTTGCACGGCGTTCAATGCGGCGCCTTTCAACAGTTGATCGCCGGCGACGAACAGCGACAGGGTTTTCCCGCTTGGGTCGCTTAAGTCCTGGCGGATACGGCCGACGAGCACGTCGCCCTGACCCGATGCATCCTTCGGCATCGGAAAGTAGTTGTTCGATTGATCGTCCACGAGTTTGACGCCCGGTGCGCCGATCAAGAGCGCGCGCGCTTCCGACGGAGTGATGGGACGTTCGCATTCGACGCTCATCGAGATCGCGTGCGCTCTCAGCACCGGCACTCGCACACAGGTAATGCTCATGGCAATCGTTTCGTCGCCGAAGATTTTGCGGGTCTCTTGCATGAACTTGAGTTCTTCGCCGTTGTAACCCGTTGCCGGATCGATCGAAGCATTGTGGCTAAACAGATTGAATGCGTAGGGATGCGGCAATACTTTGGGGTGGTAAGCACGGCCTTCCAAGTAAGCCTGCGTAGAGTCGCGAAGTTCGCTCATCGCCGCCGCACCCGCTCCCGAAGCGGCTTGATAGCTTGAAGCGACGAGGCGGCGGATGCGGTTGTGTTTATGCAGGGGCCAGAGCGGAACGCCGGCGATGATCGCCACGCAATTCGGATTAGCAATGATGCCAGGATGCCGATCGAGCGCGCCGGGATTAATTTCAGGAACCACTAGCGGAATGTTTGCGTCCATGCGGAATGCCGAGGAATTGTCCACCACGACGGCGCCTGCGGCCACTGCGAGCGGCGCAAATTCTTTTGAAATGCCGCTGCCGGCGGAGAATAGCGCGACATCGATTCCTTTAAAGCACTCCGGGGTCAACGGCTCGATCACCAATTGCTGGCCGCGGAACGGCAACGCACGTCCTGCCGATCGTGGCGAAGCAAAGAGACGCAGCGACTTCACCGGGAACGCTCGATCCTCCAAGCACTTCAGGATTTCGATGCCGACGGCGCCGGTAGCGCCGACGATGGCGACCGTGCGCGGTTCAGATTGTCGATTCGATCGAAGTTGGACGGCGGCGTTCATGAACTTACTCCTGCGATGTTTTGGGGTTGGATTCGCAGGGGCCAGAATAAAAAAAGGCCCCGGCGTTTCCGACGGGGCCTTTGGTGAATCTTGCTTTCGTTTGTCAGCACGCACGCAAACCAAAAACCCCTAGGAAGGGTTTTTTCGTCGTAATGCTTTTTTTGGCGGCGGTGCTCACGGGCGGAAAATTACGCGAATTGTGCGTTGATGTAAAGCGGGAAGGGGTCATTGACTGAATACCCAGCGCAACACCGCCGCTTGCACATCGTCCCCGACGCCAAACTCGGCGCCGGGATTGTTCACGACGATGGAAACGATATACGTGCTCCCTGACACCGCATTCACATAACCTGCCAAGCTGCTGACGTCGTCGAGATGGCCGGTCTTCATGCGGATGCGGCCGCGCATCGCCGCGGAGTTGAAGCGGTTACGCAGCGTTCCGTCCGTTCCGGCAAGCGGTAGCGAGGCGACGAACTCCGGCATGTACTGGCTGTGCCAGCCTGCATGGAGCACTTGAGCCAGGCCGCGCGCCGTAATGCGTTCGGCGCGAGAGAGACCTGAGCCGTTATCAAGCACGAGTCCGGGAATCTCGATGTTTTTTTCGTTGAGCCACGACATGACCGCGCGCCGGCCATTTTCGGTGTTTGCGGGCGTGCCGAATTGTTCGGCCGCCAGCGTTAGCAGGAGCGTTCGCGCCATGACGTTATTGGAGAATTTATTCACCAAGCGCACCACTTCGCCGAGCGTCAGCGAATTGAATTCGTGCAGCAAGCGCGCTTTCGGCGGCAGCGGTTGCAATTTCAGTTTGCCGCTTATCGTCCCGCCGGATTGTTCCCACATCGAGCGAAAGGTCCCGTACGCGAACTCCGGCGCCGACATGACCGCACGCGAGGTGCTGTAACGACCGCAGTTGCGCGGCACCACGCCGCGCACCGAAATGGCATTGCCGGAGGAGCCTTGCGGCGTTTCGAAGCGAAGCCCTTGCTGAGCGCGGCGGCAGCCGCCGCTTCCTAAGCGCACGTTATTCGACAGGTCGAGATTGGCGAGCAGGGGATCGACGCTGATCGTGGCGAGTTTGGCATTCGCGCCCGGTGCAAGAAATCCTGCGCCGATACTGAAGGTCGCAGTCTGAAAATTCACCATCATGGCGTCGGGCACGACGTTGTAGCTGCGTTCCGGCTGCTTGTCGAAGCTCGCGCGGTCTTCGGAAACCGGCGCAAATAACGTGCGGTCGATGACGATGTCGCCGTTGATCGACGTCAGTCCCGCTTGCCGCAGTTGCATGACGAAGCTCCACCAGCGTTCGGCGATCATGTACGGATCGCCGCCGCCCACGATTACAAGGTCGCCGTCAAGCACGCCTTGTTTAATCGGCGCCGTGGTGTAGGCGCGGGTGGTCCACGTGTAGGCAGGTCCGAGCGTATCGAGCGCGGCGATCGAGGTGAGCACCTTGATGGTCGAGGCGGGTTGGCGAGGTATGTCGCTGTTGTGCGCCATCAGCACTTCATCGGTGCGCGCGTCCTGTACGAACACGCTTAACGACTTGGTCGGTATTCCGTATTGCTCGAGTGCGCGCGTGACAACCGGCGGCAGTTGCGCCGTATCGCGTGCATCGGCCGCGGTGGCTACGACGGCAAGAAGTACACAGGTGCCATAGAGGGTCGCGGTCGAAATTCTCATGCGTAACGAGTCTGAACGGTCGGCAGGGTGCGAATTCTACCGTGTTGCCGGCGCAATCCGCTTCCGCTCTGGCGTACGAAGCTATACTTGCGCTCCGCGTTTTTTGCGGCGTTTGTTTGACAGTTTGATTTGAATGGCACGGTGATCTATGGGACGACTTCGAAGCACGTTTCTTAAAGGCTTGGCGGCCGTATTGCCGGTGACGTTGACGATATATCTGGTGTATTGGCTCGGCATCACGGCCGAGGACTTTCTCGGCCGAGGCCTCAAGCTCGTCTTGCCAGAAGGCACTTACCGCCCTGGAATGGGGCTTACCGTTGGTTTTCTAGTCGTTCTCTTTGTCGGAACGCTGATCAATGCCTACGTCGTCAACCGCTTTATCCGCTTTGGGGAAAAATTGCTGGCGCGAATTCCGCTGGTGAAGACGATCTTCGGCGCGCTCAAAGACCTTACGCGCTTTTTCCCCGCCAGCGGCGAGCGGCGCGATTTGCAACGCGTGGTTCTGTGGAAAATAGGTCCTGCCCGGGCGGTTGGGTTCGTGACCTCCGAACGAGTGCATCCGCAGCTGAGCGGCGCATCCTCAGGCGAATTGGTTGCCGTGTATTTCCCGTTGAGTTACATGATCGGCGGCTATACGTTGTTTCTGCCGCGCGATGAACTCGAAACCAGCGACCTTTCGGTGGAGCAGGCGCTCAGGATGATTCTGATCGGCGGCATTACGAGCGATATGCCGCAGGCTTAAGGATACGGGTGACGCGATGAAGGTGATGATCGTTCCGGTAACGCCGTTCGAACAGAACTGCTCGGTGATCTGGTGCGAACGCACGAAGCGCGCCGCCGTGGTGGATCCGGGCGGCGATCTCGAACGCATCGAGCAAGTGTTGAAAGATCACGGGCTCGACTTGGAAAAAATTCTGCTGACGCATGCGCATATCGACCATGCCGGAGCGACCGCCGAGCTTGCACGCCGTACGGGCGTGCCCATCGAGGGGCCGCACCGTGGCGATCAGTTTTGGATCGACCATCTTCCCGAAGCAGGAAGTCGTTATGGCTTCGAATACGCGGAGGTTTTTGCACCCGATCGCTGGTTGGAACAGGGCGATACCGTGACGGTGGGTGAGGAGACGCTGCAGGTTCGACACTGTCCCGGCCACACTCCCGGGCATGTCGTCTTCGTTCATCCGATAGAGCGCTTTGCATTGGTGGGCGACGTGCTATTTCAAGGCTCCATCGGGCGTACCGATTTCCCGCAGGGCAATCATGAGGATCTCATTCGTTCGATTCGCGAGAATCTTTTTCCCTTGGGCGACGACATCCAATTCGTGCCGGGACATGGAGCCACGTCTACGTTCGGTGCGGAACGCCTCCGCAATCCCTTCGTCGCAGACAAGCTTTTTGCCAACCCGGCACGATAAGGTCTGGGTCAACAAGGCACCCATCGATAACGAGTCGGGGCAGAACTCGAATGCCTGCGATCCCCGTCGTTTGAAAGCGCTCCTTTGTCCTTGTTTTACAGCCGCCTCGCCGGGCCGGCGTCAATTGCGGCCTAACTAAGATCAACCACTAATGGGTTACGCCGCGAAGCGTGATGCAGCGCACGGAGCGTATGTGCAACGGTTAACAGATTCACATGACGCAGCGCGGTTGCGCGCCGGGCTGCTGGTACGATAGCGCCGATCTTCGCGGCTCCTCGGCGGTTTGTGGACAGCAAGTTTCGACGACTAAAGGTGTTGCACATGGTCGGCGCTGACAATAGCGTCGCGCCTAATCCCCTGTTGTTGCCGTTACTCACGCGCGGTGCCCGCCAGCGCATCGAAAACGAAGTCGTACACTTCTCCCAAGGCGATACGTTGTTCGGCGTCGTGCGTCAGTCCGGCATTCCGGTGCATGAGTTGCCGTTGTCGCTGAAGCGCTTTTCGATGTTTGCGCCTGCCGAACTGAAAAAGCTGATTGCGGAAATCGAACCTGATGTCATTCACGCCTGGGGCGCCACTGCGCAGCTTGCGGCGACGTTTGCCGTCTCCGACGACCTTCCGCAAGTCTGGAGCGTGGCTCGGACCACGCCGCTAGCGGCCGACGCCGGCTGGCTAGACAAACAAATATTTAATTTGGCGAAGCCCGCGCGCGCGAAGCGCATTGCCTATTCGTCTGCCGTCGCTGCCGCGCAATACCGTCGTATCGGATGGCCTGAAGCCAACGCAATGGTGATCGCGGCGGGCATCGACGCCGATCGCTTCAAACCCGACCCCGCTGCGCGCGAACGCGTGCGCAAACAATTGGAGATACCGAAGGACGCTGTCGTCATCGGTATGCATGCACCTTATTCCCCGGAGTTCGATCATGCGACCTTTCTCAAAGCGATGGGCGAGCTGATTCGAACCAATCAGCATTTGTATTGCGTGCTTTCCGGGCGAGCAGTGCAAAAAGGCAATGCCGTTTTGATGGCGGCCGTGGGCGGGGGCGTGCTCGGCACTCGCACTAAGTTGATCGGTGAATGGTCGGATCTCGGCGCGCTTTTCAATGCGTGCGACGTCGTTTGTTCGAGTGCCACCAACGATAGCGCGCGACTTGCGCTCGCCATGGCAATGTCATGCGGCGTGCCGTGCGTCGGAACTGGCGTCGGCGCACAAGGAGAAGTCCTGGGAAATTTCGGCATCGCGGTCGAAGCCAACAGCCCGACGGCCTTGCAGCGTGGACTGACGCGAGCGCTGGAAATGCCTTTCGATCGGAAAGCATTCGTCATACACGAAGCGCGCAAACACATTTGGCTTAACTTCAATATGGCGCGTTCGATCGAGAAGTTCCATGAACTCTATGCGGAACTTGCGCCGAATGTACTTGGCGCTGCGCAGGGTAGCGCTGCGAATTCCGGTGCTAGCTTGCCGCCCGAGCTGGCCGTGTTCGTACCGCCCAAACCTCCTGTCGTAGAAGTCGCGAAACCGCCGGTCGAAACGCCCACGGCAGTGGCGGAATCGACCCGCGAAGCTCCCAAGACAGACGCTCCAAAGACAGAAGTTCAGAAGACCAGCGATACGCTGGAATTCGAAACCACTGCGTTATCGTCAGCTTCGACCGTTAGCGAATCGACTGCGCCTGCTTTACCTGGGTCGCCCGCACCGCTGCCGAAGACTGAGCCGGCGGAGAAGGAATGGTCGCTCGATGCGGCTTTGGCAACGCAAGTGCAGGCTGCTTTCAAGACCGACAAGACACCGGAACCCGTCAACGATTCGATGGACTGGTCGGAATCCGATTCCGAATTGATTTCATCGATGATGGTGACGGTGGATCCTTCTGAAGTGAAGCCCGTTGTCGTCGAGCGCCCCCGGCCGAAGCCGGCTGCCGCTCCTGCCATGTCCGCTGCCGACGCGGAAGCGGCAGAGGCGAAAGCGCGGGCGAAACGCCTGATGGATGCGCGTCGCGCGGAACTGCAAAATACGACTGCCACGGCGCATTCAAAAAAGGGCTGAACGTGAGCGCGTCGAGAGATCGCGACGGCGTTTCGCATGTCGGAGGATTCTGTCATCGGGGATAAGCGTGTCGCGGTGCCACTCTCGACCGTAGAATGGCGTCTTCCACTCTCGGGAGCGCATCGTGCACTACGCCATGTTCTACGAATATTCTGCCGACTATCTTGAGCGTCGCGGCGCATTCCGCGCCGAGCATCTAAAACTTGCGTGGCACGCGAATGCGAACGGCGAATTGTTGCTTGCCGGAGCCTTCGCCGATCCCGCCGACGGCGCTTTGTTTATATTCCACTGCGATTCGCCGGACGTGCCGGAGCGATTCGCTGCGAACGACCCGTACGTACGACATGGATTGGTTACCCGCAAATCGATTCGCGCCTGGACCACGACCGTCGGCCGCGATGCCGGCACGCCGACCCGTTAGCCATTGTCGCTTCGAAGGAGCTAGTATCCGGCGATGACCACTTCTCGTCACGAACATCGGTTCCCGGATGCGCAGGCTCTGTATTCGGCGCTGTCGGGAGAAATCCGCGTCGATCTTGAGGAGGCCATCGCGGCGCGGGGCGTTGCCAGCTTGATCGTTTCGGGAGGCGCTACGCCAATTCCGCTGTTCGCACAGTTAAGCCGCGAACAGCTCGATTGGAGCCGCGTTTGGATTGGACTGGCCGATGAGCGATGGGTCGATGCGAGCGATGCGCAAAGTAACGAGCAACTCGTGCGCGAGCATTTGCTGCAGGCGAATGCGGTGCATGCGCACTTTATCGGTCTGAAAAATCCTGCACCTACCCCGGAGAGCGGCATCGATTGGGCATGGCGGGCAATGACGCGTTTACCGCGCCCCTATGATGCGGTCGTACTCGGTATGGGCATCGACGGTCATTTCGCATCGCTGGTTCCGAACTCCCTTGGACTCCTCAGGTCGCTCGATGTGGACGTCGCTCCTGCTTGCGTCGCCATGCACTCGCTGGTGGCGCCGCATGCGCGCATCAGCCAAAATTTAAGCGCTTTGCTGGATGCCCGCCGTATCGGACTCATGATGGTCGGTGCGGAAAAATGGTCGGTCTATCAACGCGCGAAACAGGCCGGCTCGATGTCCGAAATGCCGATTCGGGCCGTGCTCGCTCAACAACAGACCCCGGTCGATGTCTACTGGGCTCCCTAAGTTCGGTAGTTCGTGCCTGCTCGCCGACGTAGGCGGGACGAATGCGCGCTTCGCATCGTTGGTTGACGGCGTCATTGTCGATGCACGCGTGCTCGATGGCGCTGCCTTTCCCACTGTCGTTGACGCTATCCGCGCTTATCTCGCCGGCTCCGACGCCGGAGCGCCGAGCATGGCGTCGATCGCCATCGCCGCTCCGCTGAGCGGCGATGAAGTGCGAATGACCAATCACACCTGGCGATTTTCGGTGGCGGAACTCCGGCGCGAGTTGAATCTCGATCGCCTTATCGTGCTCAACGATTTTACGGCGCTCGCCATGGCATTGCGGCACTTGCCGAAACACGAATTGCGGCAATGTGGAGGCGGTCTTGCGATGGATGGCGCTCCGATCGCATTGCTGGGCCCCGGCACTGGGTTGGGCGTATCCGGGCTTATTCCTTCGGGCGACGGGTGGTTTCCGCTGCAAGGCGAAGGCGGGCACGTCACTCTGGCCGCCGCGAACGACCGCGAAGCGAAAGTCATCGAGGCGTTGCGAGCGAAGTTCGGTCATGTTTCCGCCGAGCGTGCCCTCTCGGGCCCCGGTCTTGTGAATTTGTATACGGCGCTTTGTTCGCTCGACGGCGTCGCGGTGCGCGAGTTACAGCCCAGTGAAGTCGCCGATGCGGCGATCGGACGACACGACGCGCAATGTATCGAGGCGCTCGCCATGTTTTGCGCCATGCTGGGCACGACGGCGAGCAATCTTGCACTGACGCTGGGCGCGTTCGGCGGCGTCTACATCGGTGGAGGCATCGTGCCGCGACTCGGCGATTACTTCGTGCGGAGCGAATTTCGCGCTCGCTTCGAGAGCAAAGGTCGCTACCGGCACTATCTTGCGCCGCTGCCGGTCTACGTCATTCATTCGGCGACGCCGGCATTTTATGGATTGGCGCGTGCCTTCGCCGATCTGGGTCCTCGGTTGGAATGCAGCGCCGATAGCCTACTAGCCGCTAGCCGCTAGCCAGCAGATAAAGAAGTCGACGTTACGACAGTTACGTTGCTCGCCGTGGTCATAATTTCGGGCGGATAGGAGCTTTCTTCCTTCTTCCAAGCCTTTCTGGCTAGTGGCTAGTGGCTAGTTGCTAGTAGCTTCTCTGATTGGCCACTTTAGCCGCGCGGACGAGTATCATGCGCGCCCCCTGTAAGACTGACTTGACGGTGCTGTATGGCGTTCTTCCCCTCTGCGTTCCGCGCGCATCCCTGGCATGGCGTTGATCTTGGCAAAGATGCGCCGGCTGTCGTCACGGCCTACATCGAAATCGTACCGACCGATACGGTGAAGTACGAACTCGACAAAGTCAGCGGGTTACTCAAGGTCGATCGTCCGCAACGCTTCTCGAACGTCTATCCTTCGTTGTACGGCTTTTTGCCGCGCACGTTGTGCGCCGACAAAGTCGGCGAGTATTGCGCGTCAAAAATCGGCCGGGCAAACGTGATCGGCGACGGCGACCCGCTCGATATTTGCGTGCTCACGGAAAAATCCATTGGCCATGGCGACTTGCTTGTGCAGGCTATTCCCATCGGCGGCCTTCGAATGGTGGATAACAACGAAGCCGACGACAAGATCGTCGCGGTCATGTGCGACGATGCCGTGTACGGCGGTATCAAAGACATTGCCGATTGTCCCGACTCGGTTATCGAACGCCTGCGCCATTACTTCCTCACGTACAAACACGTTCCGGGCGAGGGCGCTCACAAAGTGGAGATTACCCACGTCTACGGACGCGAGGAAGCCTATGACGTCATTCGCCTAAGCCAAGCGGATTATGTGTCGGCGTATATGGGGGCGCCGAAGGGGCAGCCGCTAGCAACTAGCCGCTAGCAACTAGCCAGATTAAGGAGTGTGCCGTAGCTAGGTTGCTCGTCGTCATCGTGATCCTGGTCAGGTAGGAATTCTGTTCCTAGTTTTTCTGGCTAGCGGCTAGTTGCTAGTGGCTTCTAAAGCTTCACCTGGCTCCCCACCTCGAACACGCGATGTGCCGGCACTCCATAGTGCGTGGCGGCCATCTGGCTGTTGCGAGTCATGATCGCAAAGAGGCGCTTCCGCCATACGGCCATGCCGGCGGCATGCGTGATTACGGGATTCTCGTGTCCGAGCACGTACGTGGTTTCTTCGGGTTTGAATGCAACGCCGTGATCGTCCGCGGCACGAAGCGCGGCGACGACATTCGGCGTTTCCATGAATCCGTAGCGCGCGATCACGCGTTGAATTCCCGGCGCGACGTTCTGGACTTCGATGCGTTCGCCAATGGGTACCCGCGGAACTTCCGGATGCAAGAAGCTCAACAAAATGGTGCGTTCGTGAATGACGCGATTGAAGCGGAGATTTTGCGAAAGCGCTCGCGGCACGCCACTCGCGTCGCTCACCATATAGACCGCGGTGCCCGCCACTTTCTGCGGCGGTTCTTTGATCAATGCAGCGAGGAAGTCGCGCAAGGGCGTTTGTTCGCGAGCAACGAGCCAACTAAGCGTGCGGCGCCCGACCGACCACGTGCTCATCAGAACGAAGACCACGATCGCAATGACGATCGGCAGCCAGCCGCCATCCGGAAATTTCAGGAAGTTGGAGGCGACGAAGAGGGCATTCAGCACGACGATGATGGCCAGCACGCTGATCATCGCGTGATGATGCGAGGATCGCGTAAAGCGCAAGAGAAGAATGACCATGACGGCATCCATCAGCATGGTGCTGGATATGGCGATTCCGTACGCGCCCGCCAATGCGGAGTTCGAACCGAAACCAATGGTCAAGACCACACAGCCGACGAAGAGCATCCAATTGAGCGCGGGCACGTAGACCTGTCCGATTTCGTCCTCGGAGGAGTGCAGCACCTGCAAACGCGGCAAGTACCCGAGGTTGATCGCCTGACGGGTGATGGAGAACACGCCCGCGATCACCGCTTGCGAGGCGATGATGGCGGCGGCAAGCGCCAGCAGTAATAGAGGAACGAGCGCCCAGCTTGGCGCCATCATGAAAAATGGATTGTCGATCGCTTGCGGGTTGGTCAGAAGAAACGCTCCCTGCCCGAAGTAGTTGAGCAAGAGCGCTGGCAACACGATGGTGAACCATGCATTGCGTATCGGCAGGCGTCCGAAGTGACCCATGTCGGCGTAGAGGGCTTCGCCGCCCGTCACGGCGAGAAACACCGATGACATCACCGCGAAACCCGCGAAGCCATTGCTCGCGAAAAATCGCCATGCGTTAAGCGGATTGACGGCGTACAACACTTCCGGTGCCGCAACGATCTTGCTGATGCCCAGCAACGCGAGCACGGCGAACCAGACAAGCATGATCGGACCGAACGCAAGCCCGATGGCGCCGGTGCCGCGCTTTTGCACACTAAACAACACCACCAATATCACTACGGTGCCGGGCACCACCAAGCGCGCCAACTTTTCGTCGATAACGATGAGTCCTTCCATCGCGCCGAGGATGGACACCGGCGGAGTGATGATGCCATCGCCGAAGAAGAGTGCGGCACCGAAGAGGCCGATGGCGCCGATCGGAGTCCAGAATTTCCAGTTGCGCGTCGCGCTCAATAGCAACGTGCTCAACGACAGAACGCCGCCTTCGCCGCGGTTGTCGGATTTCATGATGATCGCGACGTATTGCACGGAGATGATCAACATCATCGACCACAGCACCAGGGATAGCATGCCGATGACGTTATCGGGCGTGGGGGCGATGCCGTGCTTCGGTAAGAAGCACTCGCGCAGTGCGTAGTAGGGGCTCGTTCCTATGTCGCCGAATACGATGCCGAGCGCGGCAATCATCAGTCCTTTGTGGGATCCGGGGTCGCGACGCCGAATGTGTTCTTTGAAATCGCGCAGCAACGATGGATGCGGCGCACCCAAGTCCACGGTGACATCAGACGGCTTTTTTGCAGGGCTCGGCTCGGCTTGCTTATTGTTCATCTGTTCACTCGGCCATTAATAGCACCGTCCTGGTGCTCTAATAGCAAAACAAGGCAGACGCAGGGTCTGCCTTGTTTTTCGCTGCTTACGCAGCGCGGGCTCTATCCTGAACCCGCTATTAACTAATCCGGCGCTAATGGTAACCGGGTGGATGGATAGGCGCACCTGGATTCGGCGTCCATGATACTCCAGCGCGATGGGCGAGCGGTCGATCGCAGTCCGTAAGCTTATAAGCGAGCAACCGGCGGTCTAAGTCGCTACTGCCTCATGGGTTAGTTTAATGAGCCGTTTGCGCGCCCGATGCAGCAGTGCCTTTACCGTGCCCAAAGGCAACCCCAGCGTGGCAGCAGTTTGTTCGTAAGATTGGTCCTCCATGTAAAAAAGAGTGACCGCCTGTCGATATCGTTCCGGCAGCCGGACCAGGAGCTTTTCTACGCTGAGCACCGCGCTATCGTCGTATTCGGGCGCGGCGAGCTGCAAGCCGGCGCCCTCGTCGTCCATCGATACGGTTTCATCCAAAGAGACGTGCAGCCGCCGTTTCCGCAGTAGCGAAATACAGGTATTGCGCGTGATGGCGTAGATCCACGTCGAGAGAGCCGCGTTGCCGTTGTAGCCAGGCAGCGCATGCCATAGACGAACAAATACGTCTTGTGTGGCGTCTTCCGCGGCAGGCCCGTCCCACAGTATTGAAACGGCTAAGCGAAACACGCGCTCTCGATATCGCGGCAACATGGCTTCAAAAGCGGCTCGGTGGCGCCCGGCTCGTAGATGAGCGCAGATATCCAGATCCGCTCCCTGAGAAATGGCTGAATTGATCAGCCGAGGTTGGTTGCAAGTCGACAGGCCCTGTTCCACGTACGTCCACCTTGTAGTTGGTTGCTATCTGGAGAAGGACTGTAGGTTTGCGGCCGGAAGCCGGCTACGTCTCACCGGCGAGTTGCGGTGGCCGACCGGCGACTTGGCAGTAATGAGCATCGAGTGAAGTTTGAATGTCGCCGTAAGGCGTCAGCCCTTGAGTAAGGGCGCGACTATCTCCACACTTGCGCCGATATCAGGTCCAGCTTGAGCCACGCTTACGTTCGAACTACAACCAGCCGGGTGAGGCATGACCGCCGTCGAGTCGGAACGCATAATAACCACCGAATCCCCAGCCATCGATCCGCGCGATATGGTCGCCGCGCTTCGTGCGTCCGTTCTCGAGCTCAAGCCCGTCGACATCGCGCTCGATCTGTTGACGACCGCCACTTCGGTTTGGGGCATCGTTATCGAAACCGGTTATCCCGATGCGGTCGCAAGTTTGATTGCGCTCGCCGACGGTTCGGTCAGTCTATATGTGAGCAATGGCAGCGGCTCGGTGGGGTGCGGTGCGAATCTTGAAGTGCGGTCGGCAGGAGCCGAGCTATTGGCGGTCGCCGAACGAGGCTTTCCGTTGGCCACCTGCACGGACGATACGAGTTATCCGCCTCCGGGCAGCATTCGCTTCTGTTTTCTTAGTAGGGACGGTTTGCGCTCCTTGCAGGTAAAGATCGAGGAGCTTCATTCGACCGACGTGCAACTTAGTGCGCTGTATTTCGCCGGCCAACGCGTCATCAACGCCATCGAACGAAGCGGCGCCGGTCAGAGCATCGAACAGGAAATTCGCATTGCGCAAGCAAAAATGGCGAATTTGCCGGAGCGAACAACCCGCGAAGCGACAACGGTCGGAGGATCGCAATCATGCTTGTCTGTTGGAAATGCGGTGCATCGCTTGCGGCGTTGAGCTTGCCGCTCACGCGTCTCGATATCTGCAAGACGTGCAACGCCGATCAGCATGTATGCAAACTCTGTGAGTTCTACGATCTCTCGAAGGCCAAGCACTGTCGCGAACCGATCGCCGAGGAAGTGCGCGATAAAGAGCGCGCAAATTTTTGCGACTACTTTAAGCCCAGGGCCGGCGCGTTTTCGAGCAAGCAGCAAACCGAAGCGGAACGAGCGAGAAGCGAGTTGGAGAAGCTATTCGGCAAAAACTGAAACCGTCGGTGCGGCGTCGATTTGCGACAGTTTTTCCGGTTTTTCATTGAGTCGATCTTCACTAAACTTGAGGGTCTACACCTGCCCATTCGCCCGTTGCCGCCATGCGGTTCGCATGCGGTTTATGAGCGCGTCGATACTGGAGCCACTTTGATGATGTTGATGCGGATTGCTCTCAGCCTTCTTCTTGCGGTGTCGGTCGCTCGAGCCGAAACACGCTACGTTTCCGATGAGCTTACCGTCCCTCTGCGCCGTGGCCCGAGCAACCAGCACAAGATCATCAACGCCGCACTGCCAAGCGGAACCGTTCTCGAAGTGATAGGCGAGGATAAAAGTTCCGGATTTACGCAAGTTCGTCTACAGAATGGGGCGGACGGCTGGGTACCTACGCAGTATTTGACTGCCGAACCGATCGCGCGCGATCGACTAGTCGCGGCCACTAGGCGCATCGAATCGCTGACGGTGGAGTTGACGAATGCTCGCCAAAGCGCGAAAGCCGAGCAGAGTGCGCGCAGCAGCGCCGAAGGAATGTCCGGAGACCTGAGCAAGCAAGTGAAGCAACTGCAAACCGAACTGGCGGAAATCCGACGTGTCTCGGCGAACACGGTCGCCACCTACGAAGAGAACAAGCGTTTAAAAGAGGAAGCCGACAAACTGCAGCGAACGGTGACGGAACAAGCCCAGCAGATCCAGTCGCTCAAATCGAACGAATTGCAGATTTGGCTATTGTCCGGCGGCGGATTGGTGATTCTCGGTTTGATCTGCGGGGTGGCGATCAAGGCGCGGCCGAAGCGAAAGACGGGGTGGTAAGAGCTGCAACGGAAGGGCGCTATCGAGCGTCCTTGTTCGTGCTCTGCGCTCGATGCTTTGCGGCGAGAACGCTGCTGTTGGTCAAATGCAGCAGGTTGGCGATCTTGCGGATGAGCTGCTCTTCGTGCCGGTGCAAGTTCGCATCGGCATAGGCGGCGCGCCACAATTCCTCGATCAAGGCGAGCTTCCGGTCGGGCGTGAAGTGCTTATTGAGCGCAACGGTGAATTCGTGCAAATCGGTCGCTTCGCGAGCTTGCGACTCAGCCAGCGCTAAAAGATCGGTCGTTTCGCCGTCCGACAGCGAAAATTGCGCTTGTATGCCGGCGAACAAGGCGCGTCGTTCGTCGTGCGTGAATTCGCCGTCGGCATTGACTACCTCGACCAGCAAGGCCGCAGCGGACAAGCGCGCGCGACGAGTCTTGATGTGCTCGTCGACTTCATCGGCGTGCTGCGCCAGATGCTTCTGAAAGAAAGTAACGATTGCTGACATCGATGGTTCCGGTAACTGCAGGCGATAACCCGGCAGCTATTGTAGCTTCAGGAAATCGGGGTCTGCAGCCGGAACGCGAACTTGTCAGGCGTCGAATGGAAAATTCATGAAGTCGAGTCGTCTCGATGGACTATAGCGTCAGCCCGGATTTTGCGTGGATACGTGCCGAGCGAAATTGCCGCTTCGCGGCGGGCTGAGCGGTTCCAGTTGCAGGGTGACGGAGCGTTTCTGCTGCCATTGATCCTTGAGGAATCCCCTGGACGGTTGGAAATCGATCGCGTTAACGCGGCGTACAAGCGCTTCCGTGAGGGAGGAGTCCTGCTGCAACTGCAGACGAATGGGAGAGGGCTTACAAAAAAATTTACTGAGCATCGAAATTTCCGCAATAGATGAGCAAAGAGACGAAAAAGCAGTTGTCGATTTCATCGTCCTTGACCTATCACGTAGTAGCCGACATAACTGCAACGTCGGTAGAGCAAAATGTGCGCCAGGAAATTCGGTTCTTTCGTCTTTTCAGTCGTTTAAATCGCACGCCGACGAGGGGCGTTAAATGGCGGGGGCTGCTGGAGTAAATTGCGTCGACACTTGGCCGACGGCGTTGGGGAATCTCTGAGGCGCTCGATGCTCGCCAGTAAAATATCAGTCGTTAAATCGATAGCAATGAAGGAACCGGCTTCCTAACAGCGCGTGTAGTAGTGGAGGAGCGATAAACCAGCTTCGCTGGGCGCGCTATCATCGACACAATCGAGCTTTTTAAAATCGCCAGGTCCGAGGGAGGGACCGAGCATGGACATAAGAACCAAAAGTTTGACGATATGCCTTGCGGCCTTTCTATTTCAGAATCACGCGGTCGGAGCTACCACCGAAAATGTGGCATTGAGCGATCCGTCTCGGTTCGGCGCGTATGGCGACAACTATGCGCTCTACAAGACGATGAGCAACTCCGGGTGGGCAGGGGACGATGAATGGTCGTTGCGGGCGCACTATTCCTTCGGCTATCTGTTCGTCGGCCGCGAGAAATACGAATTCTTGTTCACCTATACGGGTGAATTCGATTTCTACGTGCATTTTCGTGAATCCAGTCCCGTCATCAATCGGATCAGCAATCCGGCGTTGCAC
>CAZQYC010000066.1:0-21428 GCA_964597495.1 uncultured Steroidobacteraceae bacterium | reverse complement strand
CCAACACCCAAATGACCGCGGGAGCTGCCAACACACCCAGCGCCGTAATGCCGAACAGAATCAGCGCCTGCGTACCGGCCACGCTGTCGACGAGATTGCGCACCTCGTCGTGTGTTTTTTGGACCTTGTACTCCGACACGACTGGAACGAACGCTTGCGAGAAAGCTCCTTCGGCGAACAGTCGACGCAGCGTGTTCGGAATCGTATAAGCCAGCAAGAACGCATCCATGAGACCCGTACCGGTCGGAAACATGCGCGTGAAAATCATCTCGCGCGCGAGACCGGTAATGCGGGAAATGAGAGTCAGGAATCCGACGAACCCGGTGCTGCGTAAGAACTGGCGGCTCATCGGAAGCCGCTCAAGGCGTTTTGTAGCTCATTTTTCATGGGGGCGGCATGGTAATGGAAATAGGCGCCAGGCCCTAGGCGCTAGACTGGCAGGGCAGCACGGCTTTGCGCTGTCGCCAAAATGCTCTTTTCTGGCTAGCGCCTAGCGGCTAGTGGCTAGAGCCTTCTTTCCGCTTGCCTTTCTCCCCCTCCATCGGCAGAATTCGCGCCTCTTTTTTTGGAACCCCTGTCCCGTGGCCAATATCAAATCAGCCGAGAAGCGTGCCCGTCAAACCATCAAGCGCCGCGCCCATAACATGGCACAGCGGTCGCAACTTCGCACGGCCATGAAGGATGTGCTCGCCGCTGTCCAAGCCGGCAAGAAGGACGACGCCAAGTCGACGCTGAAGACTGCCGTTCCGGTCATCGATTCGATGGTGAACAAGGGCATCATTCACCGCAGCGCCGCTGCCCGCTACAAGAGCAGCTTGAATGCGCGCGTGAAAGCTTTGGTCACTGCCAAATAAGCCCGCGAAGTAAGCTATTAGCTGCTAGCCACTAGGCGCTAGCCAGATAAAGAAAGCCGAGCAAAGCTCGGCTTTCTTATTTCTTGCGCTTGCTGCCGCGCGCCGGAACTCGGGACTTGGGACGAGATGTCTTGGCTCTCGATCGGTTAGCCGTGGACTTTACGCGACCGGTTTGCTTCACCTTCGCCCTTGATGTCTTTTTCTTTCCTGTCTCGCGTTCTGTGCCCCGCACTTCGACTTCAGCCGATTCGACAAGGCCGTCACCCGAATCGGCAACTTCGCTGCTTCTTGCGGCCACCTTCAGCCCTTCGAGCCTTTTCATCACCGCCTGACATAACTCCGCGGTACCTTGGTGGGCGAGTCCGGAAATTCGGAAGACCGGGCCAGTCCATTTCAGACGGCGCACGATGTCCTTGCAGCGCTTGTCAGCCTCGTTTTCGGGCAGCAGATCCACTTTATTGAGCACGAGCCAACGCTCCTTCGCAGCCAGCTCGGGACTGAATTTTTTCAGCTCGCCGACGATGGATTTCGCATCGTTGACGGGATCGGCGCCCGGGTCCGGGGAAGCGATGTCGACGAGGTGAAGCAGGATACCCGTGCGCTGCAAGTGCTTAAGGAATCGGATACCGAGGCCAGCGCCTTCCGCAGCGCCTTCAATCAGACCAGGGATGTCGGCCATGACGAAGCTGCGGTTGAGTCCGACGGACACGACGCCGAGATTGGGATGCAGCGTCGTGAATGGATAATCGGCAACCTTCGGACGCGCGGCCGACACGGCGCTGATCAGCGTCGACTTGCCGGCGTTAGGCAGACCCAACAAACCGACGTCGGCGATCAGTCTAAGTTCGAAATTCAAGGTCCGATGTTCGCCGGGCAGGCCCGGCATCGCTTTTCGCGGTGCGCGATTGGTGCTCGACTTGAACTTCGCGTTACCCCATCCGCCTTTGCCGCCCTTCGCAACCAGAAGCCGCTCACCCGCCCGAGCGAGGTCGCCAAGCTGCTCTTGCGTATCGGCATCGTAAATCACCGTTCCGACCGGCACCGCCACGTCCAAATCGGCGCCGCCGGCCCCGGTGCAATCGTTGCCGCTGCCCGAGCCACCATGCTCCGCCCGAAACGTCCGCATGAAGCGGAAGTCGGCGAGCGTATTGATGCCGTCGGTCGCAACGAGGTAAACGCTTCCGCCCAATCCGCCGTCACCGCCATCCGGACCACCGAAGGGCACGAACTTCTCACGGCGGAAACTCAAACAGCCACGACCGCCGTTGCCGGCTTGGATTCTGATGGTGGCTTCGTCGACGAATTTCATGAAAGAAGGTCCTAGCTGCTAGCAACTAGGCGCTAGCCAGAACGACAAAGCCCCAGGTTTTAGCTGGGGCTTTGTGAGGAAAATGCTTCGAGCGGGTTACTCGGCAATCACGTTCACGAACATGTTTTGCGCGGGGCCCTTCCTCTTGAAGTTAACCTTCCCGTTCGTCAGCGCGAACAAGGTGTGGTCGGTGCCCATGCCGACGTTGTCGCCCGCGCGATATTGCGTACCGCGCTGACGCACGATGATGTTACCGGCCACAACGGCCTCACCGCCGAACTTCTTGAGGCCAAGTCGTTTGCTTTCCGAATCGCGGCCGTTCTTGGTACTGCCGCCGGCTTTTTTATGTGCCATTTACCTTACTCCCAATCGCCCGGCTTAAGCGCCGGCGATGCTAGTGACTTTAATTTCGGTGTATTGCTGACGATGCGTGCCTTGACGCAAGTAGTGCTTGCGACGGCGGAATTTTACGATACGCACCTTGTCGCTCTTACCATGAGCCTGCACGGTACCGACCACTTTCGCGCCCGTGACGTTCGGCGTGCCTAAGGTCACTTTGTCGCCGTTGGCAACGAGGAGCACGTTGTCGAACTCGACGTTCGCGCCTGCTTCGGCTTCCAGCTTCTCCACTTTCAGCACCGAGCCTTCGCTCACGCGGTACTGCTTTCCACCCGTAACGATGACGGCGTACATCTTTAAACTGCTCCCACGCTAAATCGGATCACCCGGAACTCTGGCTGGCGGCCAGCGGCCCGGCGAAAAGGACGCGGAGTTTACGGACTACACGGCGGCAGGGCAAGCACAATGGCCGGAAAATCTCTAACACGCATCATTACTTGGGCTTCCGACAGGACCCAGTGGCACGGAACGAGCGATATCGGCATGGGCAAAATCGGACCGCCCCGGCTACTTACCCATAAGCCGCCCGCGAATGGGTGCTTTCAGCTACCATTTCGCGCCTTTTATGCGTCGTCTCCGAACATTACTAACCTGAATGACCCTCGAAGCGATCAAAAAACTAGTTGCACCCGATTTAACCGAAGTCGATCGAGTCATTCGCGAACGTTTGGCGAGCGACGTCGCTCTGGTCAATCAAGTGGCCGAATACATTATTGTCGGCGGCGGCAAGCGCCTGCGTCCGCTCGTGGTGATCGTCGCGGCGCACGCCTGCGGTTACCGGGGCAAGCGGCACACCGAGGCAGCAGCGATTATCGAACTCATTCATACCGCTACGCTTTTGCACGACGACGTCGTCGATTCATCCGATCTCCGCCGCGGACGCGACACCGCCAATTCGGTATGGGGTAACGAAGCCAGCGTCCTGGTCGGCGATTTTCTTTACTCCCGTGCCTTCGAAATGATGGTATCGATCGGCGCCATGCGCATCATGGACATCATGGCAAGCGCGACCAATAAGATTGCCGAAGGCGAAGTACTGCAGCTCATGAACGCCAACGACCCGGAGACGACCGAGCAGCGCTACTTCGACGTGATCTATCGAAAAACCGCCAAATTGTTCGAAGCCGGCTGCGGGCTCGCCGGCATTCTGGCGGAAGTCTCGGCCACGGAACAGGAAGCGTTGCTTCGTTATGGGAAGCACTTGGGCCTCGCGTTCCAATTGGTGGACGACGCGCTCGACTACAGTGCGAAGGCCGCCGAACGCGGGAAAAACCTTGGCGACGATCTTGCCGAAGGCAAACCGACGCTGCCGCTCATTCACGCGTTGAAGCACGGAAACGCGGAGCAACAAGCCCTCATACGGAAAGCCATCGAGCACGGCGGCATCGAACGGCTCGCGGACATTACCGCTGCAATTGAATCCACCGGGGGGCTTGAGTACACTGCGCGCCGCGCAAGGCAGGAAGCCGATCTAGCAAAGGCAGCTCTCGTCGAGGGATTGCCTACTGTTTCGGATTCGCCTTTCCGGCGCGCGCTAAGCGAACTCGCGGATTTCGCCGTCGCTCGCACTTACTGACTGTCCCGCAGTCGGTTCTCGAAAGCTCGGGGTGTAGCTCAGCCTGGTAGAGCGCTACGTTCGGGACGTAGAGGTCGCAGGTTCGAGTCCTGTCACCCCGACCAAATTCACACAAGTGAATTTGGTCGTCCATCTCCTAGTGATCGACTTCTAAGCAATCGATCAGGCATCCTGCCACGACGATCACGATTCAAATGAAAAGCGTGGTTTTCATTTGAATCCGCCGTCACTCAAAGCAGCGACGGCGGGGCTCATCCATGAGCCCTGGTTCGCCGCTATCGCTTCAACCCGCACAAAAACTGAACAGATATCCCTTCGCCCCGACTAACCTACTGTCAGGGGACTGCTCAATGAGCGCTTTCACTTGAAGTCATCTTGTAATAACAAGCATCTAAGTTAGGGCAACGCCCTAACTTCCGACGCACCCTTTTCAAGTTAGACTTATTTACGGATTGAACTCCACGGCGAGGTGAATGTGTCCACGTCCAAGGATACGAGCGACTCAACGACGACCCGTCATTCGGTCTACGAAACGCTGCAGCTCCTCCTCGTCGAAGACGATGAAATGCAGCGCGATCGGCTCGAGCGGCTGCTTTCGACGGCCAATTTTTCGGTGTGCGCGGTCGCTTCCGTCGAAGAAGCGCGACGAGCGATGGAAGCCCTCGTGTTTCCGGTGGTCGTCATCGATAGAAAACTCGGGGACGGCGATGGAATCGCCCTGCTTAGCGAACTTCGCAGACACTACGCTCAGCATCGCGTTTTCTTGATGTTATTTTCGGCGCTGGACTCGGACGACGATCGGAACAAAGGACTTGCCGCCGGCGCGGACGACTATTTGAGCAAACGAACTTCCGACGAGGAATTGATTCAACGGCTAACGGCGGCCCGCGACAAGGTGCGATTGCGCTCCAAATAACGCTCTAAACCCGTCGGCTCAAGGCTGCGCCCTGACGGCATGAGACCCTTTAAGGCCATTTCTCGCTATACAGTAGAGCAGTCCAGCTCTCTTCTAAGTAGGCTCATTCCCACATGTTCGTCCTTGCTTCTGTGGATATCGCCGCCGTATTCACGACATAAAATAGCAATCACGACGATGCAGATAGCTTCTTGAGCAAAGACATAAAGACCGCCATGACCGAAGACCGAGTGAAGTTAAGAGTACTTCTTGTCGAAGACGCGGCGCTGCTCGTCGATCAAGTGCGTGAATTGCTCGCGACGGTGGGCAGGGTCGGCGAAGTGATGGTGGTATCGACCGAACGCGAAGCCATCCGCGCCGTAAGCGACTTCGAACCGGATCTGGCCATTGTCGACTTGAAGCTCAAGGAAGGAACCGGATTCGGCGTACTACGCAGCCTATCGGACGCCAAGACCAAGCCGAAAATCATCATCTTCACGAACTACTCCCTGCCCAATTACCGTCAGCTTTCGGAAATTTTCGGTGCGGACTATTTCTTGGACAAGGCAAGGGACTTCGACACGCTACCCGACATCATCGAGTCGATCGACAGCATCAAAGCGCCGGGCCGACGTCCGCTGCTCCATTGATGGCCCGGCGGCGCGCAATGCGCCAAGTGCTTTACTAGTGGATTTGTGCAGTCCGCGATTGGACAACTAATATAGTGCCTTGACTTAGGTCGGCTGCTAACGCATCGTTTCTAATCTCTCAGATGCGCTTGCAAGCGCATCTGAGAGATTCGTCGCTCGGACGGTTCCGGGCGCTAACGTGAGAATCGACAATGAGCACGAATTCCGCCGGCCTGCCCGGCAAACGGCGCTTTGCGCGTATCGACCGCCTTCCCCCTTACGTCTTCAACATTACGGCCGAGCTCAAGCTGGCCGCACGGCGGCGCGGCGAAGATATTATCGACATGAGCATGGGCAATCCGGACGGCCCCACCCCGCCGCACATCGTGGCGAAGTTAACCGAAGTGGCCCAGCGTCCCGACACGCACGGCTACTCCTCGTCCAAGGGTATTCCGCGTCTGCGGCGAGCCATCTCGCACTGGTACAAGGACCGCTATGCGGTCGACATCAATCCCGAAACCGAAGCCGTGGTCACCATCGGCTCGAAGGAAGGCCTCGCGCACTTGATGCTGGCGACCTTGGATCGGGGCGACACGGTCATCGTTCCGAATCCGAGCTACCCGATACATATCTATGGTGCAGTGATCGCCGGCGCCGACATTCGCTCGGTACGCATCGCCCCCGACATCGATTTCTTCGCCGAGCTGGAACGCACGATTCGGGACAGCTATCCGAAACCGAAAATGATCGTCATCGGATTCCCCTCTAATCCGACGGCGCAATGCGTTGAGCTCGATTTTTTCGAACGTGTCGTCGCGCTGGCACGCAAGCACGACATCTTAGTCATTCACGACCTCGCCTACGCAGACATCGTTTACGACGGATGGCGCGCGCCGTCGATCATGCAAGTGCCGGGCGCGAAGGATGTCGCCGTGGAATTCTTTACGCTTTCGAAAAGCTACAACATGGCGGGCTGGCGTGTTGGGTTTATGGTCGGCAATTCCGACATGGTCAGCGCACTGGCAAGAATAAAGAGCTATCACGACTACGGTACGTTCACGCCGCTGCAAGTGGCGGCGATTGCCGCGCTCGAGGGCGATCAACAGTGCGTACGCGACATCGCCGCCACCTATCAACGGCGCCGCGACGTCTTGGTGAAAGGGCTCCGCGAGGCAGGCTGGCCGGTGGAGCTGCCGAAAGCATCGATGTATGTCTGGGCGCGAATTCCCGAGCCGTATCGGGCGCTCGGTTCGCTGGAGTTTGCGAAGCTCCTGCTCTCAGACGCCAAGGTTTCGGTTTCTCCGGGAGTCGGCTTTGGAGAATTCGGCGACGATTACGTCCGATTCGCGCTCATTGAAAATGAGAATCGCATCCGACAAGCGCTGCGCGGAATCAAAGCAATGCTGAAAGGGAATGCACTTAAGTAAGGATCGTCAAATTGACTAAAGCCAGTTTCCCCAAGAGCTGCCGTCGATAGCGAACCAAAGGCAGCAGTGGGTTTGTTTGCAGCGGGGGCACCGCAATTCGCAGAGCGGTTTGTCATATAAATACCCGCTTACCCACCCATGTCCCGCCGGTGGCACCGAAACGGGCCATCCGGCGCCTTGTTGACCCTAACAAGGACCGAACAATCCAAGCTCCCGCCCAAATTCCGTGCCCAAGCTCCGAGCATGGAGGGAGAAATGGGTTGCTGAAGCTTTAGTTTATGAGCAGCAGTTATGAACTCAGCCCCTTCTACCCCGTTGCCTGAAGCGTATTTTCCATTAGAATCCGCGCCCGCCCCTCCACCCATAGATTCGTCCGTCATCCCCCATCCCGTCTTTTTTAGTCCATCGCAACCGATTCAAGTCAGAGGAACCAAAGTGGCCCAAGCGCAACACGAGCTTCAGTTAAAAGTGTGGAAAGAACTCGCGATCAGCAAGCAAGTTCTCATGCGCAGCGCCGCGGAAGCGCTCAAGCTGGACCCCGATTGCTCGCAAGACGAACTCAAAGAGGCTTTGGATAGCGCCCTTAAAAAGGTAGCGGCCGCGGACGCGAGCGTCGTGCAGGCTAGAGAAGAAGCGAGGAAATCGATTGCCGCCATGGAAACGAAATTAGCGGCAAGCGAAAAAGCCAAAACCATCGCCGAAACCACGGCCGCGGACCTGCAAGTAAAGCAGGAAAGAGCCACCCAGCAGATGGCGATCGACCGAACTGCCGCCGCGAAAGAATTGCAGAAGCTCAAAGACTCGCTCGCCGACAAGGACAAGGCGCTCAAAGCCATCAATGCGGCATTGGCGGATACGCCGGAGAACGTCGTCAAAAAATTAAAGGCGTTGCGCAAGGAAAAACAAGATGAAGCCGACGCACGCCGGCAAATCGAGGGCAGCCTCACCACGCTCCGCAAGGAAAAGCGCGACCAAGATCAACAGCTGAAGGACGTGCTTCAACTCGTGACCCTTTATCGCGAGTTGCATACCTTTGCGGGTACTTTGCACGAACAGCTCAAGCCGCTGGTAAAAGAGGCAGCCGAATTGGCCGCTCTGCCGGAGTTGGACACCAAATTGCTCGAAGGCATCGAAAAAACGAAGAGCGATGCCAAAACGAAAAACGAAAAGACGAAGAACGAAAATAAAAAATAAGCCCAGGAAGGCGAACTCAAGGAAGATCAAGATTCATTCTCATACTGCCTCTCCCGCTCCGTTCCTCTAATTCGAAAGTCACCGCCGAGCGCACAGTCAGTAGCGGGTTCATGACACTGCAAATCACAAGCAGTGTCGATTCTGGCCGCTAAACAACCAGATCCTCTGCTCAGCTTATGAGCGCAATGGTGAGTTCAGCGGCCGGCGTCTGTCGTTATTGCATCCAACGACAGCGTCGGACGCTCATAAGCTCCGCATTCTTTGATTCCTACATATTGATCAGCCAGTTGCACATTTTTCGCGTGTCTCGTTCTTAGCAAACTGCGCCTCCAGAAGACTTATGAATCGCAGTTTCGATTTCCAAGTTCGCTCATGCATGGAGCGAACGACATCGAAAACGATTCATAGGAATACGTTAGTGGAAATGGGAGGACGTCATGAAGAAAGTATCTTTAGTAGCCGCATTGGCGGCGTTTGCCGCGACGGCCGTACAAGCGGCGGATGTTTCCGACAATCCCAGCGGGCCCTATGTCGGCTTGGGATGGGGTCAATTCGATCTTAGGCTCGACCGGCTTGACGATGTAGGCGCGGCCATCAATAGCATTACCGATTCCGACGACAATGCGTGGAAAGCCTTTGTCGGCTATCGCTTCAATCCGTATATCGCAATCGAAGCCGACTACATCGATTTTGGGAGACCCAGCGATCGATTCACCGCAACCGGCAACAACGGCAATTATCGCCTCGATCTCAGCGGATTCGCCCCCTACGTAGTAGCCACCGCTCCCGTCGGGCCAGTCGAACTTTTTGCGAAACTCGGTTATTACTTTTACGACGTAGATGCCCGCGTGAATTTCGATGCGCCTGGACCGGGCATCGATTCGAGTCACAGCGGCAGTGACTTGGTTTACGGCGCTGGCGTGGGAATTACGATCCTAGATCACCTCCATGCACGTGCCGAATATGAAATCGTCGATATCGAAGACGCCTCGGATTCCAGCGCAATCTGGCTCAGTGCGGCGTGGCGTTTCTAAGAGCGGACAGCATGAAGCGCTCGAAGACCGCTGCGTATCACCATTGTGTCGCAATCTGGGCACACCATTACTGTCGGAGCGCACCTACGCGCGCTCGCGCAGAGAGCCGACTGTGGTGATACGCGTGGATTCATATAGTTTTTGAGTAGTTGGGAGCGACGCTGCAGGCAATGAGATTGACCTGCAGCGATTTCAGGCACAAGAGCAACATTCAGAGTGGTTTAACAACATGAATTCGATGTCTACGACTGAACAACTTCCGGAATGGCTGCGCATTACCAAAATTGCGGAGGGTCACTATCGCGTCACCGACACGTCGGTTGAAGCGGTCGGCGTGTATCTCGGCTCCTTCCCTACTCAGAACGCCGCGAAACGTTTCGCGGCCAAGGTGTCGGAGGCCCGAGCCGAAACGCGGACCAGAAACTTGCGTCAGATGCACGCTCGCTCTCCCCATGTTCGTTCTCCCTTGAATACTTCGCTAAACGGTCCCTCGATGGGACTATAAATCAAACTAACTTTATTTTTACGGAGGCCTTCTATGAAAAACTCATTCATCGGACTGATAGCCCTACTGGCAATCGCAGCGGCAGGTTGCAACAAGCAAGAATCGCAAAGCGAAGTCGCTCGCGATGTGGCCGATGCACAAACCGAACGCTCCAAGGACGTGGCCGAAGCGCGCAACGATGCGCAATCCGAAATTGCTTCGCAGCAGCGAGACGTCAATGAGGCACAGCGCGACGTGAACAGGGCGACCGCAGAGGGTTCCTACGATATCGCGATTGCCAAGGCCGAAGGAGATCACAAGGTGGCCGTCGAATCCTGCGAATCGCTGGCGAAGAGCGCGCAGAAGAACTGCAAAGACGAAGCCGATGCACGGTTGAAGACCGCGAAGGCAGAAGCCGAGAAACTGAAGCCGGCTTCTTGACCAGCTTCTTGAGGTGATGACGCCTTAATGTCCATAGAAACGACAGTCGAAGTAAGTAACCTAAAGAATCAGGAGCTACCCATGTTTAAGAAAAATTCAGTTGCGATCGGAGCGCTTGCTGCCGCCTTGGTTGCGGGGTGCGCGGCGCATGACGGTCACCGTTCGACCGGCCAAGCGCTGGATGACACCTCCGCAACCGCCCGAGTGAAGACAGCGTTGGTTCAGAATCCAGCCACGAAGGCCCGCGACATTAAGGTCGAAGTGAATCGTGGAGTGGTGCAGCTGTCAGGTTTCGTCGATTCCGAGCAGGAAAAGGCAGAAGCCTCGAAAGTCGCACGCAGCGTCGAGGGCGTGCAAAGCGTTCGCAACGATCTGACGGTGCAACCGGCCACACGCACTGCCGGTGAAGTGGTCGACGATGCCGTGATCACCGCCAAGGTAAAATCCGCACTCATCGGCGACTCACGAACCAAGGCCCATCAGATTAACGTCGATACGAAAGAAGGCATCGTGCAACTAGGCGGCTTTGTCGACAGCATGCAAGCGAAAGCGGCGGCCAGCGAAGTGGCCGAATCGGTATCCGGCGTGAAGCGGGTCCGCAACGAACTGGAGTTGAAATAAAGTCTCGAGGACGTAGATAGAGCACTCGGAAATAACGGTTTAGTAACGAAGGAAACGTTCCGGAAATACTCCGGAATCAAGGTTGGAAAAGCGGCATAGGACATCGGATGACAGTATCAAAGCGACGAGAGTGGCCGCGATACTTCATTTAAGAAGTCCTATGCCGCCCACTCACCTGCAATAGTTAGGTTCCACTAGAAACAATTCGGTAGACTCGGTATTGTGATTCCGTGCGCGGCGCAGCGACTACCGTTGCCCCGTTCAAGTTTTCGTCACCGGGCTTATCGTCGCGGATAAACACCATGACTACAGTACTGATTGCAGACGATCATTCCCTGATTCGCAACGGCTTGCGGCAACTGCTCGCCCAAGACCATTCGATCAAACTCATCGGCGAAGCGAAAACCGGCAGCGACACCATCGACAAGCTGCAATCGCAGCACTGGGACCTCTTGATTCTGGACATCAACATGCCGGACCGAAGCGGCATCGACATTTTGCGGCAAGTGCGTGCGACGCATCCGGACACCCGTGTGCTCGTATTGAGCGGATTTCCCGAGAAGCAGTATGCGGTAAACGTACTGCGCGCCGGCGCCAGCGGCTATATAAACAAGGAAATGGCCCCGGACGAACTTTTAACGGCGGTGCGCAACGTCTTGCAGGGGCGTCGCTACGTGAGCCCCGCCTTGGCGGAGCTCTTGGTCAACGGCTTGGACGAAGACCAGGACAAACCCATGCACTCGCGCCTATCCGAAAGGGAGTTCCAGATATTCTGCAAGATAGCGGCCGGCCAAGCGGTCTCCGACATTGCCGACGAACTGTGCATTTCGGTCAAAACCGTCAGCACTTATCGGTCGCGCATACTCGAAAAGATGAATTTCTCGACGAATGCCGACTTGACGACCTATGCCTTACGCAACGAGATTATTCAATAGTCAGGCTCAAAGCCCGTGCTGTCAGACAGTTCTGACAGCCCGAGCGTGAGTCACTCCCTAAAATGATGCAACTTCGAGTCTGAGTCACTACGTGCTGCAGCCTGTTGAAACAGAGAGTCTCGCCCTTCGCGTTCTACTTGTGGAAGACTCTCCTATTCTCGCCGACAAAATCTCGGAATTATTGGCGGCGACGGACTGTGCGACATCGGTGGGCATCGCGACATCCGAACGCGAAGCGATCGATCTGAGTTCGAAGGAATGCCCCGATCTGTTGATTCTCGATTTACATCTCAAACAAGGCACGGGATTCGGCGTCTTGCGTGCGCTATCCCGCGCGCCGCACCGACCTACCATCGTGGTGCTTACCAACTATGCGCTGCCTCAATATCGGCAGCAGGCGCTTGCCTTGGGAGCCAATCATTTTCTCGACAAATCGGCCGACTTCGATCTGCTGCCGAACTTGATCGTCGATATCGGCAGGCAACTCAGCGCGCGTCGTCAAGCCGACGCCTAACCGCTCCGTCAATTATGCCGCTTCCTCGGCGGTTGCTAGTTCTATGGTCGACAAGGGAATCGTCACTCGAACGCGCGTACCCGACGGCTCGACGCGTTCGATCGCAAGTTCGCCGTCGAACGGCGTAAGTCGATGCCGCATGCTGTTGATGCCATGCGACACCTTAGTCGCGCTTCCCTCGCCGATTCCAACGCCGTTATCCTCGATCGACAATTGGAATTCCGTTTTCGTGAGCTGCACTTCAACGCCCACCCGCGTCGCTCGAGCATGCTTGACGACATTGGTCAGCGATTCTTGAACGATTCTAAAAATGGCGATCGCGGCATCGCCGTTGATACTGGGTTCGATGTCGATGTACGACTCATCGAGCCTAAGGCCGGCGGCGCCGGTAATTTCGCTCGCTTGCCAGCGAATGGCAGCGATCAATCCCATGTTATCCAGCAACGAGGGACGCAACTGTTCGATGATTCGCCGCTTCAAGTCGATGCCTGCCGACAACGCGGCTTGCATCCGCTCCCAGCGTTTCTGAATGTCCGGTTGCGACAGGTCGAACCGCGTGCGCAACTGCGCCAAATCCATTTTGATCGCGATCAAGAGACCGCCTAATTCGTCGTGCAGTTCCCGGGCGAGGGCGAACTTTTCGGTCTCCGACACTTTCTGCAAATGCGTGGAAAGCTCGGACAATTCCCTGGTTTTCTGATCGATTTGCGATTCCAATTCGCGCGCCACGTCGGTGCGACGCCGAATTTCCCGGGTCACGAGCACGCCCGTCAATACGATTAGAACCACGTTCAGCGCCGTGCCGATCGAATACATGATGCGCTGAGTTTGGTGCGTTCGTAGCCACGAATCGGTCATCCGCACTACGAAGCTGCGCTCGCTGGCGCGCATTTCCGAAACCAATTCGCGCAACGCCTCCATCTTCTCCTGCCCGATCTTGGTTCTAAACAACGACAAGGCTTGCCGCTGTCCTTGTTTGGATAGCTGGATGGCAGCATCCAATTCGGTCAGCTTCGCCGCGCAGAGCTCGATAACTCTCGCCGCCTTGGCCTGCATTTCGGGATGCGACGGGGTTCCATACGACCGCTGAACGAGAGTCAAATACCCCGAGATCTCCCGCTTGGTTCGTTCGTAGGGATCCAAGTAGGATTCGTCGCCGGTAAGCACGAAGCCGCGCTGACTGGTTTCCGCATCCGTAACCAGCGATAGAACGTCGACCAAAAGCCGATTACGCTCTTGAGAAAGCTGAATTTCCTTAACCGCATCGATCAGCGTATTGCGGCTAAGCTCGTTGCTTACATAGCCGGCAACGACCAGTACGACGGCCGCCAACACCGGGATAAAAACGTAGCGTCGATCGAAGTGAATCATTCGCCACCGCCGATAGGAAGACAGAACAAGCAAGCGAGAATGGCACCGCAATGTGTTCGGTGCAATTGTCGCATATTCGCTACTTCATTTTTGCTCCGCCCATTTTGTTCCCTTTCCATTTGTTCCATTCGACGAAGCAACGGATATACGTTCTACAGTGCGACGCTCCATTAGCGCTTCCATTCCCCGGCTACCGCCTTCACTTCCTGCCCCATGTCGAGCGGTTCGCCGACGATATGCCGGTTGATTACCGCTATTACCTCCGGTGGCATCGACGATGCCGCCCTTCTATATTCAGGATCGGAAACTGCATCGGTCGACATCAGCATATGCATTCGCCACTCGCCCGGCTGGGCTGTTTTCGAATGGCATGCAATGCCGGCCATGTTCCCATCTCCTATCCATGAAAAACTCCGGCAGTACTCACCGGATTTCGCCTGATAGGTAATGCCTATACGGACGGACGCCGTCTCTTCGGGTTTGCTTGCCAGTCCTTTCGTCAGCGCTAGAACCAACTCTCGACTCGTGATTTGCCCGTCCGCCGCTACGATCTCACTTCGATCGCTGCGGCTCAATACGAGAAACCCCAAGAGAATCCCCACGGCAACGCTGGCTGCCATGGGAATCCAACCTCTGGCAGATAGAAACCCCGCTTTACCACCCCTGACTTTATCTTTCTGGGCTTCACGTACGAAAGCCATGTCCGTCACCGTCGCGGAGTGTTTGTTCAAAGCCGCATTCAATCGCTCGGGGATCGGCTCCGACAAGACCGAATCGAACGCGGAATTCAATTGCGAACGCAACGCTCGATGGCGTTCGAGTTTTGCAACGAGCGCAGGATCGGCTGCGATCGTGCGTTCCATTTCCGTGCGCAATGATGGTTCTAGTTCGCCATCCGCGTAGGCCATGAGCAATTCGTCGGTTACGATCATGGAGATTCTCCGCCAACACCCAGCATCCTTTGAAGCGCTTCTCTGCCGCGAGCAAGCCGACTCGTCAGCGTGCCGATGGGAATTGACATCGCGTCCGCAGCTTCTCGATAAGAAAGCCCTTCGACAAGCACGAGCGCCACCGCCGTGCGTTGTTCCTCGGGAAGTCGCGCCATCGCCGAGTGAACCGAGAGAATAGTGGCCTCACCGTCCATCGAGTCGGCGCCGACATTCTCGCCCTGCTCTTCCGACGCGAACAACGCACTGCGGCGCGCACGGCTACGGGTTTCGTCAATCCAAGCGTTTCTAACAATCCCAAACATCCAACTCTCCAGTTTAAGCTCGGTATTCCACTGATCGACGCGCACGAGCGCGCGCTCGATGGCGATCTGAACCACATCGTCCGCGTCCGCAGCGCTCTTTGTGATGGCCCGAGCAAAACGCCGCAACCGCGGCAGCAAAACGGGCAACTGCGTTCGAAGTTGTTCGAGAGGCGTCATCTGTAGTCGAATACGAACGGGCAAAGGAATTTATTCCATCGTATTTGAGAGTCGCTATTAAAGATTGGCAGAACTCCCCCACCCCAAGCGTACTACACTCTAAGCAAGGTCAGTATCGAGCAGACGAGTCATGTTCGTTGAGCGCACAGAAAGGCTTCGAGGGCGTGCAGTAGTGCCGGCGGCATTGCTGCTAGTCGGGTTATTTATCCGCGACGATGCCCAAGCCCAGGTGCGTCTGCCGACGATTCCACCTGTTCAAGTACCGACTCAATTGCCGATCGACCCGACAGGCGCGGTGAATGCGGCGACCGGCGCGCTCGATCCCAATCGGTTGCGCGACCTGAGGCGTCTGCGCATTCGTCACCTCCTGCGTACGAATCGAACGGTATTGGAAGCCGATCCGTCTGGAGCTCCGATTGTCAGAGCGGAAATCGCGGTGTATTCGCCGAACGAGACGAGCCTGCAGCTAGCCCTGAGTGTCGGATATACGGTGGTTCGCGAAACGACACTCAACGGCCTCGGCATAAAGATCGTTATTCTTTCACCGCGCCGAAATCAATCGACGCGCGCCGCCCTCAAGCAACTCCGAACCCTCGATCCGGGCGGCCATTACGATTACAACCATATTTTTATCGAAAGCGGTTTCATCCAGATTGCCGCTAATGACGCAAAAGACAGAGTCACGACAAGCAATGACACAGCCAATGCCTCGAGCGCGAAAGTCGGGCTCATCGATACCGGCGTCGCGGCTACGCACGCAAGCCTTCAAGAAACTGCGCTTCAACAGTTCGGTTGCGATTCGCCCGTTCCGGCCGCTCACGGTACCGCCGTAGCATCGCTCCTGGTCGGACACTCCGCCGTCTTCTCGGGAGCGGCGCCTGGCGCGGCGCTGTTCGTCGCAGACGTCTATTGCGGACGACCCACTGGCGGTTCGGTCGAACGGATCGCATCGGCATTTTCCTGGATGCACGAAAAGCGCGTCGCCGTCATTAACGTGAGCCTAGTGGGACCGAAGAATGTACTGCTGGAACAAATCGTCGCTGCCATGATCGCTCGCGGACACCTTATCGTCGCCGCCGTCGGCAACGATGGCCCCTCGGCGCCGCCGCTCTATCCCGCCGCTTTTCCCGGTGTCGTCGGCGTAACCGGCGTCGATGCGAAGCGCCGCGTTCTGATCGAGGCCGCACGCGGACCGCACGTGTATTTCGCCGCTCCCGGAGCAGACATGAGCGCGGCGGGAATGAACGACGACTATCTAGCCGTTCGCGGCACATCGTTCGCAGCGCCTATCGTGGCCGGACTGCTTGCGCAAAAAATCCTTCAACCGGACCTGCAAGCGGCACGCGACACGCTTGCAGCGTGCGACCGTCAAGCTATCGACTTAGGATCGCACGGCATCGATCCCGTCTATGGACATGGACTGCTCGGCGAAACCATTCGCGTCGATACGCGTCGATTAGCGGCGGGCAAAAGCAAGGAATAGAACGTCCACAGACGGTCCCGCGTCGGTTCATTCCTACATGCATCCATAGCGACTTAACAAAATACCGCTGAAAATAAAATCGACGCGAATGGAAGAACTCCAGTTCGCGGAGCGTATTCCCAACAGAGGCCGCGGATGGTCCGCGCCATGAGGAGTTCGCCATGAACAACACATCGACCATTAAATCAAACACGACATCAACCATTAGCGGCAAATTCGTTTGCATTGCCGCCGCAGCGATTCTAGGTTTTGCCGCTAGCACGCACGCTCAAGTCCTCGGCGGAAATGGCAATCTCGCTGGAAATTTAGGCGGTGGTCTTACCGGAGGAGCCGGCGGCATGGGTGGATCGCTCACAGGTGGAATGAGAGGTTCGACGGAGTTCGGCACAAGCGCCGTCGATCGGACTCGGCAAATGAGCGATCGCACGCTCGGTCATACGCGATCGAATGTCGACCAAGTCCGCGGCACCGCTGGCGAGAAAATCGATGGCGCTCAATCGGCTGCTAAGTCAACGGCTTCACGCGCACAACATTCTGCACGCAATCGCGTCGGGAATGGCCTCGATTCGGCGAAGCAAGCCACCGATAACACAACCACGATTGGCGGTGGAGTCGCATCGAGCGCACAAGCCAGCGAAACCGCCGAAGGAATGACCGCGGCCGCGAACGGATCGGCGCGAGGCGCGAGCGAAATCACTCGTGGTTCCACCGGCGCGTCGAATTCGTCGGATATCGCGAGCAACGCAACGGGCGCTGCGCAGCAGACGATCCCGAGTGCGCCGCACAGTATGGTAGGCCCTCGCAACACTTTGCCTTCCATGTCGCAAGGCGATAAAAAACAAGGCACGCGTGCATTCAAGCCGCTCTCGACGCCGACTGCGAACGCCGACGGGCATGCGTCTGCCGACGCAGAAGCAAGCCGCTCCGAGGGAAGCACGCAGGTGGGTGCGTCAGCCGACGCTGACGGAAATGCGAGAATTTCGCGACACTAGTCTTGGCTGTGCGTGCGCTACAGTAGGCGGCGAGCTGAACCTCGCCGCCTACTTTTTGCAAGGCGTCGAACACTATCGGTGCTTCCATGCAGGCGACACATGAAGGTGATTTATGACGATCAACGAGCGATTCGCCCGATTCGCACGTGGCTGCTCGAACACCCTCGGTTCGCCCGTCGTATTCGTGGTCAATTGCATTTTTATTCTGCTCTGGCTTGTCATGGGCCCAGTGTTCGGCTATTCGGATACCTGGCAGCTCCTCGTCAATACGGTGACGACGGTCTTGACGTACTTAGCCGTCTTTCTTTTGCAGAACACGCAGAACCGCGATTCGAAAGCCATGCATCTGAAGCTCGACGAACTGATCCGTAGCATCAAGGGCGCACGCAACCACATGCTGGATCTCGACGAATTCTCGGATACGGAACTGCAACAACTCGAACAGCAGTTCAGAGAACTAGGAAAGCTCGACAGTAAGCAATGCAACGCTAAACGCGTACAAAATACTATCTCGAAGAAGCCCCGCTCCCGTAATCCTAATTTTTCACGAGACTGATCAATCATCGCCGGAGAGAGCTGTGTCTCTTCGGCGATGCACGCCTAACGCTGCCGAGGTCCTTTATCAACCTCGTGATTGCCGAAGCCACGAATCAGCTGACTCGAACTCTTGGCCGCAGTCAATTTCCCCAAGCTCCACTTCGAACATGCCGGCTTGTGCCGCCACAGCCGTAAAACTCTCGGAAGTCTTTGCCAAATTCCTGGTTTTACCGGCCTCGTGTGGCGGCGTCGCCCTTTGCGCTGTCATGGCAAGCAGATGCCGAGGTCGAACCAGGCAGCAATGCCGAAGCCGGTGACACTGCACCAAAATATTTCTATCCTTGCTTGGCAATTACGGTCAATGCCTGGCGGTGGTGCACTATAGTGCTCACGTCGTGGGCGTACTCCGGACAGTCGTGGTGGCACGTTTCTCGCTATGCGCCATCAAGTAGCGCGGACGCCCGCCGACGTTCGGACACCTAAAGCGGCACACATATATATAGAGAGTCGATTGACCACAACTCCTTACAACGAGATGCATCAGGACGACGGCGGCGTGCGCGAGCACTACCGCCGCTTTGCCCGCTGGCTGGCCGAAACGCCTGCCGAACGCGTGGCGCAGAAACGCGCCGAGGCCGATACGCTGTTCCGCAAGGTCGGAATTACCTTCACCGTTTACGGCGAAGAAGCGGGGACCGAGCGCCTCATTCCCTTTGATATCGTCCCACGCATCATCGATGCCGGCGAATGGCGAACGCTGGCGGCCGGATTGAAGCAACGGGTGCGCGCACTCAACGCTTTCATCAACGACATCTACCACGATCAAAACATTCTGCGCGCCGGCAAGTTGCCGGCGGAAGAAGTGCTTTGCAACCAGCAATACCGCCCCGAAATGCAGGGCATCGACGTGCCGAGTTCCATTTACGCGCACATCGCCGGCATCGACGTCGTGCGCGCGGGTCACGGCGAGTTCTATGTATTGGAAGACAACCTGCGCGTTCCCTCGGGCGTGTCGTACATGCTGGAAGACCGCCGGATGATGATGCGCTTGTTCCCGGAACTCTTCGCGCGCTATTCGATTGCACCGGTCGATCACTATCCCGATTTGCTATTGGAGAATCTCCGCAGCGTGGCGCCCTCGGGCGTGAACGATCCCACCGTCGTATTGCTTACGCCGGGCGCCTATAACAGCGCTTACTTCGAACACGCGTTTCTCGCGCAGCAAATGGGCATCGAACTGGTCGAAGGGCAGGACTTATTCATCGACGACGAATTCGTTTACATGCGCACGACGCAAGGCCCGCAACGCGTGGACGTCATCTATCGACGCATTGACGACGATTTCCTGGACCCGCTGGTGTTCCGCCCGGACTCCATGCTCGGCGTTCCCGGTTTATTGACGGCCTATCGCGCAGGCCACGTGACGATCGCCAACGCGATCGGCACCGGCGTTGCCGACGACAAATCGATCTATCCTTACGTGCCCGACATGATTCGCTTCTATTTGAGCGAGGAACCCCTGTTGTCGAACGTGCCGACGTACGTGCTTCGGCGTCGCGAGGATCGCGAGTATGTTTTGGCGAATTTGCAGCACTTGGTCGTGAAGGAAGTGCACGGCGCCGGCGGCTACGGCATGTTGATCGGGCCGGCCGCGTCGAGCGAAGAACTCGAAGCGTTTCGCGCGCGCATCAAACACGCGCCGGAGAAATACATCGCGCAACCCACGTTGGCACTGTCGGCATGCCCCACATTTGTCGATGCCGGCATCGCGCCTCGCCACATCGATCTACGTCCCTTCGTGCTCTCGGGCCGTGAAGTCACGCTCGTGCCCGGAGGGCTGACCCGCGTCGCCTTGCGCGAGGGATCGCTCGTCGTGAATTCGTCGCAAGGCGGCGGAACGAAAGACACCTGGGTACTGGAACGCTAATGCTTAGCCGCACCGCCGATCATCTTTACTGGATGGGCCGCTATATCGAACGGGCGGAAAACCTTGCGCGCATTCTCGAAGTGAATCGCAGCATGGCCTTGTTGCCGCAGACGCCGGAAACGGTCGAGCAAGCTTGGATCGCGACGCTCACGATCATCGGTCTGAAAGAACCCTACAAGCAGAAATACGACTCGGTCACGCCCGAGAATGTGCTGTCGTTTATCACCCTTGATCGAAACAATCCCACCAGCATCGTGAATTGCCTGCGCGCAGCGCGGGAAAATGCGCGCGCCGTGCGCGGCGCATTGACGTCGGAAATCTGGGAAACGCTCAACTCCACTTGGCTCGAAGCACGCACGATTGGCATGCGTTCGCCGGCGGATGTGGATACCGCTTCGTTCTTCGAATGGGTGAAACATCGTGCTCACTTGGCGCGGGGTGTCGTGCAGGGCACCATGCTGCACGATCTTGCCTGGCACTTCACGTGGCTTGGAACCTATCTCGAACGCGCCGACAGCACGGCACGAATCCTCGACGTGAAATATCACTTACTCTTGCCGCACGGCGAGATCGCGGGCGGCGTCACCGACTACTATCAGTGGAGCGCCCTGCTCCACTCCGTCTCCGCGTTCGAAATCTACCGGCGCGTCTACCGCGATTTGATCACGCCGCGCCGCGTCGCCGAATTACTCATGCTGCGCGCCGACATGCCCCGGTCTTTGTTGGGATGCATGTCGCAGGTACACCTGCATCTCAAGGCAGTCGCCAACGCGCAATCGGCCGAGACCGAACGCCGCGCGGGCGAGCTGCAAGCCGCGCTGCACTACGGCCGCATCGAGGACATCTTCACGACCGGGCTGCATGAATACCTGACTCAGTTCGTCGATCGCGTCCGCGATCTCGGCGAACGGGTCGCGCAGGACTTTCTCGTCTCGGCGACAGGAGACTAGCGTGCAATTGCATATCCGACACGAGACCCATTACCGGTATTCCGAAACGGTCAAGCGCAGCGTGCAAAACTTACGTTTGACGCCGCGACAAGAGACCTCGCAGCGCGCGCTGAGTTGGACCATCACGGCTCCCGGCAAGCAACACGCTCAAGTCGACGCGCACGGAAACGTGGTGCATCTGCTAACGCTGGATCGGCCGCATCGCGAAATTCGCATCGTCGTCAGTGGCGTCGTGGAAACCGACGATCACGCTACGGCGCTGCTCTTCGAGCAAGGCAATCTCTCGCCTCTGGCGTACCTTGCCTCCACGACGCTCACTCGCGCGGACGATGCCATTACGGAGTTCGCTCACAAACACGCTTTGGATCAGAGCGATCGACAGACCACCCTTTTGAAACTCGCCGACCAGGTTTGCGACCGAATCGAA
>CAZQYC010000065.1:0-21927 GCA_964597495.1 uncultured Steroidobacteraceae bacterium | reverse complement strand
AGGGAGAGGGAGTCAACCGCGATTTTCCTAACGCACCGTAAACGACGAGGCCGTGAACGCCGCGTGCTGCGGATTGAAAATGCCGATCGCGCCGCTGGTTGCGCCGTTCGGGATGGTCACTTGCACTTGCGTATCGCTCACAACGCGCACCGTTCCGTTATGTGCCGCACCGACCCAAGCCACATTCGAACCCGCGAAGCCCGAGCCATTGACGGTGACGACGGTGCCGACCGCTCCCGAGGTCGGCGAGAAATTGGCGATGCTGGGTTGCGCAAAGGTCGTAGAGACCGTCGTCACCGTGAACGACGTAGCGGTAAACGCCGCATTGCTCGAATTTAAAAGCCCGATGGCACCGCTTGTAGCGCCGATTGGAATAGTGACTTGCACTTGGGCATCGCTGATCACGCGGACGACCGCATTGTGTGCATTGCCTACCCACGCCTGATTGACGGCGGAGAAGCCCGCTCCGTTGATCGTCACCACCGTGCCGACGGCGCCGCTGGCCGGCGAAAAATTACTGATCGTCGGCTGCGCGGCGGTCGGCGGGACAGAGGGAGGCGGGCTTACTGGCGGCGGAGTCGGTGCCGGCACGGGTGCCGGAGTAGGCGCCGGCGCCGGTGCTGTCGCCGCTCCTCCCCAGAGTTTCTTCAACAACGCCATCTTGTCGGTGCGCACGTTCAACGCATCGTCGAGAATGCCGCCGGTGTCACCGCTGTTCGGCGTGTAACACCAGTAAAAACTATTACGCATGCCTTTCTGCAAAAAATAATCGACGAAGGCGTTTTGCCAGGTCGCGTCCATCGCGCCGCCTGTGCCATTGCCGTAACGTCCGCCCCATTCGCCCGGCACTACAGCATGCGTCGTTGCGAAGCGGCCGAACAATTTCTCCCAGTCGGCTGCGAGGTTCGCCGGGAAATTAGCTGCCGAGAACGACGACTTCACGTACACGTCCGGTCCGTAGGTGTGCGGCGAAAGCACCAGTTTCCCGAGCGGAATGTTGAGCGGCTGATAGCTTTGCGGCTGGAAATTTTCGCCCCAGTTCATCGGAATGGAGGAGTTTTCCACGCCGTCGAAATTGCCGGTGATGCCTTGCACGAAGATCAAGAGATTCGGATTCGCCGCGAGAATCGCCGCGGAAGCGGATTCCGCCGCGCCCTTCCAGTAGTAACTGGCGTCGGTCATGCCCGGATCACCGTTGCTCCAGCGGATTTTTCCGTTGGGCTCGTTGTAGATGTCGATGCCTAAGAAATACTTCAACGAGGCATACCGCTTTGCGACGAACACGAGATCACGGCGCCAATCGGCGGCGGTATACGCCTGCTTGTTGTAGATCAACCCGAAGTCCGCAGGGTTCGAAACGAACCACGTCGGATATTGCCGCTGCATCGATACGCTGTGGAAATCGAGCAAGAGATACAGACCCAAGCGATTGGCTTCGGCCATCCAGAGATCCAAGGCCTGCAACGGAGTCTTGCCGATGAGCTCCGGATTGCGGGCGGCGTCCACGTAACTCAGCTTGTCGACCGGCGTGGTGTTGTAGAGGGTGTCGGGCACGTAAGGAACGCGCACAGCGTTAAAGCCGAGGCTCTTGATTTGCGCCAGCTGCTCCTTCCACCCCATCGCCCACAGGAATTGCGGCTGCAGGATCGTTGAATTGAATCCATGGTGATTGATGCCTCGGATTTGAATCTCTTGGCCCGTCTCGTCGTAGATTTTGCCGGTGGCCTGGGTGTACCCCGCCGCCATTGCCCCGATGTGAAACCCGAAGAACAACAACGTATATGCCGCGGCCGTCCGCATTGCGCGGCCCAGAAATGAAATGTGCATGGAAAAAGTGCTCGACTGTATAAAGGGTGGAATCCCGATCCGTCGCGCTTCCTCGCGAGCACCGGGCGAACAAATCGTCGCGTGTGATTAATTCGTGCGACGGGCGAACTGCCCACCAGCGAGTCGGAGCGCCGATGGGCATGCCGGATCGGAGCTGTCCTACAGGTTTGTAGGTCTCGTCTGGCACGACGAATAGTTATCAGACTACAGATTTTGATTTCAACACCATTTTGCTTGAGGCCGCGTAGCGAGGGTCGACGCTCGTTTTAGCGGTACGGTGTCGTTTATCGAAGACGTTTTTTGCGCAACGCTCGTGCACGGACTCGCAACCGTGCGAAAATTCAGCGGGGAAATACGTAACAATGCGGTCAGTCTTCGTCTTAGCGTTTTTCTTCAGTCGGCCCGTTGAAAAAACGCCTTTCGATGGAACGGCGTTGGGCTGCCCGATCCGAGTTTTGGAGCGCTTGCATCGATCATGATTTCCGCTAGCGCATTCGATGGCAATACTTAACCGCTCAGTGCATCGGCTAAATCCTACGAGTGCTATGCAGAGCAACGTGTTAGCTTGCGAGAACTATCGCAGGGAAATTAACGTCCTTATCAGTGCGAGACTTTCGCCAAGAAAGCACTCGCGAAATAGCGAGAGCCTATGAACACGTCGGTCGCGTCCCTTTTTTCGTCGGCAACTTTTGACTCCGCCCACTGCGAAACGCTTGTCCAGAACATCACGGACTACGCCATTTCGATGCTGGATCCCCAAGGCATCCTCCTGTCGTGGAATGCCGGCGCGCAGAAGATTCACGGATTCAAGCCTGAGGAAATACTGGGATCGCATTTTTCGCGCCTCCACCCTCCTGAGGCCAATGCTCGCAAGCTGCCCGAGCAGGCGCTGAAGATCGCCGCCAGCGAGGGACGATTCGAAGACGAAAGCTGGCGCATCCGCAAGGACTGTACGCTTTTCTGGGCCAACGTCGTCATCACGCGAATAGTGAATGCCGTGGGTCAACTCTTGGGATATGCGCTGGTCACGCGCGATTTCACCGAGCGTCACAGCCGCGAACTCGCGCTCAAGCACAGTGAGGAACGCTTCCGGTTGCTGATCTCGGGCGTAAAAGACTACGCCATCTTCATGCTCGATCCGAAAGGCGTGGTGACCACCTGGAACTCCGGCGCCGAATACATCAAAGGCTATGCGGCCGAGGAAATCATAGGCCGCCACTTCTCGACGTTCTATCCGCCCGAAGCCATCGAGCGGCGGCTTCCGGAAACGGAGCTGCAAGGAGCGACGATGCAGGGCCGCTTTGAAGACGAGGGCTGGCGCATCCGCAAGGACGGATCGCGATTCTGGGCGAACGTGATCATCACCGCGGTTCGAAACGCCCAGGGCCAATTGGTGGGCTTTTCCAAGATCACGCGCAACTTGACCGAGCGCCGCCGTCACGAGGAGGAATTGCGGCACAGCGAGGAGCGCTTTCGCCTGCTGGTCGACGGCGTCACCGAATACGCCATCATGACGCTCAATTCCGACGGCTTCGTCACCAGTTGGAATGCCGGCGCCGAGCGCATCAAAGGCTATAAAACCCACGAGATACTCGGCAAGCACGTGTCGCATTTCTATCCGGCCGAAGCGATCCTCGACAATCAGCCCTGGAAGGAATTGAACGTGGCGCGCACGCAAGGGCGCGTCACCTCCGAAGGATGGCGCGTGCGTAAAGACGGCACGCTCTTTTGGGCCAGCACGGTGATCACGGCGTTACGCGACGACGAAGGCCGCGCGCGCGGCTTCGCGAAAGTCACCCAAGATCTTACGCAGCGGCGGCACGCGGAGGCGCTCGCCGACACGACGCAACGCATGCACGAATTCATCGCCATGTTGGCGCATGAATTGCGCAATCCGCTGGCACCGATCCGCAATGCCGTGGCGCTCATGGGCAGAAAGGGCCTTCAAGATCCGACGCTCGAGGCGATGCGCCAAACCATCGACCGGCAAAGCCTGCAGATGACGCGCCTTCTCGACGAATTGCTCGACGTCAACCGAATCGCGCGCGGTCAATTCTCCGTCGAGCGCGAATTGATTGACATCCACGAAGCCATCGCGCGCGCGGTCGAAGCCTGCCGTCCTTTGATCGACCAGCGAAAGCATCATTTAAAGATCAACGTGCTGGACAAGCGGGTGTTCGTACACGGCGACTTGGTGAGACTGACTCAGGCACTCGTCAATCTCCTCAACAACGCCGCCAAATACACGCCCGACGGCGGCCAGATCTCCCTCACGCTTTTCGAACGCGGCACTGAAATCGAGATTGTCGTCGCCGACAACGGCAAGGGCATCACATACGACATGCTGGAAAGCATCTTCGATCTGTTCGTACAGGTCGATCCGCTCGCCAATGCCATGCTGGGCGGACTCGGTGTCGGCCTCGCGCTGGTGAGGCGCGTCGCCGAGCTGCACGGAGGGAGCGTTCAGGCGAGAAGTGAAGGCTCAGGTCACGGCGCGGAATTTACGCTGCGTTTACCTCGGTCAATCGACAAGCCACAGCTCGTGCCGAACGGTTCGCCGGCCATCGATGCGCCTCTGCAAACGCGCCGGGCATTGGTAGTCGACGACAACCGTGACGCCGCTGACATGCTCGCTCAGCTGCTACAGTCGATGGGTCAAGAAATCAGAACTGTCTACGACGGAGCGTCCGCGTTGTCCGTCGCAAACACATTCAACCCGCATCTTGTATTTCTGGACATCGGCATGCCGCATATGAGCGGCTATGAAGTCGCCAAGGCGTTTCAAACGCTTTCGTTAAGCGTCAAACCGACGCTTATCGCCGTCACGGGGTGGGGACAGGAAGCTGACAAGGAAAGAGCGACCGCTGCAGGCTTCAAACATCACTTCATAAAGCCCGTGACCGAAGAATCGCTCAGAACTCTCATCAAGGAAACCGATTGACGGAATTCTTAGGCCATGTCGCACTATCTAACCGACGATCGCTGCGTCAATCAGCCGCTGCCGCCATACATGAGAATGAGATCGTATGCAGGGATTAAGGCACGGAAAGGATCGTTCTCGTCGCGGAGCATGCATCCCAGCGTGGCAGGCGGATAGGTGACCACTTTACGTGCGAAATTTTTCATGCGCCCCATTCCAACAACGCTTCTACAGAATTTAGCTAGCAATAGCTGAGGCAGCAACTCCCGCGCCACAAGTTCTTGTTTTCCGGATTTGCAAATGAAGGTTTTAAAGCCAAGTCCAAGCGCTGTAGGATTCGACCTACAGCCAGCATGATCTGCCGGCCCATCGGTAAAACTTACCGATCATCTAATTTCTCGGTTTCTCACTTCTGTCTCGGACTCCAGCGGACCAGATTGCCCTGCATTTCGGTGCCCATTCAGCAGCCCACAGTTCAGCTTCATGTTGCGCGACGGGAGAACGGAATTGACGACCTATCAATTTGGAAAGATGCCTGCCATCGGGCAACTCGTCGGCGATTCGCTGCGCATGCGCCAACTGCGTCATACGATCCACCGCGTCGGATCTGGCAGCGACAGTGCGGTCTTGATCGTCGGCGAAAGCGGCTGCGGCAAGGAATTGGTGGCGGAATCGATTCATCAGATAAGTCGACGCTGCACTGCCCCGTTCATCGCCATGAACTGCGCCACGATCCCGGCGACGTTGATCGAAGCGGAACTATTCGGCTTCGATAGAGGCAGCTTCACGGGCGCCAATCGATCGCATGCCGGCATATTCGAACGCGCCGCCGGGGGCACCGTGTTCCTCGATGAAATTACGGAGATGTCGCTCGATATGCAGGCATGCCTGCTGCGCGTACTGGAAACCAAGCGCTTCACGCGAAGCGGCGGTTCCAGCAATATCGTCGCCGACGTACGCGTCATCGCAGCCGCCAATCGCTGCCCGCAGCAAGCTATTCGTGACGGAAAACTGCGTGCCGACGTGTACTACCGATTGGCCGTGCTGCCGATCAACGTGCCGCCCTTGCGCGATCGGGGTCACGCCGATATCGACCTGTTGATCGACCACTTCCTAAAGTTGCTTAACGAAGAATGCGGCTCGAACAAAATAGCCTCCGAAGGCATGCGGCAACAATTTCATCGCCATCGGTGGCCGGGTAACGTTCGTGAACTCCGTAATTCGGTGGAGCGCGCCTTCATCATGTCGGATGAGGTGCTCGAACCTTTGTCAGTTCTCGGGCCGGCGGTGCCGGAAACAGCGACTATGACGGCTGTTTCGCCACCAGCCGGCCAGAGTTCATCCATCGAGATATCCGTCGGAACCAACTTGCTGCAGGCAGAACAACTTTTGATCGAATTGACCCTTAAATGCTGCGCGGGAAACCGGCAGCGTGCCGCCAAACTACTGGGGTGCAGCCTGAAGACGCTTTATAACAAGTTGCAAAGTTATCGCTTGACGATCGAACCCATCGATGTGATGCCCTCGTCGATGAATTGATCGGTCAAGATGCGAGAGCCTGCGCGAGCAGCGTCGCTAATTGTTGCAATCCGATGTCCCGAAAGACGGTGAAGTGATCGCCGTCAAGCACGGCGGTGTCGATGCCGGCGGGCACGAAAGAACTCCAACCCATCATTGGATCGAGGAATAAGCCACTGGGTTCGCGCGAGCTTCGCACTAATGTCACTCGGCCCGAATAAGGGCGTGGCGTGTATCGCGACGATACCTCGTCCAGGTAGGCGACGAGCCAGCGATTGTAGTGGTCATCGCTCAAATGACGCTCGCCGAACAAGCTCATCAGCGGGCGATCGTTGTCGACATCCTTCTCACCCAGTAGTTTTCTTACAATGACGCGCTTGCGCAGAAAATCGCCGAACGAATGCTGGCCGCTCCGCACCTTGCGCCACTCGGCCAGAATCAACTGCGTGCGATAGGACCGATCGGCGAGCCAAGCGCGTGCTTTCGGCATGCGGCGCAGATTTCCAGGCGCCCAAGCATCGATCAATCCGAGAAAGGAAACGGCGTGGCCAAGCGCAGTCAGCTGACACGCTATTTCAAAGCTAAGCACGCCGCCAATGCACCACCCCAGCAGGCGATAAGGCCCCTTCGGATGCAACTTACAGATCGACTGTACGTATTCCGCAGCAATGTCTTCGATGCTCGTCGGCAATAGCTCCGGCGAAGCCGGGTCGAATATTTGGAGCGCGGTAACCGGCTGCTGCTGTCCCAGCAACTGGGCGAGGTGATAACAATACACGCCGGTGTTGTGCACGACGATGAGCGGCCGGTTGCCCCCCTCGGCATTCAGCTGCACGAGCTTGCGAAAATCGAATGGCCGGTCGTCCCAACGCTGCAGCAATTGCGCTTGTTGCGCCAAGGTCGGTGCGCCGAAAAGCGCCGCCACCGTCAAATGCACGCCGAACTCCCTTTCGATCCGTTGCAGCAACTGCGTAGCGAGCAGCGAATGTCCGCCCAACATAAAGAAATTGGCGGACGCATCGACCTCGCCGAGATTCAACAGCGAGCGCCAAATGGCGACCAGACGTTGCTCCACATCCTGCGAACTCGTTTCGCCGGCGCGCGCAGGTCCCGCCGCAGACCGCAACGGCACCGGTAACGCCTTGCGATCCACCTTGCCGTTCGCTGTCTCCGGCATCTTCGGCAATGTAATAATCGCCGCCGGATGCATGTACGCCGGCAAGAATCGATTGAAGTTCGCTTGTAGCTCGGTTCGTAATTGCGTTGCAACCGCGGCAACACCCGGAGAATCTTCGGAGCTCAGCACGACATACGCCCATATCTCGGGCTCGCGGTCGGGGAGCTTCCCCACCGTCGCCACGGCCTGCACGACTGACGGATGGCGCAGCAGCGTCGCCTCGATCTCGCCCAGCTCGATTCGATAGCCGCGCAGTTTGACTTGATGATCGGCGCGACCGAGAAACTCCAAGCAACCGTCATCCCTTTTGCGAACGATATCGCCGGTTCTATAGATGCGTGGCGGCGCGACGCTATCCGCCAGAGCGACTTCTGCGTCGACCGCGGTTTCGATAAAAGGATCTTCGAGGAATTTCTCCGCCGTAAGCTGAGGCAAGTCGACGTAGCCAAGCGCAACGCCATCGCCGCCAATGAATAACTCTCCCGGCTCGCTGCTAACGGCAGGCCGTAGTTGTTCATCGAGGACTCGAAAGTACGTGTTGTCGATGGGCGGCCCGAGCAGAACCGGACCGTCGCCTTGTGTCACGCGCAATACCGACGACCATACGGTGGTTTCCGTGGGGCCGTACATGTTCCATAGTTCGCCGCCCCGTGCGAGCAACTGCTCCGCTAACTTGCGCGTGAGCGCTTCACCGCCGCACAGCATCTTGAGAGTCGGCTCGCGCCATCCGGCGTCGATCAATAACTGCCACGTGATCGGAGTGGCCTGCAGAACGCTCACCGAGTGACGCTTCATTAGCGCCCAAAGCGACGCTCCGTCGACCACGTCCGTTTCGCGCGCCAGCACCACCTTCGCACCGACGATCAACGGTAAAAATAGCTCGAGCACGGCGATATCGAAGGCAACGGTCGTGACCGCCAGTAAAGCATCCGTAGCGCGCAGACCCGGTTCGCGCCGCATCGACAATAAGAAATTGGTCATGGACCGCTGCGCGATGCGCACGCCTTTGGGAACACCCGTCGAACCCGACGTGTAAATCACGTAGGCGACCGAATCCGGAAAAGCGGCGTTCACGGTCGCGTGCTCGGGGTCGAAGAGCTCCGCAACCTCGGTATCGAGCAGAATGTGCTCGATGTCTTCGGCAGCCGACCCCATTAACGTCGATTTGGAAATGACGGCCGACGGACGCGCGTCCTTGAGCACATAGGCAAGGCGTTCCTTGGGATAAGCGGGATCGAGCGGCACGTAGGCGCTTCCCGATTTCAAAATGGCGAGCAGCGCCACCACCAAATCGACCGAGCGATCGAGCAGCACCGCTATCCGCGTGTGCGGCGCCAATTCGCGATGCAGGAGATAACGCGCCAGGCGATTCGCCGACGCTTCGAGCTCGTGATAGCTCATCACGCGGTCGCCGCATACCACGGCCGGTGAAAGCGGTGTCAGCGCCGCCTGCCGCGCGATGAGATCGGGAAGTGTGGGCTCGCGAAAGTCCGCTGCATCCTGTGCGTTCGACGCACCGTCGACGGACGCGGACTGTCCGCGCGTAATTACGGCGCGCGCGGCGGAAGCGGAATCCACGTGCATAAGATCGTCAATAATTTCATGATTTGTCACAGCGTAGTCACAAAAGAGCCGCGTCAAAACTAGAGCGCACGTGCGTGGATCGTCTGTGCGTTTGCAAACATTGATTGCCCACTGATTGCCCATTGATGGCGCAATGATGGTGGACCGATAGCGTATAGACTTTCTTTTCATCCCTCCGAGCGGCCCCTGCGTATGTACGCTGACGCACAGACGCTCCCGCGGTCATTGCCGACACTGAATCGTGTCTCACCCGAGGAGCGGCGGCAATGTGGTCTCTTCCACAACCCAAACTTTCCAGCGCATTTCTGTCGTCCATTCTCCTGCTGACGGCGGCATTGACGGTGGCCGATGCGGCACCGGCTCCGAATCGCGCCGCCTCCGCGGATGAAAAGGCCACCCACGCAGTGGCGACCCAGGCACTGACGCCCCAGACATTAGTCTCATTGGGCAGCGGCGATGTCGTGAACTTGCAAGTATTCGGCCGGCCCGAATTGAATACGACCGTGTCGATCGCCGAAGACGGAACGTTGTCGGCGCCTCTCGTCGGACCGATCGAGGTAGCGGGACTCTCGACGAACGCCGCCGCCCAAAAAATCGCGGCGGCCTACAAAAGCGGGCAATTCTTGAAGAAACCGCAGGTCACGCTTTTAGTGACTCAATCGCGGAGTCAGCTGGTGTCCGTGCTGGGCGAGGTGCGAACTCCGGGACGATTTCCCGTGGATTCCGCCACCACCGTACTCGATCTGCTCGCGCAAGCCGGCGGAACCACCGAGCGCAGCGGCAATGTGATGTACGTGATACGCATGAGCAGCGACGGCGAGGTGAACCGCCGTCCGATCGATCTGCGCGGTTTGCACAGCGATCAGTACTCCTTGAAGTTGCTCACTCTGCAAGGCGGCGACTCCGTGTTCGTCCCGCCGGCGGAGCAGTTCTACATCTACGGCCAAGTGCAAATGCCGAACATGTATCGCTTGGAGCCCGAGATGACCGTGCTCCAAGCCATCTCGCGCAGCGGCGGTCTCACCAAACTCGCCAGCAGCAACCGCATCGAAATCAAGCGACGCGATGCATCCGGACATCTGACCGCCCGCAAGGCGGACTTGAGCGAACGCGTGCAACCCGACGACATCATCTACGTGAAAGAAAGCCTTTTTTGAGAACGAACCATCATGAGCAACCAGAAAGAAGTGGCCGTCTGGAACGGAGCGCAGTTGCCTTCGCTACCGGCGTTTTCCTTGGCATCGGAGGCCTACATGCGGCCGGGTTTGTCCGCCGCGCAAATTTGGACGATTCTCTGGGCCTACCGAAAATTGAGCGCCGCCATTGCGTTCGCGATTCTCGCACTCACGCTGATGGTGATCGCCTTGCTACCGCGCACCTACGAGGCAACGGCCACCGTGCTCGTTAACTACGAAGTCAACGATCCGTTGAACGACAAGGAATTCCCGATCGGCCTGGTCGGCAGTTATCTCGCCACGCAAACCGAACTCATGCGCAGTCCCGACATGCTGCTCAGAGTGGTCGATCGGCTGCAGTTGACGCAAAACAAAGAGTACAAAGCCGGCTATCACGGCGGCAGCGGGGCATCCTTGCGCGATTACGTACAACGCAAGCTCAGCAAGAACCTAACCATCAACCAAGGCCAATTCGGCAGCCATTTGATCTATGTCACCGCCGAAGCGCGCGATTCCGAACAAGCCGCCCGCATCGCCAACACTGTTACCGACATATATAAGGAGCAGGAATTTGCGCGCTCGACAAGCCCTGCGGTCGAACGGGCCAAGCGGTATGCGGCTCAGTTAAACCAGCTCAGCGCGAAGGTGCAGCAAGCGCAGACGCAGTACACCGAATTTCATCAACGCAACGGACTCGTCGACACCGGCGACGGCAAAGCCACGGTGGAAATCGCCGTATTGAACGAATTAGAGCAGCAGCTGGCCGATGCGCAACGCGCGCGTCGCACTGCGGAAGCGAGGCAGACGGACGACATGAGCAGCGGCGACCCGGTAATGTCGTCGCAATTGGTGCAAACCATTAAGACGCAGCTGGCTAACCATGAAGCGCGTTTGGCCGAACTGCAGACCACGCTCGGCCCGCGACATCCGCAAGTCGTCGAACTCATGTCCCAGATCGCTGCCGATCGGCGCAATCTCACGCGCGAGATCGAAAGCTATTCGCGCAACGCCACCTCGGGCCTCACCTCCACACGGCAGCTTGAGCAGAAACTCGAACGCGCCGTCAACGCGCAGCGCGAAAAAGTCCTGGCGACTTCGCAGATGCACGATCAAGCGGCGAAGTATCGACTCGATCTCGACTCCGCTCGCGCCGTTTACAAGCGCGCGCTCGACGGCTACGACCAAGTCATGTTCGCCTCGCTCGGCAACTACACCAACGTGGACATCGTGAGTCGCGCGACGCCGCCCGTTAAATCGAGCAAGCCGCGAATTCCCGTCTATGCCCTCCTCGGCGTCATCGCCGCCGCCGGACTCGGCTTGCTGTTCCCGCTGTTCTACGAACTTACCCATCGGCGCATGCGTCATCGCGACGACTTCGAACGCGACAACGGCGTGCCTGTGCTCGTCGAATTCGATTCGTTACCACTTATTCGGAGCACCTTGTGAGCGCTGAAATCAACAATCACTATCACCATGCAGGCGATCCAGGCGACGCAGTGCGGCCGCTCACGGCTAAGCGTTTTATCCCGAGCGTGGTGCCGCCCGCGAGACCCTGCCCGCGCCTCTTGATCGCCCACGATCCCTTCGATGAGCACTGCGAAAAGATTCGCGCATTGCGCACGGAATTGTTACTGCGCCGAGAAAGCACGCAGGAAGCCGACGTAGTGGCGCTGTTAAGTCCAAGCGTAGGCGACGGGCGGTCGCAATTGGCGGCCGAGCTGGCTATCGCCTTCGCTCAACTGGCTCGACCCACGTTGCTCGTAGACGCCGATCTCCGTAACCCCCATCAGCACGTGTTGTTCGGCGCCAGCAATCAATCCGGATTGGCACAGGCCGTCGAACACGGCAATCCCAGCTTTCACTCGGTCGAGGGGCTGCGCCATCTATCGCTGCTGACCGCCGGTCCGACGCCCGACAATCCGCTTGAATTGCTGCTCGACGGCCGCTTCGCTGCCATGATCGACGAATGGCGCGGCACCTATGATTTCGTGGTCGTCGACACGCCGCCGACAGCTCAGTACTCCGACGGACTCGCCGTGGCGAATCTCGTCAAGCGAGTGCTGGCTTTGAGCCGCGCCAAACACACGCCCTACAACGACAGTCGCGACATGTTGCGCCGGCTTGCGGCGACGCGGTCGCAAATCGTGGGCGGCATCATCAATCACTTCTAATCGATTCATGGGCGCTTCCGCCACTGCGCTTTCCGCCCGCCGCGATTACTTGTCGGGCGTCGGCACGATCCTGCTTTGTACGCTGATCGTGCTGATGATCGTTCCGGAGGGCTTCGACTATCGTCTGCTTGAACTGGGACAGAGCCCCGACGCCGGCAGCGCGCTGAGTCGCGCGCTTTGGTTGGGGCTGTTCGCCGGCGCCGCGCTGCTTGCGGTGTGGCGGAGTTCGGTCTTCCTCATGACTGTTCGTAGTGCGAATCCCTTCTTGTTCCTCTTCATGGCGTTCGCGATCGCCAGCATCGCATGGTCCCTCGAGCCGATCGTCACGCTGCGTCGCGACTTCCGGTTAGCGACCATCGTCCTCGTTTGCTTTGCGTTCGTCACGACTGGCTGGCACGCGCGGCGATTGCAAGCGGTGGTCCGGCCGATACTTACGCTAATGCTGGCCGGTTCGATCGTGTTCGGCCTGCTCGCGCCGACATTGGCGATTCACCAAGAAACTTCTCACGAATTGATAGGAGCGTGGCGCGGACTCACCAATCACAAGAACAGCCTGGGCGCCTTGGCCGGCGTCACGCTGGTGCTGTGGCTACAAGCGTGGTCGGCTCGCGAAGTGCGCGCATGGCATGCTCTTCCCTGCTGTCTTCTGGCTGCCGCCTGCGTTTGGCTATCGCGAAGCGCGACTTCGCTCATTGCGACGACGTTCGCGATTGCATTTCTAGGCCTCTTGACGCAATGGCCCCGCGCGCTGCAACCCTATTTGAAGTATGCCGTCGCCTTCACGATGCTGTCCCTGACCGTGTATACGCTGACGATGCTTCGCTTGATTCCCGGTCAAGGCATTTTGTTGGAACCGCTCACCGCGCTGACGGGTTTCGACATGACTTTCACGGGGCGCAGCGAGATTTGGATGCTCATCACCGAACAGATTCATTCGCATCCGCTCCTCGGCGTGGGATACGGTGCGTACTGGACCGGACCCAAGCCGTCGTCGCCGTCGTACGAATTCATCGTTCGCATGAACGGGTTCTATCCGGGGTCCGCACACAATGGCTATCTCGAAGTGGCCAACGACCTGGGTTGGACCGGACTCTTGATTCTGCTCGGCTATTTGGCTCAACAGGTTCGCGAAACGCTCAAATTATTCATCGTGAACAAGCCTCAGGCGGCGCTCTATCTCACGCTCTTCATGCACCAGGCCATCGCCAATCTTTCCGAATCGCATTGGATGAGCGTGCTGAGCGTCCACTTCGTTCTGATGACGCTGATCACCGCCGCATTGGCGCGTCACGTGCTCGAACTGAAAATGCAACTTCGCCAATTCCGGTCGGGGCACTCTCCGGCCGCAGATCCAAGAACGCGGCCTGTAACGCAAGCGCCGGCCTGGCAGCTACACGGACGGCGCGCATGAGCTTTGCGCCCGCACACGCTCGAACGCCCGTCATTCCGTCGCTGGACGGCATTCGCGCCGTGGCCGTTTCGCTCGTGTTTTTTGCGCATAGCGGGCTCGAAGGCATCGTACCGGGCGGGTTAGGCGTCACGATTTTCTTCGTGTTGAGCGGCTACTTGATCTCCACGCTGTTACGCATCGAGTACGCCGCCGCCGACCGCATTCACTACCGAAATTTTTACTTGCGTCGGTTGTTGCGACTGATGCCGCCGCTCGTCATCGTCGTCATGCTGGCCGCTCTACTCAGCGCCTTCGCAGTCGTCGAGCCTTTCACGCTCAATGGACTGCTCTCGGTGTTGTTCTACTACGGCAACTACTTCGTCATCGCTCACAACTTCCATGGCGTACCCGACGGCATGAGCGTCGTTTGGTCGCTGGCCGTCGAAGAGCACTACTATCTTCTCTATCCGCCGCTGGCGGCGCTCTTGCTGCGGATCGGACGCGTTGGAACCTCCGTCTCCGTCTTAACCGCGCTCTGCATCGGCGTGCTGGCCTGGCGATGCTGGCTTGCGCTTCACGGCGCCTCGGCCGATTACATTGCGATGGCCACCGATACGCGCATCGACGCGATCTTGATCGGCTGTCTACTGGCGCTATGCCGTAATCCCTGGTTGGACGCGCGGAAAGACAATCCAACGATGGCTTCCGCATTGATCGTCGGTAGTGCCGCAGCGCTGCTCTTCACGCTCGTCTATCGCGACGAATTCTTTCGCATGACGTTTCGCTACGCGCTGCAAAGCGCAGCGATCGCCGTGCTGCTCTACTTTGCGATTGCGAGAGCCGAACGCACTCCGTTCCGCTGGCTCAACAACAGGGCGTTGGTTTACATCGGCACGATTTCGTACACGGTCTATCTCGTTCACCATCTTGTCATTCAATTGATCGGCAGGCACTTCCCGCAACTCGGGTGGTTTATCGCGACGCCGACCGCCATTCTGGCGACGTTGGCTGTCGCCGAACCCATGCGCCGTTTTGTCGAGAAGCCCTGCGCCCACTTTCGAAAACGCCTGCATCGACATTCACCGTCCAACAAGGAAGCCATGCAAATATTTTCCAAAGCGGCACCGCAAGCAGTTTCGCCACCAGCGATATCAGAAGGTGCGCTATGAACGCCGTCCTCGAAGAACCGGAAATCACGCCCAGCTCCGCCATCGCGGCCTTGCTCATGCACAGCGGACCGGTGGTCGTCGACCTGGACGAAACGATTTATCTTCGCAACTCCACCGAAGATTTCATCGATTCGGCGCGGCCATCCTTATTGGCGTTGTTCGCCATGCGGTTCTTGGACGCCGTTCGTCCTTGGCGCTGGACCGGCGGCGAGTCGACTCGCGACGTGTGGCGCGTTCGCTGCATCAACTTGCTTTTCCCTTGGACCAAAAAACGCTGGGAACGCCGCGTCAAGTCGCTGGCTGGGAATGCCGCCAACGCCCCTTTAGTAGCAGCGATACAAAAACGCTCGCAGTTGCCGAATTTCCAGCCAGCCGTCATTGCCACGCTCGGCTTCGAATCCGTCGTTACGCCGCTCGTTGCGGCGCTCGGCTTGCCCAGAGTGCGAGTCATCGCCGCAAGAAGCGATACCTTCGCCGATCGGCGCGGCGGCAAATTGCGCATGGTCGCCAATCGAATCGGCCACGAAGCCGTTCGCCGTTCGCTCGTGATGACCGATTCCAAGGAAGACGAACCCTTGCTGGACGCGTGCGCGATTCCCTTGCGAATCGAATGGCCGGACGCCAAATTTCGCCCGGCGCTCAGCGGACAGTATTTTCCGGGTCAGTATCTGACGCTCGTCAAGCGACCCGGCGAGCGCTACATCGCGCGCGGCATCTTGCAAGAGGATTTCGCGCTTTGGGTACTCGCGTCGATAAGCCTTGCCGCGCAACCGGTCGTTCACGTGGTCGGACTCCTATTTTTATTGCTCTCATTTTGGTCCGTTTATGAGTCGGGCTACGTCGATAACGATCGCAGCGCCGCTCGCTACGAGCGCGATCCCAAACTCAGCGGCACCTTCGGTAGAACCGCCGTCGCCACGCCTGCCGTCAAACCGTGGATATGGGCACTGATCAGCGGCGCCGTCGGTTGCCTCGTCCTGCGCGGTTTCGGTAGTTCGGCGGCATATGGATTCGCCGCATGGATTGCAGTTCTCGCCGTCACCTACGGCGCCTTCGCGCACTACAACCGGCTCGATAAGACGACGCGCATTTGGTGGTATTGCGGACTGCAATTGACGCGCAGCGCACCTTTCGCCGTGCTCGTTCCCATTCATCCGATCGGCGCGCTCGCCATCGGCGCTCATGTCGCGGCGAAATGGGTTCCTTACTACATGTATCGCCTCGGCGGAAAGAACTGGCCGGAATCGTCTCACTTCCTTCCCCGCCTGCTGTTCTTCGTCTTGTTCACAGGATTGCTGGCCGTCGCCAACGGCATCGAGAGTATTTGGACTTGGCCGGCGGCGGTGCTGCTCGCGTGGAATCTCTACCGAGCCCGCCACGAGCTGCTCGATATCTTCGTTAGCGCCTCGCGCATCGATAAAGAACGCGAACCTACTCTCGAGAGGAAACGCTCACCATGAAGATCAGTATTTGCATTGCGACCTGTCAGCGCCCCGACCGGTTACGCGCACTGCTTGCCGACCTCGTCGCACAGCGCTGCATGCCCTATGAGGTGGTCGTCGTCGACAACGATGCCGACGCCAGTGCACGCCCCGTCGTCGAGGAGCGTCGCCGCTTAGGTATGCCGTGCACGTTGCTCTATGACATTCAACCCAAGCGCAACATTTCGCTCACTCGCAATCGCACCGTCGAACTGGCGAGCGGCGACTGGCTTGCGTTCTTAGACGACGACGAGCGCGTGCCGAGAAATTGGTTCGCTGAAATTTTGGCCACTTTCGATCTCTATGACGCCGACGGAGTGCTCGGACCGGTCATCCCGGTGCTGCCGAGCAGCGCGCCCACCTGGATTCGACGCGGCCACTTCTACGACTGGCCGCGAATGAAAAGCGGACGCATCGTCCCTCGCAATCAGTTGCGGTTCGGCAACGTCGTCTTGCGTGCAAGCCTGTTAAAACGACTAGCCGTGCCATTCGATCCCGCTTACGGACTCACGGGCGGCGAAGACGGAGATCTGCTGAGCCGGCTTGCCAACGCCGGTGCCCGCCTCATCTGGTGCGACGAAGCCTGTGTCAGCGAACCGATCACCGCTGCACGCTTATCGTTCGCGTGGCTCGCGAAACGAGCGCTGCGCGGCGGTCAAGATTTCGCACGGCACTTTTTAGCCGGGCGATATCTAAGCGGTCACGATGGCACACCCAGTTTCATAAGCCGCCTAGCGTTCGCACTTCGTGCCGCGACTCAGGGCTTGCTATCGGCTGCGTTAGCCGTCGTGACGATTATCTTCGGCCGACATGCCTCAGCGTACTGGCTCTTAAAGGCGGTGGCCAACGCGGGAAAATTGTCGGTCTTCTGGGGCTGGCATTACCGGGAATATGACTCCGCGCCTGTTCTGCCTCGAGACTTGGCGGCATGAGTACGTTGTTAGGCATCGTCGTTTCCCTGTTAGCGGTCGCCGCCGTTTTCAGTTGCGGTTATTTATTGCTGCTGACGTTGCTTTCGGGTCGCAACCGAGCGCCGGATGAAGTACCTGGGGGATTCGCGAATTTTCTCGCGCAACAAGTGCGTTTCGACATCCTCGTACCGGCGCATAACGAACAGGCACTCATTCAAAGAACGGTGACGAATTTACTGCAAATGGATTGGCCGGCGGATTCGTACCGAGTGCTCGTCGTGGCCGACAACTGCACGGACAACACGGCGGCGTTGGCACGCGCGGCGGGCGCGCACGTCATTGAACGTCATCACGAACGCCTGCGCGGCAAGGGTCATGCGCTCGAGTTCGGTTTTCACGCCAGCCAGTCCTCCGGCTGGGCCGACGCAGTCGTCGTCGTCGACGCCGACAGCGAGGCGACGCCAAATTTGCTCACGGCCTGCGCCGCTCGAATCGTCAACGGCGCACAAGCGGTCCAAGTGTATTACGGGGTTCGAGATCCGCACGCCTCATGGCGCACGCGCCTCATGTGCATTGCATTAGCGGCATTTCATCGACTGCGCTCGCGTGCACGCGAACGATTAAACGTGTCCTGTGGAATTCGCGGCAACGGCTGGTGCGTTACGCACGCCGTTCTAAAGCGCGTCCCCTACAAAGCCTTCTCGCTCGCCGAAGACATCGAATACGGAATTTTGCTCGGGATAGCGGGCTTCCGCGTTCACTACGCGGACGAAGCGGTCGTCGCCGGCGAAATGGTGTCGGATGCCGCGAGCGCCACCACACAACGGCAGCGTTGGGAGAAGGGTCGTTTCCAATTGGTCGCCGACAAAACCCTGTCGCTGATCGATGCTTCGCTTCGGCAGCCGAGCAAAGTGTGCTTCGATCTCGCCCTGGATCTACTGGTGCTCCCCTTGGCGTACATTGCCCTCAACGTCGCCGCGCTCGTTGCGGTCGCATTACTCCTTTGGTGGTGGGAACCCACGGCGTCGTCCTGGCTCTGGCTCTGCGCCGCTTGCGCGTTCAGCCTAGCGCTCTATGTGTTACGCGGTTGGCAACTCAGCGGGGTGGGAATTCGAGGGTTGGCCGACTTGGCGCGCGCACCCTTCTTCATCGCTTGGAAAGTGGCCGCGATGGCACGGAGCCCGAGTGCGCTCGAGTGGGTGCGCACCAAGCGGAGAGCGCCGTGAACCCAAAGCATCTGGCTTTCGCCAGAATGCTGGGCAGCGCCGTACTGAGTCAGGCAATCCTTTCGGCGGCAAGCTTTGCGGTCGGCTTATTGTTGATTCGCCACACCAGCGATCTGCAATACGGATTTTACATTCTCGCGTCGAATGCCGTTCTGCTCTTGATCTCCTTGCACGGTTCGTTCGTCAATCCCGCCCTGGTCAGAAGGCTGACATCGCTCGATACGTGTGCTCGAGGCCAACTCGTCGGCGGGCTTTATCGGGAACAAACGCAGGCCCTCGGCCTGAATGCACTGCTTGCATTGCTGGCGTCCACGCTCTTGTGGCGTGTTGGGGTACTCAATGAAAAAACCGGCCCGCTGGTCATCGCAACCATTGCGGCCGGCTTCGCCGTTCTGCAGCGAAACTTCTTTCGCATGGTGCTCGCCGCGCACCGCCGGCCTCACGATGTGCTGCTGACCGACGTAGCCTATGTCGTATTGCTGATCGTTGGAACGTTCCTGGCGATTCGTACGCCGGCTCCCGCAACGGACACCCTCGCCGTCATGAGCGTCGCAGCAGCCGTCAGCGGCCTGTTTACCGCGCACGCGCTGTGGCGATTCGAACCGTGGAACATCCGCGGCCAACCCGGAATACTCCGCTCTATCGCACCGCTGGCGGCGCTATCCACCATGGGCGCAGCGATTCACTGGGCTTTCAGCCAGGGTTATATGTATGTCGCCGCCGGCATGCTGGATGTCGCCGCCGTAGCGGCCATCGCTGGCACGCGATTGCTCATGATGCCGATCAACTTGTTGTCGTCCGGCATCGGCACGCTGATGCTGCCGTTGACTGCGGGATGGTCGCAACAACACGGCGCGTCGTTTGCGTTCCGGCGTCTTTCGATGTTTGCGCTGGGGATGGCGGGTATCTTGCTTTGTTATTTCCTGCTTCTATGGATTACCCGCGATTGGATATTCGGCGTCATCCTTAAAAAGCACTTCGAGCACCGCGATCAATTGCTGCTCCTGTGGGCACTGGCGTTTCTGCCGATGGTCATGCGCGATCAGCTCATTTACCTTTTGGTCGCCAACGAACGCTTTCGACAGCTCACCTCGCTGGTGTTCGTCAGCGCCGTCGCCTCCTTGATCGCCGGTTACGTGGGCATGAAAAACTTCGGTGTCATCGGCGCCCCGGTGGGCGTGTTGATAGGCGAGCTGCTCAGCCTCGGCGGGATCGTAGTGCTATCGCTGCGATTCGTCTCGCCCCTCAATCGTCAGCAAGTGGCGGCCGATGCACTCTGAGTCAGTGCGGTCTGAGAAGGGATGTTCAGAGGAACTTCTTTCGCGCCGCCGTCACCGAACGAGATGGCAATCGCACTCGTCAAGTCTCTGGCCGATAGGAACTCACAACGCCCGTCAAGCGCTTGTTCGATAAGTTCGCGAGCACGCCTGCCTTCCTCGATCGCCATAGAAAGAGCGACCGTGTCGTCCGCCTGCTTGAGGATGCCGTCGCGCACTTCGATGCCTTTCTCCACCACTTTCCGATTCCGAAGTCGGCGCTGCAGGTCTCCGAAAAGACGTCGCCAGAATAACGGCGTTCCGATCCGATATACCTGCAAGCTCTGAGTGGGTGTCGCTTCCGCCAATAATCTCGATTTGTAATAGCCGAACCCGGAAAGCAAGTTGAAAGCGGTGTACCGCGCTTCGATTGCATGCCGAATCCCGAGCAACAACATAGCCGCTCCGGGCGCTGCGGCCGCATACCGATTGTCGAAAACGATGTGCAGCGCGTAGAGCGTCGCCGGTGTTTCGACAAAGGAGAGCGTGATGAGTCCCGCAATGGGCAAATCATTTAGAAGCAGTATCTGAATTCCAACCTGGATCGAGGACTTGACGGACAGCAAGCCGCGAACGACTCCCCTACGCGCTGCATTGGCGCCGATGGTCAAGTCGGTGGCTGCTTTCCAGCTATGCTTTTCAATCGAGCAATAGAGATCGAGCAATGCCGGCGTGCAGTGCCGATCGTAGGATGAGAGCCAGCGAACCTCCCCGAGTTCCGCCAACCGGCGCCACTTTCGCTTTGTTTCCATCCTCTGCTTCTTCGAGAGCGATTGAGCGTAGCCGGATAAGGAAGACCAGCGCAGCGGGATGGTATGGTTCTGCATCGTCGGCCAGCTCTTGATCCAGACACCGTCCCGTAAGCTGCACATCGAACCACCGGAGCGGTTCAATTGCAGATACCGCAAAAGCGGCGAATCCCCCGCTTGTTGCTGCAGCTCCAGTAGATCCCAGTCGCGGCGGCCGCACAAATAGCGATAGAACGCCTCGATCACGGCGGACAAGTGGCCGGCGACGGCGACGACGTGAGGCCGGTCGGTATCGTGCCCGACGAGAAAATCCAAGGTAAAACTGCGGCGCCATAAAATCTTCGAGGCGACTCGCTTAAGCGCCAAATAGCCGACGAGTTCGTCCTGTAGGTAAGCCGCCAAGAACCACAGCGAACTCATGCCGCCCGCACGGAACGCCGGATCGTTGTTAAGAAGACTCTCGTAGTACTCGAAGCTCGAGAAGGGATCCGGGCAGACACTGGCGCAATTAAGTGCATTGATCCGCGCACGCAGGATCGCAACCTCGCCGAGCGTATGTAAGCACTCTACCTTCACATGGGAGCCGCTGCTTTACGATGCGTCATCGACTCAATGACGCCACCGTGCGCTTGAGCCAGCTCGATCACGCCATTTGGCGCGTCTGCATCTACGCGCAACTGAGCCACGTGCGAGCGATATTGCACGCGGTCCAGCCCCAGCTTATAGGCGATGCGGTGCGTGAGCGTCTTCGCAGCCGGAACAATGCCGTTCTCCTTCGTCCTGAGATGCCGCACATGCAAACGGGTACGGAAGAAGCGGTTCGCCATGTAAACGCGCTGCCTTTGCTGCGTGGCTTGCGTGAAGTATTCGGTCGATAGCGAAACGTTGACGCTGTCCAAATTGGTCACACGATGCGGCGCGTTCTGGGACCACGACAACCACTGCCCCGGCTCCAGATCGAATCGCACGGCATGCGCGTCGAAATCGTGGCGGTAGGGAAGATACTCGTGCCGCACGCCGGCGAAGATGTCTTCGAGGAATTCCCGGCTGGCGAATCGTTCATCGAGCGCCGGGTAAATCCAGACACGCTTGCGGCCGCGAATGTGCCAGAGCGCAGAAGCAGGCGCGTCGGCATGATAATAAACCAGCGCGTGCGGCGACGAGATCAGCAAGGTGCCTTGACTGCCGAGCGGAGTAAAGCCCGGGACTTGTGCCGCGATCCGTTCATACAGCTGCGTAATTAAATGCCGATACTGTGAATCGACTCGATCGACGCGAGTGACATTGAGCCAGAGTCGGCCGTTTCTGACGGC
>CAZQYC010000064.1:16358-22105 GCA_964597495.1 uncultured Steroidobacteraceae bacterium | reverse complement strand
CTGACTTTGAGCGTACCTCCAGAGTTGGCCATCACGTTTCCGCCAGTACTATCGGCCAGGCTCCCTAGTAATTTGGATTCGACCGCAGCCGCCGATATCGTTGGTTCAACCAAACGGAACGGCAACGCATTACCTTCCGTGGGAGCAGAAAATACTATCTTGTGATTTCCCTTCGGAATGTGACTCAGTGCCGCACCAATAAATGCAAGGCCGGCGCCTGCGACGGTGGAGTTTGCGAGTTCTGCAAACGTCTCATGAAGCCAAACTCCTGACAACGGTGAATTTCCAACTTGCCCTGAGGTTGCAATGTAGGTCGCGACTTCACCAGCCTTCTGTGTAATCGTAAAAGCAGCACCACCTAGGGCACCAGCCCCTACCTGACTCCACACGCCACCGCTTGCGCTCGTACCAACTCGTCCAGCAACAGCGATGCTCGCGACGCTGAAAATTACATCGCTGATAGTTGCCGTCCAGTAATGGGAATCGGTTAGCTGCCCACTGTTCGACGCCTCTTCACGCGCGCCTTGTCGACCGACGAAGCCTGCGGTAAAGAAGTTCCAGCCATCGTATGCAAGAACCTTCGCCGCATACCATGCTGCGGAGAGCGGACCAGTCTCTCCTCTTGCGATTGCAGCATCTATTTCCGCATCCGTAATGCCAAAGGAGCGCGTGTAGACGTTATTGTCGATACCGTTGCTTCCTACACTTGGTCCAATCGATCTAATCTCTGCTGGCGTGGATACGCCTTGCAGATGTGGGCTCCTCGCAGGAGGCGTATAGACACCAATTCCATAAATCCACGCGAATCTTTCACCAGCAAGAGGCCCATCGTAGCGAGCAGGGGTCACTGCAGATATTTGTGGCATGCTCCCGTCCGGCAGGTACTGCCTATCAAACGGCAACGAAAGTCTTTGGTTGTTTTCGCGAGCATTCAGTGCTGCCGTGATTACCGCAGCCGCATCCCAAACAAACAAGGATCTATACATGCTGCCGAGTGGACTTGTTACCTCTTCAATGAAGACATCGGCGTAGAGCTTTCCATCTGCACCGAGCGATAAATGGTCAATTGCGCCGCCGACAATCGGCGTTGTAGCACCCAGATATCGCGGTGCACCCAACTTACCAAATGGATCCTCAATAACACCGAGCTTGCCACCGATCTGCTTTCCATAGCCAAAATTGTCGTCTGAGTTAAAGTGCACATCGTTGAATATAAAATTGTAGTCCGCAACGATTGCGTACTCTTTAGTGGTATTCGTTCTCAGATCGGTATATTCAACGACGACATTACCTGCCGCTCTCTGGATGTTTTGCTGGAACCGCTTTCTGAGCCAGTACGAATCAGAGTTCCTGGGCGTGAGATCCGGATTTGTGCCTGACACTTCGCCCGTTAGTTTGCCGCGGTTGTCCACCGCGACTTTGATCCCCATCACGCCGGATTGTGGATCTTTGGCGCTTGACAGCAAGAATTCACCATCACCTTCTCCACTGGAAATATATTGAGGTACTCGCCCATCATCGGTGCTTGGGAATTTACTGCTATCTATCGTTACGAGCGCGTCGCCTTCGATCTGACCTGTTCTATCGATCTCTCCGAGGTCGAGTACATAGACATTTCCTCGATCGGCTTTAGAGTTATTGGATATTGTTGCCGGACTAAACGGTGCAGTGAGCGCCAAGTAGCTACCGTTATTGATAGCCATATCTAAGAACCCATACGGCGCTTCGACATTTAGATTGACTACTTGAATCTCCTGAAGGTAGTCGGCGTCAACTTGATTTATATTGATCCTGATTAGGCGACCACCAGTGCGTCCATAGGCATTACCCTCGGTCGCATATAGCCAGTTATCCAACACCGCAACGCTGGTCAACTCCGAACTACCATTAGGTATATGGAGCGTGTATTCCACCGAGAGAGTTTGGGTGTCATACACGTAGATATTGCCACCGCGACCCGCAATAAACGCTAGCGTGCCATCATTGCTGAAAGCGATCTGTTCCCCATAACGCCCGTAGAGATTCAAAGCGTCGCCGCGCTCATTAACATCCACTTCCTTCAATAGCCCCAGGTCACGAATCGAATTGGCGGCAAAGACATTTATTGAATGTGCTGTCGTGATAAGCGTGTTCTTTGTACCTAGCGACCAGGCTTCTACTGGATTGCTATCGACGGGTTTTCCGGTAAGAGCTACTCCGTCGGCGGCCCATTCCTTAGCAATCCGCTCCACATAGATATCGTGCATCGAAAGTGAGACACCCACTGGTACGGTGATCACTAATGTCGTGTCGGAAAGAGTTTCCGATTCGAATCCTTGCCAAATTAGTCCTCGATCTGGTGTGGTTCCCGTGTCCGTCGGCAGAACGATTTGTTCGCCACGAGGTGTTAACCAAACCCGTAGTTGGAAAAGGTGGCTAAATTGCTCCGGCGGGATGAAGTGCTCACCCGTCACGGTAAGCTTTCGCGTTGTCGGATCAAACTGAACAGACGTAATTTGCGGCTGGTAAACCGATATTGTCGGTACGGACGGAAACGTACGGACGATTGTTTCTGGCTGCAAATCACTTTGCGTAAGCGGTCGCTTATACGAGCCAACCAGCGTATACCCTATTGCCGACACCGGTGCTGCGAGGGACGCGAAGATCCCGATTGCATCCAGCGCCATGTATGGAGACGGGGCCATCGCAATCATCGCGGTTTGCGCCCAGATTGCATTGAAATTGAGCACCGCGCCCGACACTCGAATTTCACCAGTGTCGTCGTTTGTCACCTTGCTCTTCGTTACGACGAACACGCCGTTACCACCGGATATGCCCGAGTATGGCGGACTCGATGTCCTCGCAATGCCATCGTCGCCAACGACGCCATTGTCAACGAGCCACCACGTATCGTGGGTCGTGCCATCCACATCCTGAATTGTTCCCTTTCGCCAGAAATTGACCTTCGTCCCTGCAGCGAGCGTTGCCGGTAAACCCGTGTCCGAATCAATCGGGCCACTCACGTGGACGGCAAGTTGCAGCGGCAACGCCGAATTGATCCCATCGGTGTTGATTCGGAACGCCCCCAATGAATCGAGGGTGTCGACACTCGGCAGTGCGATACCAACGCTCGTCAATGCAACAGAATTGATTGACACGGCCGTTCCCACCGGCAGCGCGCCCGGCGCCACCATTAGAAGATTACCGTTGATGTCCTGAACCATTGCGCCAGCATCCGCGGATACAACAGTGCTGCCAACGATAGGATTCCGCACGATTAGCTCGATATCGTGCTGCAGTCCGCCGTGAATGACACTAATAGTGGCGTTCCCAACTGCATGCGCTCTAATCAATCCATCGACTGATATCTCCGCGATAGCGGGATTACTGATGTAGTACATCGTGCCTGCAGAGCCAAGAGTAATGTACGTGTGATCCGGCATCATTACTTTCAATTGACGCTGTCCGCTGACAGGCAGCGTAATCGCGAGTGGATACACATCAACTTCGAAGCCGTTTCTGTCGAGCATCGGCTTTGGAGTACGCGAGTCCACAGCTATTGCGTTAACTGCAGTGATGCCATGAGCAGTGGCCGACAACGTGGCAGAACCGACGCCCACGCCCATTACATGCCCAACGGAATCTATACTTGCGACTGTAGGATCGGAAGAACTAAAGGTCAGATAGTCACCAATCAAAAGCACATTCGACTCGTCCTCGAAATTGCCGACCGCAACTAGCGACTGCGTTGCGCCTCGTGCCAGACCGGGAAAACGCTGGAGATTGATCTTCACCAACTTCGCATCACTGATGGTGACGGTGACATCTGCGACTGCAGACTGTGCATACCCATCATCCGCGATGATTTGGAACGTCGCGTTACCGGTGTAGCCCGCTTCGGGTTTGAAGATGACGGCTTGACCATCGCCGCTGATCGAGGCGGTGCCGTGGGTGGCGCCGACGACGCGGTAGTAGGTGCGGTCGCCTTCTTGATCTTGGATGAACGATTGCACGGCGACGTTGACGTCGAGATCGACGTGGGTCTTGGCGGTCGAGGCAACCACCACCGGTGCTTGATTGGCGCGATACCCATAGTTGGCTGCGAGCAACTGACGATCGACGTTGTTGATCGTGCCGTCACGGTTGAAATCGATGTTGGCGTTGTAACCGGCGTCGCCCGTTGAACGGCCCATCGCGGCGGTCAGTGCTGCTGAGTCGTTTCCATCGACGAGCCCGTCACGATTCGCATCGCCCGCGACGAACATCGATAGCGTGTAGGCACCCGCGGTAGTGCTGTCGATGCCACTCAGTTGTAATTGAGCAAGTCCCGCTTGGGTGATGCGGAACAGCGCAAAGGCTTGATTGCCAGCGGTGCGACTGGCGACCGCAGTGAGACCCGCGATGGTTGGAAGGGCCGGCGTGAGCGAGCTACCGCTGGTGGCTTGCACGACGACGCCAAGATACACCGCTCCCGTAGCGCTCGACTGCACTTCGCTTGGACGGATCGCCACGCTGTAGCTTTGCGTCGTGCCGGCACTGAGCGTGCCGTTAAATGTGCGCGTGAGATAGTTGCTCGCCGCGCCCAAGTCCGCGGTCAACGCGGTGGCGCTTGGCGTACCGCTGTAGTCGATGCGGCTGCCGCCTTCGCCGATATCGCCTGTGACTAAGGTGAGCCGGTGGGCGTCGACAGGCTCGTATCCATAGCGTGTCGATTGCGCTTGAGAGAGATCACGCACGTACGAGAGGTTACCCGCCGGGTCGAAGGAGTAGACGAAGTGACGGCCATCGGAGAGCACGATTCGCTCGATGCGCCCTTGATCGTTGGTGATGAAGCTCACGCGATCGCCGTTCTGCGCCACGATGCCCGAGTCACTGACACGCCAACGCACCCCATCGCTGAAACGCACTTGCGTGACGCCGGTATTGAAGTCGATGGCGTACGCGGTGCCGTCGGTAGCGGTGAGCGTGAACTGCGCGCCCGAGCCGACCCGCTGCGGGTTATAGGGTTGACCCGTGACGATGTCGTAGAACCGATCGCCGACGCGTTGCAGGTGCGTGGTCTCGCTCGTGAGTGTCCAGGGGGTGTTGCCTTCGGCTTGCCACGCGGGCAGGTAATAAGTGAGCCCATTGATTTGATGCACGGTGGGCTTGAACACGAACGTGACGCGTTGACCGTCGGGGAGCGTTGCGTAAATGCGGGTGCCGTCGCGATACGGCAGAGTGCTGCCGACACCGTCTTTGCTCGCGATCGCTAAATCGCTTTCCAAGCGGAAGTCTTGAATCGGCAGGCGCCAGCCAAAGCCGAAGGAGCCGTCTTGGGCGCGATTGAGCGAGTCGTACTCGCGCGTCATCGCGAAGGTGTGGCCACCTAAGTTGAACGTGAAGTCCGTCTCGCGACGCAGGTACTGCGCTTCTTTCTGCTCAGAGGCAATTTGCAGCGTGGTTTCGATGCTGCCGACACGACCGGCGATGTCGCTTGCCGTGAGACGCAGGCGATACACGCCGTTGCTCCACGCATTGGTGTCGAGCGAGGCCAGCACGCCAGTGAGGGGTCCGGTGCCGTTGGCGAGCTCGATGAACTGGTCGCTCCCTTGACGGGCAATGGCGAGTGTCCAGGTGTCGAGATTGGTGTCGCTGACGCTGCCACGGAGTTGCGTCGGCGCAGTGAGCACCGCGTACGCCGTGGCGACATCGAATGCCACGTGCGGGGCGGTCTTGTCGTTCGGGTCACGGATTTTGAGTGTGGACGTCGTGGTACCGACAAAGCC
>CAZQYC010000064.1:1746-16258 GCA_964597495.1 uncultured Steroidobacteraceae bacterium | reverse complement strand
TCTTGTCGTTCGGGTCACGGATTTTGAGTGTGGACGTCGTGGTACCGACAAAGCCGTCGGCATCCGTCGCCGTCGCAACAAGTTCAATCTTGCCCGGTGCGGTGGAGGTCACCGTGGCGCGACCAAACGCATCGAGTGTCATGGCTTGGCCGTTGACGGTGAGCGTGGTGTTCGTGATGTTCGAGAACGAGCTGGCGAGCACGTGGATGACCACGTTTTGTCCCGGCAGTGCCGGGAAGCTTGGCGTGGTTTCGATCGTGACTGAGGGTGCTTGTGCTTGCGTGAGTACACGCAGCACGAGCGGCTTCATCGTGGTGGTGGTGCCATCGCTGACTTGCACCCGCACGAGATGATCGCCTGCTTGACCCGGCGAGGGTGTCCAGCTGAATGCACCGCTGGCGGCATTGAGTGCGGCGCCTGGTGGCAAGTCGAGTGCGCTGTAAGTCAGCGTCGTGCCGTTATCCAGGTCCGCGCCTTGCACGACGAACTGCAAGGTATCGCCCATGAGCACGGCATGGTTTTGCAGCGTGAGTGTCGGCGCACGATTCACGTTGGTGACGCGTACCACGACGCTGCGTGTGGCGCTCGCACCATGCACGTCCGCAATACCGAACTGCACGGTGTAATCACCGGCCTGTTCAAACGTCGGTGTCCACTCAAAGTAGCCGCTTTGCGCATCGAAGAACGCACCGGTCGGTAACCCCGTCACGACGCTGTAGGTAATCGCATCGCCATCCGGATCGCCCCCAAGGAGGGTGAAGCCGAGCGTTGCGCCTTCGCGCGTCGATTGCCGTGGCAGGTAGGTGAGGATCGGCGTTTGGTTCACGTTTTGAACCGTGAGTTTTACCGTCTCGCTCGTGGTGACATTACCGTCGGTGGCCTCGAAGGTCACCGTGTAATCACCGGCTTGGAACAAGTGCGGTGTCCAGCTGAACACACCCGTTTGCGTATTGAGCTTCGCGCCGGCAGGTAGATTCATCGCGCGATAGGTGAGCATGTCGCCATCGGGATCGACGGCATTCAAATGCAGTTCGAAGGCTTGGCCTTCCGTCAACGTACGCGTACCAATCGGCGCGAGAATGGGCGATTGATTGACGCTGCGCACGATGAGGTTGAACGTGCGGCTGTCGGAGGCCACGACGCCGGCACCGTTGTTGCCGTTGTCGGATACCCTAATCGTGATGCTGCGGGTACCGATGTCCGATGCACTCGGCGTCCAGGTCAGGATCGCCGTGCCGTAAATGACGCCCGGCGTGAGCGTGGCGCCCGTGGGCAGACCGCCTACGTTGGTGGCCGCAAACGTCAGTGGATCTTGATCGAGATCGTGTGCCGTTAAGGTGAGCGTCAGCGGCTGACCCACCACGGCGACCACATTGCCTACCCAATCAAGATGCGGTGCTTCGCTCGGTGCGCGCGCCGTGACAATGAAAGTCCGTGCGCTACTGACCACGGCACTGGTGCCTTCGCCATCGCCGTTATCGGTGGCAATCAACGAAACGGTGTAGTCGCCACGATCATCCGCGCCCGGCGCAAAGTGGAATACGCCCGTGCCATTGCCGTTATCAGTAAACGTGGCAAAGCGTGGCAAGCTTGTGGCCGTGAGCGTGAGCGGATTACCGTCGGGATCCACCACCGTCACCGGCAGATCGAGCACGCTGCCGCGATCCACAAATTGATTGGTGATCTCAGGCACGATCGGCGAGCGATTCGCATTGCGCACCACGATCGGAATGGTGGTGGTGGTGCTGAGCGGCGTTAAGCCATTGCCATTGTCGGTGGCCGTCACGGTGATGAGATAGTTACCCGCCTGTGTGGCACCCGGTATCCAATTGAGCAGCAAGGTGTCGGCATCAAAGGTGGCGCCCGTCGGCAAGCCCGTGACCGAGTAGGTCACGGTCGGATTTGATCCTTCCTGTTCGCTTAATGCGCCGCCTTGGCCGCGAATGCGTGGGATGAAGTCCGGATTATCCGGGTCAAACGCAAACACTTGGACTTGGAGTGGTTGACCTTCAACGATGTCCCAGGCACCGATGTCATCGAAGACCGGTGCGCCGTTGGCGTTGGTCACGGTGAAGGTGGTCTTCACTTTCGTAACGGAAGTGCCGTCGGTCACACCCAACGTCACGTCGTACGTGCCGGCCTGTGCATACCCAGGCGTCCACGTGAACACACCGGTGTTTGGATCGAGATAGGCGCCGCCCGGCAGGATCGGGCTGAAGTACGTGAGCTTGTCGCCCTCATAGTCGCTCGCCTGCAAGCGGAACGTCAGCGAATCGCCTTCGCTCAACGTGTGATTCGCGACGGGTTTTAGTGTCGGCGCTGAGTTGGCGGGTTCGACGGTGATAGTGAACGTGCGCGTCAACGTGTTCACGCCATCGCTCACCCCCAAGGTGATGCCGTTGTAAATACCGGCTTGGCTGAAGCCGGGTGTCCAGGTGAGCACGTTGTTGTACGGATCAAAGCTCGCCCCGGGCGGCAACTGATCCGCCCACTGCGTGAGTACATCGCCGTCCGGATCGAGGGCGAACAAACCCACTTCGAGCGTTTCATTCTCTTTAAGGGTGTATATCGCTTGCGGATTGGCAATCACGGGCGCGCGATTGCCACCGGCGACATCGATACCGAAGGCTTGCGTAGCATACCCGCCGCGCGTGTCGTATACGCGCAGGACTACGGTGGTCATTGCCGCGCTTTGTGCCGTCGGCGCCCAGCTCAGCAGGCCCGTGCCATTCAGGGTCATGCCTTCAGGGCCACTCATTAATATATAGGAGAGGCCCACACCGTCCGGATCATGGGCGGTCAATTGATAGTTGTAGGCCGTGCCGGCGGTCGCCGCCGTGACCGGCGTGGAGTCAATCACCGGTGGCGTATTGGGATACGGCACGGCAAAGATGCCATGACCCACCTGCGGGCGTTGGCCCGGCAATACGTTGAGCGTGACGGTGCTGACGGTGGTCGATTCGCCCACCCGTAAGCGTCCGCCACTCACTGCGCCAGAGAGGTCAATGAGCCACAAGCCGTCGCTTGAGGTGTTGAACGCACCGGCGGGTGAGCCCGTGAAATACTGCGCGGGATCGAGTACCAACGTGAGCGGCGTGAGCAGATCGCTCACGCCGGTGTTGGTAATTTGCAGATCGTACGAGAGCGTGTTGTTCAGTCGGTCCGAACGCGTGCCGGAGAACTTGATGGTCACCGCATCGCTGTAGTCCAGCAACGTCGTGAAGTTCGCCGTATATGACGAACCCATCGCAATGCCTTGCGTGCTCTTGATCGCGGCGTTGACTCGCAATTGATAGTCATCGGCGACTAACGGATCGTACTCGAGCGTCGCGGTGCGAGAGGTCGCATCGTAGTGAACGGCTTTGACGACACCATTGACGCCAGCAACACCCACCAATTGATAATTGGCCGTATTGATGACCGAGGCGGCTTCGCTCGCCGTGCCCACGTACATGTCGTGATCGAACGTCACCGAAATCGTCGGCACCGGCAGGGCGACTAGCATGCCCGATGCGGGCGTGGAACTTGCCACCAGCGGCGCGAGCAACGGGCTGAGTTCGTCCACTTGATGCGACTCGGCGACCAGAATGCGCCCGTCGGCAGTGGCGCGCAGCACTTCGCCGCGCGTGCCGCCCTTCGCGAGCGTCACTCGTTGCAACGTCGCCACGTCCACCATCTCGAGCGTGGCGCCTTTAGACTTGCCGTTCGGCAAGTTCGTCGACACGAAAAGCAAACCTTCGAGACGCGTGCCGTTCCTGCCGAATGCGATTGAATCGACCTTGCCATCGAACTTCAGCATTGGCGTCGCACGTCCGTGTGTGTCGAATTTGAAGACGGTGCCGCGATCCGGCCAGCTCGTGCCCCAGAGTTCGCCTTGCGGCGAGAATTGCAGATCGTCGACGCGTACGTCGCTGAAGTGCTTGAACTCACCGGTCGACGGATTGAACGTTTCGATGCCGTTGCCGGAGGACACATAGAACAATCCGGACGTCGTGTTCAATGCAATGGCTTGCGTGATGCTGTCGCCGAATCGTCGCAAGACAACGCCGGTCAACGAGTCGAGCAACAAGAGCGCGCCGCCACCGGTCGTCGCCCAGAGCTGTCCCGCATTGTCGAGCGCCATGTTGAAGATCGGTTCGTCGAGTTCGCTCCACGCAGTGCCTACCGATCCGCCTTTCGCGTCGAACTTGTATATCCAGCCGCGATTTTGACCGCCGCTGACGAGCACTTCGCCGCTCGGCAACTCCAAGATCCCCAGTGCGCCGATGTCGGCGCCGCTGTTCGCGAATCCCGTGGCGAACGACTGCATCGAGAACGGGTTCAATACCGTGTCAAATTCCGGCGCATGCGTGAGCGGTTGCACCGCGGGTACGCCGCTCTTCGCCGCAACAAATAACGGATTCGTCGACGGTGTCGCTGCCGGCGCCGGCGGCGGTGTGTTGTCCACCGTCGTCTGCACGGTCGCCAGCTGTCCCAAATTCACTTGGGTGCCGTCGTCGGGCGCCGCAACGCCTAAAGGAGGCCGCTCGCGATTTCCCGCGTTGTCCGTCGCAATCGCCAAGAACTCATATTTATGTCCTGCCTCGCCTTCATAGACGCCGCTCTTGTCCGTCGTCTGCTTGAGCCAGATCCGGAAATCGCCGCCGTCTTTAGCGACATACACCGTGACGTATTGGACTCCCGATCCGCCGGCATCGTCCTTCGCGTCCCAACTTACTTCGTAGTTGTTGCTATTCGTTAGACGGCTCACCGTCAAGGTGGTCGTCGGCGCGGCGGCATCCAGCGTTTGCGTAATCGTCGCGGTGTCGATCGGTGCTTGGGTGTTATAAATCACCCGCGCCGATGCCGAGATCGCTGCGCCTGAAACTGCCTCGGCCAGCGGCACCACGGTGTAACTCACGCTGCCTTCCGCTCCGGGAACGAGCAATCCCTTACTGCGATCCTGGATGACTTCACCCGTTTCCGGATCGATCGCCTGCAACAGCCACGTCGCCGTCGCCGATTGCGGGTCGATGCCCACCGACACACGCAAGATGAAGCCCTTGCTCGCGACAAAGTTAAAGTCGCCTTGGAAAGTCGTGCGTCCTGTCGGAATGTGCACGTTGATATCGCCGATCTTCAAATCGCCCAAGCGGAAGCTGCGATAGTCCAGATCCGAATCGAGCGGAGTCACGATGCGAACTTCGGCCACTGCTGCGTTGGCATCGTCGGCATTACTGAACTTGATCGTGTACGGCATCGCATAACCCGTGGGCAAGAACTGACTTGCCCCATAGGCTTGCGGACCGATGATCGATGCTTGCTTGCCCTGGCTCGCGACTTCCTGCAGGTAACGCGACAGTTCGAAGGGCGACAGCTCGCTGATGGCGTCCGCCGACGGCAGGTCCGACGCAATCAACGCCGTATAAGCATTGAACGTCAGGAAATGCGTTGCGTGCGAGAGCCGCTGATCGTAATCGGCCAACGTCGGCAACTTCGGCACCGGACTCTCGGTGGTGAAGAAGTCCTCGCTGGTCTCTTCGCGCAACTCCACGTGATCGATGGGCGCAAGCGTTCCTGGTTTATCCCCGTACCACGAATGTACTTTGCCGAAGAACGCAAGCAGATCCGCTTGCGTTTGATATTCGCTTCCCACAGGGCCGACCAATATGCCGGTCGCCAGCGTACTCACGAGGCTCATCACCTTGGGATGTTCGCGCACGGGCGGAGCTTGATCGTCGGGACGGATCATTCCCGCCTGTTCCAACGCCGCGATGTAGGCATCCGACCATGCATCGGCATCGGCGGCCAGCACTTGCAGCGCCGGCTTCGCCGTCGTATCCGTCAAAATGCGCTGCCGTAATTTCTCCGCCTCTGCCTTTTGTTGCGCGATGAATTCGGCGCGCGTCATCGGCGTCGCCGTCGCAACGACATTGAAGCGGAACGGAATGGCCAGCGATTCGTGCGCATTGGGAATCGTCTCGCCTGGATGGCCGGCATTCGGATCCGGATTCAGGAAGCGATGCGCCAAGCCGGCCTCGATCTTGTCGAGGTCCTGCGGGCCGTTGTCGAGCAGCCCCTTCGCAGCCCAGTCCGGACGCGCTGCATAGATCTGCGTGCGGAAAAGCTCGAAATTTTGCTCGATGAGCGCTTTTAGTCCGGGATAGGTCTGCACATTGAACGAGAGCCCGACGTACCCCGCGTTCTCGACATCGAATGCGTAGCCCGGCGCCAAAATCTGCCCGCTCGTATTTACGTCAGAGTCGAGACTTGCCCATGCAACGTCCGTGCGCTGGTTGTTGTCCGGTTGTCCGGAAAGGTTTGTCGAGAATGTCAGGAACGGCAGCTTGAAGACATCCTTGTTGTAGCCCATTTCGGGCACGCCATAGTCAAAGCGTACGTACGGCGTATCGACGTTGGTCAAGCTCTGCAGCGCAACGCCATAGGTTCCGAGGTCGCCGGCGGCCAGCACACGCGGTCCGCCCACACCGATCGTCACGTCCGCTTCCATCGCTTGCTCGATGAGGTAACGGTACGCTTCGGTCACTGACTCGCCGTTCGAATTAATGACTTTAACGTCGTAAAGCCCATGCGGCGCATCGCGAAGGTCGAAGATCGCCTTGATGTGCGTCGAGTCGAGCACCGCGTAGTTGACGGGCTCAAACTCTTGAACGCCAGGACGGATCAGCTTCACGATCGCGTTCTGGTCGAAGCGCGCGCCTTCGATGTTGACCGTCACCCAGCGGCCGTCGCCGCCTTGGTCCGACGACACGTTCGTGATCGCCATCGGCAATAGATCGACCACGAGCCGGGTCGGCGTATTGGCCTGCGGTTCGCTCTGTCCCCGAACCAAAATGTAGTACGTGCCCGGTTGCGTCGTGGGAATAATCGCCGTTTGGTCCGCGCGCAACGGATTCTGGTATGCCGCATCGAATACATAGCCATCCGGAACGTCGCCGTAACGCAGGAACACTTCGTTCGCCGCATTGCTGTCCGAACCGAAGAGCCGCACGCGCAAGGTTTGGTTCGCGGCAACGACGACCCGGTACACCTTGCTCTGACCGGTGCTCAGCGTCAGATCCTGCGGTACGTCGATATGCACTTCCGGCACATCGATGTTAACGACGCTGGCCGAAGGCGTCTTGTTGTTGGCCTCGAACTGTCCTTCGTATACATCGTTGTAAATGTCCGGCCGCACGATAATCCGATACTGGCCGCCCTTGGCAGGCGGAATAAGCGCGGTGAGCGACGCAGAATAGTTCGCGCCCGACGCGAGCGTTCCCGTATGCGCCACTTTGCCGAGCAATCGGTCGCCCACGTCCCACGCGTTGTCGCTCGACAGGTACACCGCGTCGGTCCACGATCCGTTCGCCGGCGAACTCGATGAGTTCGTCACCGTCCACGATAACGTTAAGTTCGCACCCACGTCCGCCGTCGACGGGGCCGTCACCGACGACACAACGAGATCCGCCGGCGGCGGCAACTCGATCAAAAGCGGCTGTACGCTCGCCGTGGAATTGTTCTGCTCCTTATCGAGCTCGAATACTTTGCCGCGCGGCTCGTAGCTCTTCGAGGGATCCGTCACCACGAAGACGTAGTACGGTCCGGTTAGATCAATGGGCAAACGAATCTGCGTATTGATCGTGTAGCTATTGCCGACAGCCAATCCACCCGTGTGTTCGAAGCGCCCGATATACCGATCCGCGTTCAAATCGAGCACGCGATCGCGGGAGAGATAGACAAGATCTTCCCACTTCCCTTGATCCGACGGAGTATTCCCGGTTCCTTCGTTCTTGACGGTATACGAAAGATCGATGTACTGACCGACCTTCCCATGTTGCGGGATCGCCAGCGCCGTCACTTGCAGATCGGGCGCGGGCGCGAGCGAAATCGGCAGTGCGCGCGCAAGCAGATTGTTCCCTTCGTCTTTGAATTCCTGAACAGCGCCTCCGGGCGTACCCATCCACGTATACACTTGCCCGCCTGCATCGCCGGGCCCGGTGTTGGCAACCGCGTAAAACTCGTTGTCGGTCTTAAGCAGCAGGTAATAGCTGCCCTCGATCGAATCCGGCAAGCGCACGTTCACGGTGCGCGTATAACTCGCGCCTGCCTCCAAAACGCCGTCGGCGGAATAGTGTCCGGAGCTGGCCAACGGGCGATCGGTCGTGTCGAACGACGCATCGCGCGACAGGAACAGGAAATCCGTCCATTCGGCCACGCGCGTCGCACGCGTACCCAAGTTGGTGACCGTGTACGTGACTTGAATCGTTTCGCCGGAGCTCGGCGTTGGATTCGAGATGGTCAAGTTCGTGATCTGCAAGTCCGCTTCGCGGTAAGTGATGTGGACGTTGCCCTGCCCGATATTGTTGTCGCGGCGCAAGTCCTCAAACACACTGTGCGTGTAGAGCGTTCTCGCGCTGTCGTTGTAAGGCGGCGATTCCTCGCGCTCTGCGGCCAACTTGTAATAGGACTCGGCGTCGGTGATCACATAGACGTAGTAGTCGCCGTCGTAACCCGCCGGCACCGCGACATCGAGACTTTCGGTGTACGTACCGCCGGTGCCGAGCCCCGCGGCGTTGCTGTGAGCCTTAGCGCCGAGATACGCGGAACGATTCGGATTGAACGTGGGATCTTTCGAAATCCAGATCGCATCCAGCCAATACTGCGTCCCGGACCATACCGCCGCGCCGTCATTGCGCGCCGTCCAAGTGATCCGCGTCTTCTCACCGGAAAATACTGACGGCAACGACGATTGCACGTCGGTCACGCGCAGATCGCTTACGGCGCGCGTAACGAGCGACGCGTCTTTGCCCTGGTTGTTCGCCTCGTTGGATTCGATCAGTTCCCCGTTGGGAGAGCCGAAAATCCCCTCGCCGTAACTTCCCGTGTCGGTTCGAACGATGACATAGCTGCCTTGAACCGAAGGCGCGAGATTGAATGTCTGCTCGACGCTGTAGCTCTGCCCTTGGTCGAGCCCGCCGGTGTGCTTGATGGTTCCGAGATACCAGCGCTGATTTCCGGGATCGATGGGACTTGGAGTACTGGAAATCCAAACTGCGTCATACCAAGTTCCGTCAGTCCGTTCGCCGCGATTCGTAACCGTATAACGCACGACATACGGTTGACCGGCTTGAACATCGGCTGCATCGACGCTCGTTACTTCGAGATCTGGCTTGTCCCTGCCTAGAATCTGAATCGATCGCGCCTTGTAGTTATTGTTGTCGAATTCGTTCGGATCGTCGGGATTGATGTTGGTCGCCAACGTCGTCTCATAAACGGCATCGTAGCTGTCCGACCAAGCGGTGATGTAATACGTGCCCGTTTCCAGGTTATCGGGCAATGAAACGTTCACGACACGCTCATAACTTTCGTTGACGGCCAAACGGCCATCGTGTGTATACGTGGCCAGCTTGATGTCGCCCTTGCCGGCGTTCGGTCGCGTGCGATCCCTTGTCAGCCAAATCGTATCGGTCCAGCTCGTTACATTCGTTGGCGCTGAACCCTTGTTGGCCACGGTGTAGCGCACTTCGATTTGCGCGCCGTGAACCGCTTGCGTGGGAGCGACAACGCCGCCGGTCGCGAGATCGGACAGCGGAACCGGATCCACATAGAAGTGAGCGGCGCGAGCATTGTTGGCGTCGTTCGGATATTCATCGACATTGCCGTAACCATCCGGAACAGCGATCAAGTAGGCGTCACCGGCAAATCGAATTGGAACATTCACGCTGTCAGATACCGTGCTGTATTCCTCTCCCGGATCGAGCGCCGCTCCGTTGCTGTAACTGCCGACGAGTATGTCGTCCGGCGAATACTTGGCGTCGAGCGACAAATAGACATTGTCTTTCCACTGCCCGCCGGCCGCCACCGCACCTTGGTTTATGACGGTGAATTGAATCGCCGCAGTGCCTCCTGCCGAGACATGCGCCGGAACCGTAAAGCCGGAAACTTGCAGATCCGGACGATCCTTGAGGCCCACGCTCAATATTTGATCGTCGGCCTTGGAATTGTTGGTTGCTGCCGCGCCGAACTCATAGATACGCGACCCAACGTTGGTGCTCACGACAACTTGATAGACGCCCTGCAACTTCGACGGAATGACAAATCGTTCCGTGCGCGTATAGGTGATGCCCGGGGCCAGACCTTTGTCATACGAGAACTGAGCCAGCTGAACGAGCGGCGCAGTCGGGTCGTCGACGCGCCGCAGCGCAATCGAATCCACCCAACTACCGGTCGCGCTCGCGAGTCCGTTGTTTTTTATAGTCCAACTAATATCGATAGCGTCGCCTTCGAGGGCAGTCGTCGGCGCGGTAATGTCGGTGACTATCAAGTCCGGCGAATCGGAGAGCGCCACGTTGAGCGGCGCACTCACGCGCTGATTGTTGTTCGTGTAAATGAATTCAAACGGCCCGCTCGTTCTGACGACGATGTAGTAGTTGCCCGAAATACCGTTGGGCAGCACGACGTCGACGGAACGATCGTAGGAGATGCCCGCGCCGATGCGGCCGACGTGCGTGAAGTTACCCAGGAACGTGCCGCCGGACCCGTCGGCATTCGACGTGAGATAGACGGAATCCGTCCAACTATCCGTGCTGGTCACGCCGATGCCTTGATTGAGCACCGTCCAGTTCACGCGCAGCGGCTGACCGCTCAGCGGCGTCCCGGAAGTCACCAGGCTTGTTACCGTCAAATCCGCGTATGGCGTCGGTATTACATCAATCGCGTTGCCTGCTGCGGTCGCATTGTTCGCTTCGAAATTGTTCTCGAAGACCTCGTTGTTCGCGTCCGATTTGACGAACAACTGGAAGCGCCCCGTCAGCGCGGCGGGCAACAAGATGCTTTCGTTGCGCGTGTAGCTCTCGCCTTGCGCAAGCGCGCCGGCATGCACGAAATTGCCAACGACAATGTCGTCGCCGTTCCCGAGCACGCCGTCCGTGGAAAGAACGACTCGATCCGTCCAGCTCGACGTCCGGCCTGCGCCGGTGCCTTGGTTCGCTACCGTCCAACCCACATTGATGCGCGCCGGATCGTCAACGGTCAACGCAGGTGCAGTCACGTTGGTCACCGTTAAATCAGCGTACGGCGACAGTGCGGCCGTGAGCGAGGCGCTTCCGGTGTTATTCGATGAGCTGCGTTCGCTCTGCGAGCCGGTGTAGTTGGTCACTACGAAAACGGTGTATGCGCCGGAGCTTCCGAGTGGCAGCGCCACGTCGACTGCAGCATCATAACTATCACCGGCGTTCAACGGGCCGGTGCGATTGGCGAGCGCCAGCACCACATCGTCGGCATTGCCGACCGTGGAGTCTCTCGACAACACGATGCGATCGGTCCAGCTTCCGCTGGCGCGGCCGCCAATGTTCGTTACGCGCCATGCGACATGAATGGTGTCGCCGGAATTCGCGGTGACGGGACCGGTCACCTGCGCAACGGTCAAATCGGGTCGAGCGACGGCGACGGTAGTGGCGGCACTTGTCTGGTTATTGCCCTCGTTTGAGCGCTCATATACCGAGTTACCGCTATCCGTCTTCACTACCCAACGGAACGTGCCTTCGCTATTGAAGGAACTTGGCAACGTAAACGACGCACTGCGCGAGACAGTCGCACCGACAGGAAGATCCTGCGTCACCGTCAGCGTCCCTACCTGAATGAGGGTGGAACCCGTATCCAAATAAATAACGTCCGTCCAAGGAGCGCGAGCGGCGGCTTGACCTGCATTGACAGAGTCGTAGGAAACGATAATTGCATCGCCGGGCACGGCCGCGGCTGGGCCAACGACGTTCGCGACTTGTAAATCGGCGACCGGCAATAAATTGACGTGCAAGAGCCCAATGCTGACGCCGACGTTGTTGGCTGTCTGGCCACGTTCGAAAACCACGCCAAGGGTATCGGTCTTGATCAGCACATAGTAGTCGCCCTGTGCGTCGATCGGTAGTTGGGTCGCGTAATTCGCGGTGTAACTATCGCCAACGTTGAGGGCCCCGCTATGAGGAATCGCATCCGCCAAGACGATATCGCCGTTGTCGATGATTCCATCTCTGGATAGCACGATCCGATCGTTCCAAAGCGCGACATCCGTAGCAATGCTGCCGGTATTTCGCACTCTCCAGGTGACATTGATTTGATCATTGCCTTGAGCTGTCCCCGGCACGCTGACGGCTTCGACAGTCAAATCCGCCGCAAGAGTCGTTAGCGCAATGGGTTGCGCCGCGCTTACGTTGTTCGCGCGCGTATCCGGTTCAAGGACTTCGACACCGCTGTCGGCCCGGACGAAAATCGAATAGCCGCCCTCGAGGCGCGGCGGCAATCCGAATGTGCCGCCCTGCGTATACGAAGCGCCTGCGGCAAGACTGCCGTTGTGTCGAACGGTGCCGAGAAGAACGTCGTCGCTGTTGCCGAGCGTTGCATCGACCGATAGGACAACTTGATCGTTCCACGACAGCGAGGACTCTGCGAGACCCGCATTCTTCACCGTCCACGACAAGGTCAGCGGCTGACCGGAAATTGCCGCGCTGGGCATAGTTACGCCCATCACTTGCAAATCAGGATAGGACTTGAGCGCGGAAGTGACTTGCGTCGTCGTCGTATTGTTCTGCTCAGCGGTTCCGCTTGCGTTAGTTTCATACAACGCACCCACGCCCGCGGCGCTCTGATCCGCGGTAATGCGGATTTCGATCGTTCCCGCGCCCTGCTGTCCGTCCGGCAAACGGAAGGTAAATCCTCTTGCTCTGAACTGGCCCGACTCAATAGCGCCGTTTCCAGACTGCGCGGGATCGTATGCCAAGCTCGTCGTAAGCAAGGTTTGATTGAGCGTCGTGTTCACTACGATGATGCGATCGCTGAATGCACCTACCGTCGGCGCGACGCCGTCGTTCCAGTCTTCCCAAAGTACGGTGACGAGGCCGCCGGCTTGGGCGGCGCTTTGATCCAAACGCAGATTCTTCACCGTCAAGTCGGGTCCGGAATTAACCGTGAGCACTGCACGATTGTTCGATTCGGCGGTATCGCCCGAGTTGTTCTCGAACAACTGGTTCGCCGCATCGGTCGTGATTGCAAACTCGAATTGGCCCGTCGCATTCGCGCCGTTCGGCCAAACGATATTGAACGCGCGATCTAAAGTGCCGCCTGCCGGCAACTGTCCGCTGGTGACGGGGTTGTAGACTAAATTCGCCGTGGCAATGATTTGCCCCGTGGTGATGTTGCGAATGCTGAGAGCGTCGGTCCACGCTGCAGTAATGGCCGCATTGCCCGCATTGGTGACACGCCAATGCACAGTCACGTTGCTGCCAGGCGCCCAACCCGTTCCCGGGTCAACCGACGACACGGCGACTTGCAGATCGGGATATGCCGCAAGCTGCGACGCAACCGTAATCTGCGAACTATTGTTGAATTCCGCCTGACCATCAGGCGATTGTTCCGTAACGGTGTTGGCCACATCCGTGATGACCTGGAACGACAGATTGCCCGCTCCGTTGTTACCAGCCGGCAAATTAACCGATGCTTGGCGAGTTCGGGTTTCGCCTGCTTGAAGCGGAGTCGAACCGAAATCGGCGTAATCGACCAGCAACGTGCCGATGATCTGGTTGTTGCGCGAAATATTGCGCACGACCAAGCGATCCTGCCACACGTTTGACGCAGGCAACGTTCCCGCATTGAAGACATCCCACGTCACTAAAACTTGAGTGCCGGATTGAAGCGATCCACTGACCGGAGTGACGGAAAGATTGCGAACGACCAGATCGGGACCTGGCGTTGAGCCCAAACCGGAGATCACGATGGCGGCGCTGCTCGTGGCCGGAATGACGTTGATGCTGTAATTCGCCGCCGCACTTCGATCAACCATGCCTTCCACGATCAACGTGTACGACCCGGTCGACGGCAACGTGATCGGACCCACGTCCGCATTGGCAAACGTAGCACTCCCCCACTGAGCCGGATCACGCACCTCGGTCGGCCCAAAGATCGTTTGATTCGGACCGATTAACCGCCAATACAAATTGTAGGGATGAACGGCACCCAGACCGCTCACGCTGGCGAAGTCGAAGTAGAACTGCTCGCCCGCCGTCGCGTCGAAACGATACAAATCGCTCTCGTTCCCCGGGTTCAACGTGCCGCTCACCAGCGTCCCCGGCGTCAACGCCGTCACCTGCGACAGATCGCTGACGCGGAAACTGTAGGTCCCTGATGTGCTCGACAATGCGCTGTTGATGATCAGCGTGTAATTACCTGCCGCCAGATCAAACACCGCCCCGCTCTGGTTGCCCGAGTCGGTCGACGTAAAGCTGCGGTTCTGAACGATCGTTCCGCGCGGTCCCACCAATGTCCAGTACAACCCGCCGTTGTTCGTCAACGCATCGAAGTACACCTGCGTCTGATTGCTCAGCGTAAAGTTGTAGGCCCCCGACTGGCCGACGTTGTTGGTGATCGTGCTGCCCAAGGTCAACGGCGGCGCACTCGCGAGCCGCTGCACGTTCAAGGCATAACTCGCCGCCGCACTCCGATCAACCATGCCTTCCACGATCAACGTGTACGACCCGGT
>CAZQYC010000064.1:0-1646 GCA_964597495.1 uncultured Steroidobacteraceae bacterium | reverse complement strand
ACGATACAAATCGCTCTCGTTCCCCGGGTTCAACGTGCCGCTCACCAGCGTCCCCAGTGCTAAAGCCGTCGCTTGCGAGAGATCGCTCACGCGGAAACTGTAGGTCCCGGTAACTGAATTCTGCGAACTAATCGTCAGGGCGTAATCGCCGGCTACTAAATCGAATACAGCTGACCCTTGCGATCCTGAATCGGTACTCGTGAAAGCACGGTTGGTGATTTCCACTCCGCGCGGACCGACGAGTGTCCATAGAAAATTGCCGTTGTTGGTAAGCGCATCGAAGTAAACGCGCGCACCTTGCGCCAGGGTAAAACGATAAACGTCATTTTCACCGACGACACCGATCGCGTCGCTTACGGTTGCGCCGAGAGTCAGCGCTGTTCCGGCCGGCAACCCCGGCAGCGTGACGCTGCCGCGTGGGTCTACGTTAATGCTATAAGTTGTCGTACCGCCGCTACCGATACTGCCTTCGACTAGAAGGGTATAGATACCCGAGTAATTTAGTGTGGTGACACCGACATCATTACTGCTGCTGGAAATCTGATTAGGACCAAACACCACGCGCCCATACGGATCGACTAGGCGCCAGTAGATTGGCGTTGTGCCGCTGATGCTGACAACGTCAAAATAAAATTGATTGCCCGCTGTGACGTTGAACTGATACGCATCCGTCTCGTTCGCCGGACTGAGCGTGCCATTCGCCGCCGTACCGGGCGTCAACGCCGCCGCCTGCGACAAATCGTTCAACTGAAAACTGTAAGTCCCCGTCGTCGTGGCCGTCGCGTTGTTGACGATCAGTGTGTAGTCGCCCGCTACGAGGTCGAAGGCCACCGTGCCGGTTTGATTGCCCGCATCGGTTGTCGTAAACGTGCGGTTACTCACCACGGGACCGCGCGGTCCCGTCAATGTCCAGTACAGGCCGCTGTTGTTCGTCAACGCGTCGAAGTACACGCGCTTCGCATCGCTCAGCGTAAAGGCGTACACACCCGCTTGCGACATGTTTCCGGTCACGGCGCTGCCCAACGTCAGCGGTGTGCCGTCCTTGACGCGCGTGACGTTCACGCTGTAATTCGTGGGCGCGGTGCTGTTGATCTCGCCTTCTATGAGCAAGGTGTACACGCCGCCGGCGCTCAGCGTGATCACGCCGACGTCGTTATTGCTGGCCACTGTGGCAGCGCTGTTAACGGCAGGATCGTAAACCGCATTGGGACCAAACTCGGTACCGCCATACGGATTCAACAACCGCCAGCGAACGTTGCTCGCTCCACCGCTCAAATTGGCGAAATCGAAGTAATACCGATCGCCCGCGGTGACGGTGAACTGATAGGCATCCGTTTCGTTCGCCGGATTGAGCGTGCCGTTCACCGCCGTGCCGGGCGTCAACGCCGCCGCCTGCGATAAGTCGTTCAACCGAAAACTGTAGGTCCCCGCCGTCGTTGTCGTCGAATTGTTGACGATTAACGTGTAGTCGCCCGCCACGAGGTCGAAGGCCACGGCACCGGCCTGACCACCTGCATCGGTCGTCGTGAACGTACGGTTGCTCACCACCGCACCGCGTGGGCCCGTCAACGTCCAATACACACCGCTGTTGTTCGTCAGCGCGTCGAAGTACACGCGCTTCGCATCGCTCAGCGTGAAGGCGTACA
>CAZQYC010000063.1:0-22785 GCA_964597495.1 uncultured Steroidobacteraceae bacterium | reverse complement strand
TGATACTCATCTTGACGCCGTCGGTCACTACGCCGGTGTTGTCGGGTTTGACGCGTACACGCACGTTGTAGTCGATGACGCGTTTTAAGCAGACTAGAATCTTGCTCACAGGTCACTCCGCATTGGACATATCGGCTGGGCCGGCCCGGCGTCAAGTTCACGGTGGGCTCACGGTGGAGCGGGGGTTGTGGTTCGCCGGTAGCGGCGGGCACACTATTGCAATGCAACCTCGGAGTCAAACCTGGGTCGACGTCGATGCGTCGGTGCCAAACGTGGGGTCAACCATAGGTCGAACGACGCCGATGTGCGGGCAATGAGCGGGAGTAGCGAATGACAGATACCTTAGGTGGACGCATGAAAGTCGGTGTGATCGCGCCCGCGAGCAACACCGTCGTGCAGCCGGAATTTGACCGAATGCGTCCGCGCGGCGTCACCAATCAACAGACTCGCGTCAACATTCCCGATACGCCGGTTGGTTCTGACGAAGAACTGGCCGCCGTCACGGCTAAAATTCGCTCCGACATTGAAGCCGCCGTGGATACTGCGATGTCGTGCATGCCGGCGGCGGTGGTATTGGCGTTCGGCGCCGAAACGCTCTGGGAAGGCATGCTGACGCCCAAGGAGCTGCAAGCGCAGCTCGAACATCGCGCGGGCGTTCACGTCGTGCTAAGCGGCATGGCTACGGTTGCAGCGATGCAGAAATACGGCGGTGTTCGGCGTATCGGCGTGCTCACGCCGTATTTATCGGCAGGGGATTCGCAAGTGCGGCGTTTCTTCACCGAATCCGGATTCGAAGTGGTCAATCTTTTGGGGCTCCGCAGCGCGAGCCCGGCGTTGATGGCGCACGAGCCGCCGGAAAAACTTCGACGCGCGACGCGCGACGTCGACGATCCGAGCATCGAATTAATCGTGCAAGTCGGCAGTAATTTACCGTACGCACAAGTTGCCGCCGATGCGGAACGCTGGCTCGGCAAACCGATCCTTGCCGCGAATACCTGCTGCTACTGGCAAGCCCTGCGGCAATTCGGCATCGACGACAAAGTGGAGGGGTTTGGGTCGTTGTTGGCGGAATACTAGCGCTACGCGAGCAGCTAGTTACTAGCAACTAGCCCCTAGCTTAAGAATTTCTTCCTCTTTTAATCTGGCTAGTTGCTAGCGGCTTTCTCTATATTCTCCCCATCAACAACAACACGAGCAGGATCAGCAATACCAACCCGAGTCCGCCGCTCGGGTAGTAGCCCCAACCGCTGCTGTAGGGCCAGCGGGGGACCGCGCCAATGATCGCAAGAATCAGAACGACAATTAGCACGGTCCACAGCATGGAGTTTGCCTCATCTAGTTCCTTACTGACGGTTGGCTGGGATATCGAAGTACTGCGATGCAGGGGGGTCGCTGGCGGGAAAGCTTTCCTTGAGCGTTTTGTCGCGCCGGGCTTCGACGGATTGCTGGGAATTGCGTTGCGCTGTGCGGCTTAATATTTTGACGATCACGAGTGAACTCGCGAGCGCTACTCCGAGCACGATGGCCTTAGTGCCCAGCGTACTGCTCCAGGTGGTGCGTGGACGTAAGGCGCTGGCGGTTGCGCGGCGGAGCTTATCGATCACGGGATCGACTAAGCGATCGACGATGGGTTCGATGCTGTCGGCGAAGGTCGATGGACTCACGATGGTTCTCCTTTAACGTTGAATCGGTGTCCCCGGCGTACCTACGGCGCGGGCGACGGAAAAAATTAAACCTCACCCAACGTTTTCAAGGTGTCGGACAAGCCACCCGCCTATTCCGATGGCTCGTCCAATTGCCGCGTAAGAGAAGGCCTACGATTCCCGCTGGAATGTGACGTGCGCACCTGCCGGTGCTGGGATCACAGTGCTAACTCTGCTAGTCTGTTTTGGCTATCGGCCAGAGCCGGTGGGCTTTGTCCGATTCATTCCATTTCCACGCTTTCTTGGCAGTCGTTATGACCGTGCGCACCGTCCATCCCAGTTCGAGTCTGAGCAACGTCCGTTATGAGATTCGCGGTGATTTGGCGCGGCGCGCCAACGAAATGGAACGTCACGGTTACGACGTCGTCATGCTCAATATCGGCAATCCGGGCGTCTTCGGCTTCCGCACGCCGGAGACCATGCGTCTCGCGATGATCGAAAATCTTCGTTCTGCCGAAGCCTATTGCCACCAGAAGGGAATTTTTCCCGCGCGCGAGGCGGTGGTGATGCAGCAACAAAGCCGCGGCGTCCGCGGCGTGAGCGTCGACGAAGTCTTCATGGGCAATGGCGTGAGCGAATTAATCGATCTCGTGCTTCGTGCGCTCTTGTCTACCGACGACGAAGTGCTGGTCCCAAGCCCGGACTATCCGCTTTGGACCGCCGCAGTGAATTTGAACCGCGGCAAAGCGGTTCACTATCCCTGTCGGCCCGACAATAATTTCGAACCTGACCCGGCGGAGATCGAAAAGCTGGTGACGAGCCGCACTCGTGCGATCGTCGTCATCAATCCGAATAATCCCACCGGCGCGGTGTATTCGCGCGCGACGCTCGAAGCCATCGCCAAGTTGGCGGAGAAGCACCGTCTCGTCGTCTTTTCCGACGAAATCTACGATCAAATTTTGTACGGCGACGCCGAGTTCACGCCCATGGCGACCCTGGTGCACAACACGCTGTGCGCGACGATGTCCGGATTGTCGAAGGTCTATCGGGCTTGCGGCTACCGGGTGGGCTGGGTTTCTTTTTCCGGCGACGTGGAGTCGGCGCGTGAGTATCTCGGCGCGATGGATAAACTTGCGTCGTTACGTCTATGCGGCAATGTGCCGGGTCAGTGGGCCGTGCAAACCGCCTTGGGCGGTTATCAGAGCATCCACGAACTAACCCGGCCCGGCGGGCGCCTATTCGAGTCGCGCCAAGCCATTCTCGACGGTGTCGCGAACAGCAAGTACTTGACGCTGCGTGCGCCGCGCGGCGCACTGTATGCATTCATCGGCGTACGCAAAGATCTCTTGCCGGATTTCGACGATCAAAAGTTCGCCATGGATCTATTGGAGCATAAGCACGTGCTCGTTGCGCCCGGCAACGGTTTCAACACGCCGTATCGCAATCATTTCCGGATTACCAACCTGCCGCGAGCGGAAGTGTTGGCCGATGTCTTCGTGCGTATCGAAGAAGTGCTCGACAGCTATGCTTCCGGCCAAGTCCCGGTATCGCGCGCGGCGCCGAATCTCAAAGTCGTTTAGCGCGTTCAGCAAGTAAACGACTCCGGTCCGGCGCCTTCGAGTGGCTCTCGAATGGTATTGTCGCTTCGTTCCCCTTAATCTTCGCGAATGCCCGCGATCTCTTCGCTACTCTCGCCGAAGCTCATAACCGCCATCGAGTCGGGGGCCTGGGTCATTGTGCCGACTCAACGCAGCGCGCATCGGCTGCAACTTCTCTACGCCAACCACTGTGTCGCTCGTGGTCTTGCAGCTTGGGTCACTCCGTCGATCCGTTCTTTCGACGATTTCGCCGGGATTCTATGGCGCACGCAGTTCCACGATCGCGAACGTGTCTTAAGCGTGCAACAGTCAAGGCTTCTTTGGGAACGTATCGTTTCGGAGTCCGAGTGGGCGCCGCTTTTGTTGAGTCCGGCGCTGGCGGCGAATTCTGCTTTTAGTTCCTGGGAACGTCTGCAGTTCTGGCGCATAAGTCGGGATGCGCTTGCAGCCCACGTGTCCGTCAGCGATGAAGCGCGAGCGTTGCTCGCCTGGAGCGATCGCTTTCACGCGCTCTGCCGGCAAGCGGCATGGATGCCGGAGGCGTTGCTTCCCGCCCGCCTGCTTGATTTGGAAACGGCGCCCCAAGTCCCGTTTATCGTAACGCTCTCCAACGATTGGCACCCGCATCACGTGGCGCTGTTCGAGCACTTGCGGCATCTGGGCATGCGCGTCGAGTCGGTTGCTTCCGAAACCCAAGCGACCAGCGTCGAGGCGATTGCTTGCGAGACGCCGCTCGCAGAGCTGCAAGCTGCCGCCGAGTGGGCGCGGCAGAAGATGACGGCGGGATCGCAGGCGATTGCGGTTGCGATTCCGGGGCTGGACGAACGCGCGGAGGAAGTGCGGCGCGTGTTCGCCGAAACCTTCGCGCAGGCGACGCGCACGATGCGGCCGGACACCTCGAGCGATGTCGACCGCGTGCAGCAAGAATCTAGTTTCTCGGTCGGCAGCGTACGCATGCTCGGCGATTTTCCCATCGTGCGTTCGGCCATGGATCTGTTGCAATTGGCAGACGATCGGGCGAGCGGCGTCCTGGCAGGTTCAGTGCTGAGAAGTCCGTTTCTTGCCGGAAGCCTGATCGAAGCGGCGGCGCGGGCGCTTGCCGATCGGCAGCTTCGTTCGGAGAAACGCGAGCACTACGATCTTAATGCGCTCGAGCGCCTCGCCGCGGCACGGAAGTGCTCGATTTTGGCGAACTCCTTGAAGCAGGTTCGCGAGTCGCGCTTGGAAATGCCCGTACGAATGTTGCCGAGCGCCGTCGCCGAACGCTTTGCCGCGCTGTGGAGTGCGTTCGGGTGGCCCGGCGAGCGAACGCTCGACAGCGACGAACAGCAAATCGTCGCGCGGTTGCAATCGTGCCTTGCGGAATTCGGGGCGCTCGACGAAATTCTGGGGCCGCTTACCTATGGGTCGGCGCTGCGAGAATTCGAAGCATTCGTCTTAAAGACCCGTTTCGAACCGCGAAGCGCGGCATCGACCATTACTATCGTCGATATACGTGCGGAGATCGAATTGCCCTTCGATGCCGTTTGGTTTGCCGGCATGGACGAAACCCATTGGCCGCCTCCGGCAAAACCGGACCCCTTCATTCCACTCAAGCTACAACTCGGTGCGTGCATGCCGTTCGCATCCGCGCGACTGTCGCGCGACTACGCGCGTGGCCGATTCGATCGTCTGCAGAAGGCGGCTGACACCGTGGTCTTCGGCTGGGCTCGTCGCAACGAGGACGTTGAGCTTTTGCCAGCCCCTTGGCTTGCCGAGATTGCCGCTCACGCGGAGGCGAGGTCAAATTCGCCGTCCTATGCCAAGCGCATCTTTGCGGCACGACCGCCGCTGGAGACGTTGGTAGAGCTGACGGCGCCTGGTTTCTCGCGCCGTTACGCGCGTGGCGGCGCGCGGTTGTTCGAGCTTCAATCGCAATGTCCGTTCCGCGCCTTCGGTGAATTACGGCTTGCGGCCCGGCCTCTCGACGCCTTTTTGCCGAGCATCGACGTGCGCGATCGCGGGACGCTCATTCATGCGGCGCTGGCAACGCTCTGGGAGCGTTTGCAGGGTTCGGATGGATTGCGTTCGCTGACGCAGGAGCAGCTTGTGTCGAGTGTGCGGACCGCCGTAGCGCAACACGGCGCTTCCATGATGGAGGGCGCCTCGCCGCATCGAGTGCGCATGTTGCAGATCGAGCAGGAGCTTGCGGCGGAGCGGATTCTTGCGCTACTCGAGATCGATCGCGGTCGCATGCGATTTCGAGTGATCGGCCGGCCCGAAACGAAGGAGGCCATCACCGTCGGGTCGCTTGCATTGGAGCTTAGGCTTGATCGCACGGACGAATTGCTCGACGGCGCTTATCGAGGAGGGCGCATCATCGTCGACTACAAAACGGGAGCGGCGTCGAGCGCGAAGGGATGGTTGCGCGATCGCCCCGAGCAGCCGCAGCTACCTCTATATGCAGTCACGCATCCTGCCGCGCTTGCCGCGGTGGCATTTGCGACCGTCAGTGCGCAAAGTGTCGGCTATCGCGGCGTTGCGCGTGACGAGGGCATTTTGCCGGGTGTCGCTCCCGTGGATTCAAGGGACCTTCCTGAAACTCTTTCCATACCGGACGGTGAGTGGGAAGGCGTGCTCAGCTATTGGCGTTCGATCATTGAGCGGCTTGCGCAAGAGTTCGTGTCGGGCGACGCACGCGTCGATCCCTTGCTGAATGCATGCCGGTCTTGTCACTTGAGCGCTTTGTGCCGAATACATGAGCAGGCGCTAGTCGTTGATCTAATGATCGACGAGGAATCGGCATGAGCGCGGATAGCTCTCTGCCTGCCGACCAAGCGGTGCGCGAGGAGGCGCTCGACCCCACTCGATCGTTTATCGTCGAGGCACCGGCCGGGTCGGGAAAAACGGAACTGCTGACGCGCCGGTTCCTGCGCTTGTTGGCCTGCGTCCGCGAACCCGAGGAAATCCTTGCGATCACGTTTACGCGGAAGGCAGCCGCGGAAATGCGCAATCGAGTCCTGCAGGCGCTCGAATCCGCGGAGGGTAAACCGCCGGAGAAACCTGCGAAGCGTGCGATGTGGGAGTTGGCGCGTGCGGTCGCGGACGTCGATGCGCAGTTCGACTGGCAATTGCGTGCGCATCCGGCGCGACTGCGCATCCTGACGATCGATGCGCTGAATAATTTGCTTGCGCGTCAATTGCCGATTTTATCGGGTATCGGTGCAACGCTCCGCATTACCGCCGACACGGAGAAGTTATATGCGGAGGCCGTGTTGCGCTTGCTCGAACGGCTCGGTACGCGGAGCGACGAAGCCGCCGCCATTGCGCGGCTTCTGCGGCACCTCGATAACCGTTACGACGTGCTCGAGCAACTGCTGTCGAAGGAGTTGAATCGTCGCGAGTATTGGCTCGATCTCGGCTTGATGAGGTTCGATTTGCCTGAGCTTCGCAAGCGCCTTGAGCTGGCTCTGCAGACCGCGATATGCCAGGAGCTGTCCGCGTTGCGAACCTTCGTGCCGCGCGACGCGCGCGATGAAATGGTTGCGCTCGCGGTCCATGCTGCCTCCGTGCTGAACGGTCAAGGAATCGATCACCCGCTTGCCGCTTGCGATGCGCTCGACGATATTCCGGGCGTGACGCTTTCGAGCGTGGTGCAGTGGCGCGGTCTTGCTGAGATGTTGCTGACCGAAAAAGGAGCGTGGCGAAAGGAGCCCAATAAGAACCAGGGTTTTCCTCCTCACTACAAAGCGGAAAAGCAGCGCGTTAAGGAACTACTAGGACGTTTGCAGCCCGATTCCGATTTTGCTGCCGCGCTCGATCGTGTCCGCACGCTGCCGAGCGCAAACTATGGAGACGCGCAATGGCAAGTATTGACCGATTTGTTCGACGTGCTGAAGCTCGCGATCGTCGAGCTTGAAGTTGTCATGCGTGAACGCGGTGAAGGGGACTACACGGCTATCGCTATCGCGGCGCGACGAGCGCTTGGCTCCATCGACGAGCCCACCGATTTGGCGCTGCGCTTGGATTATCGAGTGCAGCATATTCTTGTCGATGAATTTCAAGACACCTCCCGCGGCCAGACCGAACTTTTGTCCTTGCTCACGGCGGGGTGGACGGAAGGCGATGGCCGCACATTATTCTGCGTAGGCGATCCGATGCAGTCGATCTACCGATTTCGGCACGCCGACGTGGGGTTGTTTTTGCATCTCAAGACGGCCGGGCTCAATCAGCTGCACCTTAAACCGCTTAGGCTGACGGTGAACTTTCGGTCCGCCAAGCCGGTGATGAATTGGGTGAACGCTGCCTTTGCGTCATCCCTGCCGAGTCGCGACGATCCGCATCGCGGAGCGGTGGCATTTACCGCGAGTCAGGCGCACGCTGCGGCGGAGAATGTCGGCGGCGTGGTCGTTCATCCGATTCTCGGCAAGCGTCTCGATGCGCGGGACGCGGAAGCAAAACAAATTTGCGCGTTGATCGAGCAAACGCGTGCCAGTCAGCCCGATGCGAAGATCGCCGTGCTGGCCGTCAATCGGCTGCACTTGCAACGTGTGATTCGAGAACTGCGTGACAAGGGCGTTAGCTTTAACGCCGTCGAGATCGATCCCTTGATAACGCGTCCGGCCATTCAAGACGTGGTCGCGTTGACGCGTGCGCTCGTGCACTTGGCCGATCGCACTGCGTGGCTTGCCATTCTCAGAGCACCTTGGTGCGGATTGTCGCTTGCGGATCTGCACGCGCTTTGTGGCGAGGGATCTGCTGACGGTTTGGGCGACGATGCCGCGAACGAAACCGTCTGGCAGTTGCTCAATACCGAAATTCGAATCGGCGCGCTATCGGCAGAGGGGCGTCGGCGCGTCGAGCGCGTGTCTGCGATCTTGCGTCAAGCCCTATCGTTCAGGGGGCGTTTGTCCTTGCGCGAATGCATCGAGCGAACGTGGAATGCGTTGGGCGGGCCGGGCACGGTCGAGTCGCCCAGCGCACTGCTCGATTGCGAAGCTTATTTCCTGCGGTTGGAACGTATCGAACGAGCGGGAGATCTGGAGGATAGTGCGCTTCTGGAGGAAGCGCTTCGTGATCTTTTCGCATCGGACATCAATGCGCAGGACAGCAAAGTCGAGTTGATGACCGTGCACCGCGCCAAGGGGCTCGAGTTCGACGTCGTGATTCTGCCTGGGCTCGACAGCGGATCAAAGCACGAAGAGCCGCCGCTACTGCGGACGCTCGATTTGCAGGCGTCCAACGAGCGGATGCTCTTGCTGGCTCCCATCGCCGCACGAGGAGGAGACGACGATCCCATTTATGCGTGGCTTGAAAAACAAGATAAGGAGCGGGCTCGATTGGAGAAAGGCCGGCTTCTCTATGTAGCGGCAACGCGCGCCATTCGCGAGCTTCACCTCTTTGGCGCGACGGAAGCGGGCGGCAAACCGCGTGCGAATACTGCCTTGCAAGCGCTATGGCCAAGCGTCGAGGCGGAATTCAATGCAGCCGGTGCGTTCGCTGCTCCGCAAGGCATGGAGCCGAGTGTCCTCAGTCGCACGATTCGAACTCGGCGCTTGCCGGAGACTTGGGCATTGCCAGCGCCCAACGAGCACATCGGCCAGCTCACACTGCGCAACGTGGTGGACGGCGAACTCATCCATCCTGAATTTGCATGGGTCGGCGAGACGGCGCGACATGTAGGTACCGTCGTGCATCGTGAACTTGAGCGCTTGGGGCGAAGCGGGAATCTCTCGATGAGCGATACGAGCGCCGATCAAGCTCGCTATCGAATTGCGCTCGCCGAACTCGGCGTTCCACCGTACTTGCGCGACTACGCCGCGAAGCGCATCGATCAGGCCCTGAATGCCATCGTGAGCGATGAGCGCGGTCGATGGCTCCTCGAGGGCACCGGATCGCACCGGGACGCCGCGTCCGAGTTCGCCATCAGCGGTACGATCGGAGGTGAAATCGTGAACGGCGTGATCGACCGCACCTTTGTCGATCGCGACGGCATTCGATGGATCGTCGATTTCAAAACCAGCACCCACGAGGGTGGCGGAATCGATGAGTTTCTATCGAGCGAAGTGTTGCGCTATCAGGCGCAGCTTAAGCGCTACGCTATCTTGATGCGCGCACTGCATCCGGCTGAGCCCATCCGGGCCGCGCTTTACTTTCCGCTGCTGGGTGCTTGGCGGGAAGTGGCTGTGTTCTGAGCGCGTTCTTGTGCAATGAGCTTATCCGCCACCCGGAGCATGTTTTCCTGGCCGCCCGCGGAATCCGCCGTGATGCGGTACTTTCCCGCCACGATCAACGTGGGTGTGCTGTCGATTTTGTATTTGATCATTAGATCGCGCGTGCGGCGTACTTGGGTTTGTACGAAAAAATCCTTGGCAGCTGCGGCGAATTTGTCGGCTGGTACGCCAAGGGTGGCATACAGTCCGATCACGTCGTTCATCGTTTGTACGCGTAGGCCGCGTTCATGGATCGCTTGAAAGATCGCGTGATGCGTTTTCTCGGCGACGCCGAGCGACTTGGCTGCGAAATAACCCTGGGCGAGCAATACGTCGGCGGCGTTATAAGGTGAGGGGACGTAGACGAATTCGACTTTCTTCGTATCCTGTTTTTTACGCCAGGCGTCCACGTATTCTTGAAATTGCGCGCAGTGAATGCAGGCGTAACTGAATACTTCGGCGACCTCGATTTTGCCGGTGGATGTGACCTTCTCCGGCGGATCGATCGTGAAGTAGGGCGGATCCATGCCTGCCGATTGTGCGGCGGCGAGTGACGCGAAAGAGAGCGGACCCGGTATGGCGAACAAGACGGCTAACAAGACGGCGAGCAAAGTTCGAACGATCGATGGTCGCATGACAACTCCTACTTTTCTATTTTCCGAGCTTCGGCAAGAGGGCGGCAAATATACCGAGCGCCGGCAGGAAAGCGCAGACGCGATACACAAATTCGATGCTGGTGTGATCGGCGAGTTCGCCGAGCAGAGCGGCGCCTAGCGCCCCCATGCCGAAGGCGAATCCGAAAAAGAGGCCGGCAATCGTGCCCACTTTTCCGGGCAGCAACTCCTGAGCGTAGACCACGATGGCGGGAAAGGCGGACGCCAAGATCATACCGATCGGAACCGTGAGTATCGTGGTCCAAAAGAGATTGGCGTGCGGGAGCAGCAGCGTGAACGGCAGGATGCCGAGAATCGAAAACCAAATGACTGCTTTGCGTCCGATCCGGTCGCCGATGGGGCCGCCCGCCAGCGTACCGGCGGCGACGGCGCCTAGGAAGACGAACAATCGAATCTGTGCGTCTTGTATCGACACATGGAAGTGATCGATCAGGTAGAAGGTGTAGTAGCTCGACAGGCTTGCTAGGTAGAAATACTTGGAAAAGATCAACACCAATAGCACGCCGATCACGCGCAGAACTTGGCCGCGAGTCAGCAACGAGTGGGCGGCGTGTGCGGCCAGCGCTGACGTGCGCACCGTGCGATGCTGCGCGTACCAATTGCCGATGAAGGTCAGCGTGACAATGCCGAGCAACGCGACGAGCGAGAACCAGGCAAGTCGCGGTTGGCCGTGACCGACGACGACGAACGCCGCCAACAGCGGCCCCATTGCCGAGCCTAAGTTACCGCCGACTTGAAAGACCGATTGAGCGAAACCGTGCCGACCGCCGGAAGCGAGGCGCGCAATGCGCGACGACTCCGGATGAAAAATGGACGAGCCGGTTCCGACGAGCGCTGCCCCGCAAAGTATCAGCGGATAGCTATTCGCCACCGACAGCAAGAGCAGCCCGGCGCCGGTCGATGTCATGCCGATCGCAAGCGAATAAGGCATGGGCTTGCGATCCGTGTACCAGCCGACCACCGGTTGCAATATCGATGCGGTCAATTGAAAGGCCAGCGTGATGAATCCGATCTGACCGAAATCGAGGCCGTACGCGACGCGCAAAATCGGATATACCGCCGGGATGAGCGACTGCAGGCAGTCGTTGAGAAAGTGGCAAAAACTCAAGCTCAGCAGAACCGCCAGTGCGGTGTCGTGATGCTTGACGGGTGCGGCGGTGGAGGGAAGGGTAGACATCGCGAGATTATGGTTTCTACGCGGAGTTCGGTCAACGCATTGACGGGGCTCTGGATTCATTGACTTACTCAATTTCGTTGAGTTACTTGCAGTGTTCGCGGCGGTCTGCGCGGAACGGCGGATGCGGTGTGGATCGCGGTAAGGGTTGGCACCGAGTTCGGCGGCAAGTCCGCGTTCGCAATGCCGATAGAGGAGTCGTCTCCAAATGGCATTGCGTTATTGCATGGAGCGCGCATTGCCTTCGCGTCGTTAGTCGCCTTGCATCGGAATTTATCGAATCTGTGTAAGCGGCCTGTAAGTTTCCGGGTCGTAGTATCCGGCTCCAGCTGGTGCCAAGCGCATTGATTGTAGTGGCGGTGCCGTCGCATCCGAGGTCGGTGATGTGGCAATCGAACTATTGCACGAGTTTCTTTCAGCGGGTCGCATCGTTAAGCCAGCCTTGCCGGCGAACTTTGCGTTACGCCTATGATGCGATCGCTGCGTCAGACCGTGAACTTGATTCCCTGCGCGAGCGGCAATTCGCTTCCCCAATTGATGGTCGTCGTTTGGCGGCGCATGTAGTTCCTCCATGTATCCGAGCCTGATTCTCGTCCGCCACCGGTGTCTTTTTCGCCACCGAAGGCGCCGCCGACTTCTGCGCCGGAGGTGCCGATATTCACGTTGGCTATCCCACAGTCGCTGCCGAGCGCGGAGAGAAATTGTTCTGCGTGTGTAATGCGATCCGTAAAGATGGCCGATGAAAGTCCGTAATGCGAGTGGTTCTGTTGCGCGATAGCTTCTTCGAGCGAGCGAACCGGAATGACATAGAGAATGGGCGCAAAAGTTTCGGTTTGCACGGCGGCCATGTCGTTGCGAGCGCGAACGAGCGTGGGCTCGACGAAATTGCCGTTGCCTCCTAACGTCTTTCCGCCATACAGAATCGTTCCGCCTTGCGTCTGCGCTCCATCGATCGCGGTTCGGTAGTGGCTTACGGCAATGGCATCGATGAGCGGGCCCATGAGAATGGAAGGCTCGACGGGATTGCCTATTTTTACTTGCGAGTAGGCGTTCACGAGCCGTTTTTCCAATTCGGCTTGTCGCGATTCGTGAACGAAGACGCGGCGCGTGCTGGTGCATCGCTGGCCCGCCGTGCCGACTGCGCCAAACACGATCGCCGGAACGGCTAAATCTAAGTTGGCAAACTCATCGACGATGATTGCGTTGTTGCCGCCGAGTTCGAGCAAGCTTTTGCCGAGACGTGCCGCGACCGTTTCACCGACTTTGCGACCCACGGCGGTCGAGCCGGTAAAGGAAATGAGATCGACGCGTCGATCCGCGGCGAAGCGTTCGGCTAAAGCATGTCCGGCATCGATGAAAAGCTGGAATACACCTGCGTGCCCGCAAGCAGCCAGGACCTTGTTGACGATATGCTGAACGGCGATTGCGCAGAGCGGTGTTTTCGGTGACGGCTTCCAAATCGTGACGTTGCCGCAAATCGCTGCGAGAAAGGCGTTCCACGCCCACACTGCGACCGGGAAATTGAAGGCGCTGATCACGCCGACGACACCGAGCGGATGCCATTGCTCGTACATGCGATGGAGCGGCCGTTCCGAATGCATGGTGAGGCCATACAGCATGCGTGACTGGCCGACCGCGAAGTCCGCGATGTCGATCATCTCCTGCACCTCGCCGTCGCCCTCGGCTTTGATCTTGCCCATTTCCATCGCGATCAAGGTGCCGAGCGCGTCTTTGTGAGCGCGCAGTTCCTCGCCGATCAAGCGAATCACTTCGCCGCGCTTCGGCGCTGGGACTTTGCGCCAGCTGCGAAACACGTCGCGCGCGGATTCGACGACGCGCTCATAGTCCGAGGGTGTGGACGCTTGAACGTAGCCGAGAATTTCCTCGGTCGCAGGATTGTACGACTCGATGAGCGCGCCGGTCGTGTCGCTCGACCAACCGCCGTCGGCGGACCACGAGCCGATATTGTTCTCGCTGAGTCCCAGCGACTTTAAGATTGAAACGGTTGCGTTCATCGGCTTTCTAACCCTTTATTTCGTCACTCGTTGATGACCTGTCTTCCCGGCGACGACGACTTGTCCGGATATTTCTTTACCGCCGCTTTGCGTATAGCGCTGCCCGAAGCGATTGCTGAGTACCGAGGGCAAGGAGAATTGCTCCTGCCGTACGAATCCGCGATAAGAAGACGCGTTGCTTAAAACGAGGTCGACGACGGCGCTAATGCCGGCGGCCGTGGTGACTTGAATGGCGGACCATAGGCGTCCCGCGATCACTTGCGGATACACTTTGTTCACGTAGTTTTCTTCGCGCAGTTCGCCGTTCTGCTTGCCGGTGACCGCGGCGTAAATCACCACGACGTCTTGCAGTGTTTGCGGAACGGCATTTTCGAGAATGCGTTTCAGCGTGCTGCGGTCCTGATTGAGTTTCAGATCGTTCATGAGCAAGCGCATCTGTTCGCAGTGGCCCGGATAGCGCATCGTCTTGTAGTCCATCCACTCGACGCGCTGTGCGTACGTTTCCGCCAGCGAACCTAAACCGCCTGAGGTGTTGAACGCTTCATACAGCGTGCCGTCGATTTCGATTTCCTCGAGTCCTTCGAGCGGCGCGCTTTCGATGCGGCGTCCGGCGACAATGGCTTCGCACGGATTGCCGTACTCGTTGATCAAGCCCTCGGTCGACCAGGTCAGCGAATATTTGAGAACGTTGTTGGGATGCTGTGGCAGGGCGCCGACACGAAGCTTGACGGTGCGCAGTTCGTCGAAGTGGTTGATCAATTCGTTGGCGGCGATCGAAATGAAACCGGGCGCGAGGCCGCATTGAGGAACGAATGCTTGCGCGGCTCCGTCGGCAATGGTGCGTACGGCGCGCGTGACTTCCACGTCTTCGGTGAGATCGAAGTAGTGCAGGCTTGCTTTGCGTGCCGCTTCGGCGACGATCGGGTTGCAGTGATAGGGAAGGCTTGAGATAAGCGCATCGACGGGGTGCCGTCGCAGATGCTCGCTCAATTCCACCGCATTAGCGGCATCTAAGCGGTGCGCTCGTAAATGTGGCGAACCGTGCGCGCTGGCAACGGCCTGCGCCGCAGTTTCGCTGGCATCGGCCAGGTGAACGTCGTATGCGTTCGATTCGGCAAGCAAACCGGAAATCAACGAACCGATTTTACCTGCGCCCAGAATGAGAACACGATGCATGCCCACTCCCAGCTGCTACTTACAACTCCTTCCTTCTACTCATTCTGTTACGATTTCGCCATCAGCGAAACCCCACCAATCGCCATGAATGCAGTCACACAGTGGCATCCGAGTAGTTGGCAAGCCAAGCCCGTGCAACAACAGCCCGCTTATCCGGACAAGGCGGCTTTGGATAACGCAGTCGGGTCGTTGTCGCGCTTGCCGCCCATTGTTGTCTCGTGGGAAATTGAGGCGCTGAAGGAGCAGATTGCCGAGGCACAGAGCGGTAAGCGATTCATCTTGCAAGGTGGCGATTGCGCTGAGACCTTCGAGGACTGCCAGTCGGATAACATTGCCCGCAAACTCAAAATTCTGCTGCAAATGAGTTTGGTGCTATTGCACGGCATGAAGAAGCCCGTCGTGCGCATCGGGCGGATGGCGGGGCAATATGCCAAGCCGCGCTCTGCCGACACCGAAACTCGCGATGGCGTAACGCTGCCGAGTTATCGCGGCGACAACGTGAATCGTCCGGGATTCACCGTCGAAGACCGCAAGCCCGACCCGATTTTATTGCTGCGCGGTTACGAACGCGCGGCGTTGACGCTTAACTTCGTGCGCTCACTGATCGACGGCGGTTTTGCGGATTTGCATCATCCCGAGAACTGGGATTTGGATTTCGTGCGTCACTCGCCGTTGAGCGAGGCCTATAACAAGATCGTGCATTCGATTTCCGATGCGCTCGACTTCTTCGAAGCGATGAGCGACAGCCCGATTCACGAAACGAGCCGCGTCGATTTTTTCACGAGTCACGAGGCGCTCGTCTTGCATTCGGAGCAAGCGCAAACACGATTCATTCCCCGCCAGCAGAAGTGGTACAACCTATCGACTCACTTGCCATGGATAGGAATGCGCACGGCGGCGCTGGGTGATGCGCACGTCGAATACTTCCGCGGCATTTCGAATCCGGTTGCCGTGAAGATCGGACCGGCGATGACAAATGAATGGCTGCTGGGACTGCTTGCGAAACTCAATCCCGACAACGAACCGGGCCGATTGACGTTCATTCACCGCATGGGCGCCAAAGAAATCGACAAGAAATTGCCGCCGCTCATTCAAGCAGTGAAAGCCACTGGCAGCCCAGTACTCTGGGTATGCGATCCGATGCATGGGAATACCGAGACCGCGCAGGGCGGGCTTAAAACACGGCGCTTCGAAAACATCGTCGCCGAACTCGAAAGCGCGTTTCGCATTCACCGCGAACAGGGAACCTATCTCGGCGGCGTGCACTTCGAACTCACAGGCGACGACGTCACCGAATGCACGGGCGGCGCGCGCGGGCTCACGGACGCTGACTTGGCGCGTGCGTATAAATCAACGGTGGACCCGCGTTTGAATTACGAGCAGGCGCTTGAGTTGGCGATGCGGATCGCGGGGTTGGCGGCTTAGCGCCAGGCGATGTGTCATGGCCGTGAGCCGTACCGCCATTCACCCGGTTTGAGATCGGTGAGCGACCACTCTCCGATCGACCACCGAATCAATCTCAATGTCGGACATCCCACCGCGGCCGTCATTCTGCGCACTTGGCGATTGCGGCCTTCGTGAATGGTGAGCTTGAGCCAGCGGGTAGGAATATTTTTACGAAAGCGAATCGGTGGATTGCGCGGCCAGAGCCAGGCGGGCTCTTCGACTTCTTCGGCCTGCGCGGGCAGAGTGGGGCCATCGTTGAGCGGCACACTGTGCCTCAGTGCTGTAAGTGCTTCTTCCGTGAGCACGCCTTCCACCTGCGCGTAATATGTTTTCGGCGTTTTGAATTTAGGGCTACTCAATCGAGCTTGCAGTTGTCCGTCGTTGGTCAGCAGCAGGAGTCCTTCGCTGTCATAGTCGAGGCGTCCCGCCGGGTAGAAGCCTGGCGCGTCGAGGTAGTCTTTCAAGCAAGCGCGGCCGTCCTTGCTCGTGAACTGAGTGAGCACGTTGAATGGCTTATTGAAGAGCAGCAGATTCGCGTCGGTCATGCGTCGAGTTGTGCGGCGGTTTGTTTGACCAGATCGATGAAGCGTTTCACCGCCGCCGAATTTTCGCCGCCGCGACACGCGAGAATGAGCGGCGCGAGTGGCTGGTGATTTTTCGCGAGCGAACGATAGACGACACCGTCCATCTCCAAATGGCGCAGCGAGGCGGGAACGATCGAAACGCCGAGACCGGCGGCAACCAGATTGAGCGTGGAAAGGATGCGCGGTGCCTCTTGTCCGACATGCGGACTAAAGCCTGCGCCGCGGCACGCAGTGATGATGGTGTCGTATAAACCGGGACCGCCGGGTCTTTTATAGAGAACGAATATTTCCTTCGCGAGCGATGCCAAAGGCAACCGCTTCTTATCATCGTTGCTCGTTGCATGAGCGTGGCCGGTTGGCAATGCCGCAACCATTTCTTCCTCAAGCAGCGGCGTGACTTCAAGTCCCACCACATCGGCGATCGGCGAGCGAATGAAAGCCGCGTCGATCTCCTCGCTGTGCAATGCCTGCACGAGTTCACCGCTGCCGCTTTCTTCGAGCACCAAGGAAACCAACGGTGAGGCCTCACGAAAACTCCGGATCACGCGCGGCACGAACGGATGAAAAGGAGCGGAGCTTGTGAAACCGACGGCTACTCGTCCTTGTTCGCCACGAGCGGTTCGCCGCGTGGTAGCCGATGCTCGGTCGACTTGCGCGAGGATTGCTCGGGCATGCTCAAGAAATGCCGTGCCGGCATCGGTGAGTTCGACACCCCGCGGTTTGCGGCGAAACAGCTGCACGTCGAGTTCGTCTTCGAGGGCGCGAATTTGTTGACTTAATGGAGGTTGCTGAATGCCGAGTCGTTGGGCGGCTCGGGTCATGTGGCCTTCGTCGGCGACGGCGACGAAATAACGAAGATGTCTTAATTCCACGGCGGATCCCTATCGGTAAAACACATCAATTCATTCCTTCACTTCACCTTCTCTCTGAGAAAGAGTCCTAACGATTAGCGTTAAGTTGAAACGGCCGTCCGCGGAGTCTGGGTGGGTGTTTTTAGGACCGCCGTAAATACATCCCTGTAGGCTGCCGCAAAAACATCCTGTTTTTGAAGCTCCTAAAAACACCCACCCAGACTCCGCGGACTACGCAATGCCAAACGATTGGGTGTCGAACCGTGTGGTTATGGTACGTAAGTAGTCAGCCGTGCCGGTGCTCTGGGTTTCGGAGCCTCAAAAACATGGGCGCGATCGACTAAAGATCGCGCGGGCTTGCCACGGATGGCAAGCCCCGGCTTGCAAGCGATGCAGGAATGCATAGCGCCAGCAAGTTTTTGCGGCAGCCTACAGGGATGTATTTACGGCGGTCCGAAACCCAGAGCACCGGCATGGCTGACGGCCAATTCACGTAATCGCGTCATATTTATCAGATATAGATTTCTAACTCACCATATATTTTACGTTCGCTCCCGAATTCGGTATCGTGCGCCCCCTTCCTGCCCAATCCGGCGCTGCCATGGTGCCAAGCAAGTCTGGGTTAGGGGCTTATTAAATAGTCTGGAGTGAGTATTCGATGCCCAACCTTCCTGCCGGTTTAGAGATCAAGGGGGCGATGCGCCCCGGCTATGAAACGATTCTAACGCCGGCGGCGCTGGAGTTCGTGGTTGAACTGGCGCGCGAATTCGGCGGTCGAGTGGAAAAGCTGTTGGCGGCTCGAGTCGAGCGTCAAAAGGAAATCGATGCCGGCAAGCTGCCGGATTTCCTGCCCGAAACCAAGAGCGTTCGCGATTCCGATTGGCGAGTGACGGCCATTCCTGCCGATCTGCAAGATCGCCGCGTGGAAATCACCGGACCCACCGATCGCAAGATGGTCATCAATGCGCTCAACTCCGGCGCGAAAATGTTCATGGCCGACTGCGAAGATTCGATGACGCCGACCTGGGACAACGTGGTCGGCGGTCAAATCAATTTGCGCGATGCCGTGAATCGTACGATCGAACTCACGCAAGCAGACGGCAAGCACTACAAGTTGAATCCGACCATCGCGACGCTACTCGTGCGGCCGCGCGGTTGGCACTTGTACGAGAAGCACATGTTGCTCAACGGCAAGCAGATCCCCGGCGCGTTCGTCGACTTCGGTTTATATCTGTTCCATAACCATGCTTCGTTGAAGTCCCGCAACACAGGTCCGTACTTCTATTTGCCGAAGCTCGAAAGCCACGTCGAAGCGCGCCTCTGGGCCGACGTGATTCGTCACTCTGAAAAGCGCTTGGGGCTCACCCCGCAAACCGTGAAGGTCACGGTGCTGATCGAAACTATTCTCGCGGCGTTCGAGATGGACGAAATTTTGTTCGAGCTCAAGGAATTCATCGTCGCGCTCAACTGCGGCCGTTGGGATTACATTTTCAGCTTCATCAAGAAGTTCAGCCGTCGTCCGGACTTCGTGTTGCCGGATCGCGCGCAGGTCACGATGGCGACGCACTTCTTGTCGTCGTATTCGCAACTCTTGATCAAGACCTGCCATCGTCGCGGCGCGTTCGCGATGGGCGGCATGGCCGCGCAGATTCCGATCAAGAACGATCCGAAGGCGAACGACGAAGCGATCGCCAAGGTTCGCGCCGACAAAGAGCGCGAAGCGGGCAACGGACACGACGGTACGTGGGTCGCACACCCTGGCCTCGTGCCGGTGGCGATGGAAGTGTTCAACAAGCACATGACCGGCCCGAATCAACTCGGCAAGAAGCGCGAAGACGTCAACGTCGTCGGTGCCGACTTGCTCAAGATTCCGAGCGGTACGATTACCGAAGGCGGCGTACGCAACAACATCAGCGTGTCGATTCAGTACTTGGCTGCGTGGCTGGGCGGTTCGGGCTGCGTGCCGATCCATAATTTGATGGAAGACGCCGCCACCGCGGAAATCTCCCGCGCCCAGTTGTGGCAGTGGATCAAGCATCCGAACGGCAAGCTCGAAGACGGCCGCAAGATTACCGCCGAACTCGTACGCACTTGGTTACGCGAAGAGTTGAACAAACTCAAAGCACAAGTGGGCGATGCCGCTTATGCGAAGGGCAATTACGAACACGCCGGCAAGTTGGTGGACAACATCGCGACCGGCGATTCGTTCGAAACCTTCATCACGCTGCCGGCCTATAACGCAATTGATTAAACGCCATTGACTAAGTAAACACGGCGCCCCACCAAGAGGGGGAAGGCCGAAGGCCGAACGTCGAATTCGTAATTTATTGAGAGGAGTATTTTTGTGTCCAACTATGCAACCACTGCCGATCAAGCCGGCGCGGTGATTTCCAAGAACGGCCCGAGCTGGAACGCCATCAGCCCGGAATACGTGGCGCGCATGCGCCTGCAAAACCGTTTCAAGACCGGGCTCGATATTGCGCGCTATACCGCGAAGATCATGCGCGAAGACATGGCCGCCTATGACAAAGACGCCGGCCAGTACACACAGTCGCTCGGTTGCTGGCACGGCTTCATCGGTCAGCAGAAGCTGATCTCCATCAAGAAGCACCATGGCTCGACCAAGCGTCGCTATCTGTATCTGTCCGGTTGGATGGTCGCGGCGCTGCGTTCCGAGTTCGGTCCGCTGCCCGATCAGTCGATGCACGAGAAGACCTCGGTGTCGGCGCTGATCGGCGAGCTGTACACGTTCCTGCGCCAAGCGGACGCACGCGAACTCGGCGGCCTGTTCCGCGATCTCGACGCGGCGCGCGGCAGCAAAGACACGACTAAGGAAAAAGACATCCTGAGCCGCATCGACAATTTCCAGACGCACGTCGTGCCGATCGTCGCCGACATCGATGCCGGCTTCGGCAATGCCGAAGCGACCTACCTGCTGGCCAAGCAAATGATCGAAGCGGGCGCTTGCTGCATCCAGATCGAAAACCAGGTCTCCGATGAGAAACAGTGCGGTCACCAGGACGGCAAGGTCACCGTGCCGCATGAAGACTTCCTCGCCAAGATCCGCGCGGTGCGCTATGCGTTTATGGAACTGGGCGTCGATGACGGCGTCATCGTTGCGCGCACCGACTCCCTCGGCGCGGGCTTGACCAAGCAGATCGCTTACACCCGCGAAGTCGGCGATCTCGGCGATCAGTACAACAGCTTCCTGGATTGCGAAGAAGTGACGCCGGCCACGGCCAAGAACGGCGACGTCCTCATCAATCGCGGCGGCAAGCTCTTGCGTCCGAAGCGCCTGCCCAGCAACCTGTTCCAGTTCCGCGCCGGCACGGGCGAAGACCGTTGCGTGCTCGATTGCATCACCAGCCTGCAGAACGGCGCCGACCTCTTGTGGATCGAAACCGAGAAGCCGCATATTGCTCAGATCAAGGGCATGGTGGATCGCATTCGCAAAGTCATTCCGAACGCCAAGCTGGTTTACAACAACAGCCCGTCGTTCAACTGGACGCTGAATTTCCGTCAGCAGGTGTTCGATGCGTGGAGCAAGGAAGGCAAGGATGTGTCGAAGTTCGATCGCGCTAAGTTGATGAACGCAGAGTACGACGCTACCGACCTGTCGAAGGAAGCGGACCGCCGCATTCAAAGCTTCCAGCGCGATGCTGCACGCGATGCCGGCATCTTCCACCACTTGATCACGCTGCCGACGTATCACACTGCCGCGTTGTCCACCGACAACCTGGCCAAGGGCTATTTCGGCGAAGAGGGCATGCTGGCCTACGTCGCAGGCGTGCAACGTAAGGAGATCCGCGAGGGGATTGCCTGCGTCAAGCACCAGAACATGTCCGGCTCGGACATTGGCGACGATCACAAGGAATATTTCGCCGGTGAAGCAGCGCTCAAGGCGGGTGGCGTCCACAACACGATGAATCAGTTCTGAAGTCTCGGTGATGGCTATGAAGGATTCGACCGAAGAAGGTCAATTCCATAAATAGTCGCTAGAAGTATCGAGTCAAGATCGTTTGCGCCGCTTACCTAATCGGTAGGCGGCGCAGTTCAGCGCGATGGCGCGCGGCCACTCTTCGATAAATCCGTTTAATCGTGGCCATGACTTTGTTCCGTCGACCTAATTTATTAACTCGGCCATCAATAGCACCCTCTTGGTGCGCTGGTGGCAAAACAAGACAGGCGCAGGTTCTGATTTGTTTTTCGCGGCTACCGCGCGGGTTCTGTCCTGAACCCGCTATTTAGCCGGCACTATTGTGCGGGTTAGTTAAATAGATCGACTATATAAGACCAATTAAAGAGACTCGCCCGCGGCACGCTTGCCCTCGGGACGAGCGACCAGCGAGAGGGGAGATCGCATCTTGATCGATTCGTTCATGCAAACGCCTGCGCCATTCGATCCCGAATGCCGCCTATGTCCTCGGCTCGTTAGCTATCGAAACGCCGAGCGACGCGCTTACCCCGATTACTTCAACGCTCCCGTTCCGCCGTTCGGCGATCCGAAGGGGCGCTTGCTCATTGTTGGGCTGGCTCCGGGCTTTCATGGCGCTAATGCCACCGGCCGTCCTTTTACGGGCGATCATGCCGGGCTGATTTTGTATCGCAATCTTTTCGAGTTCGGCTTTGCTTCTAAAGCGGAATCGGTTTCCCGCGACGACGGATTGGTGCTGACCAATTGTCGCATCACCAACAGCGTGAAGTGCGTGCCTCCGGAAAATAAGCCCTTGCCGGGCGAAATCCGGTTATGCAGCCGGTATCTGGTCGCCGAAATGCGGTCGCTTCCGCCGCGCCCCGTGATTTTGGCGCTAGGCGTGGTGGCGCATAAGGCCGCACTGGAAGCGCTCGGTGAGTCGCACGTCAAATTCAAATTCGCTCATGGTCAGGAATATTCACTGGCCAACGGCGTCACCCTGATCGACTCACTGCATACCAGCCGCTACAACACGCAAACCAAGCGCTTGACGGAGGAAATGTTCCGGGCGGTGGTTAAGCGGGCGCGGGAGTTGGTGGAGAAGACGTAAGACCTGATGGGTAAGGCATGGGGTGCGGGGCTTGGGACTTGGGTAATAGCATTCTGACCCAGGTCCCAAGCCCCGAGCCCCATGCCCCGCGCCCCACACCCTACAATGGCGTCATGCCTTCCTTCGACGCGAAATCGTTTCTCGCCACGCTGTCCACGCATCCCGGGGTGTATCGAATGCTCGCCGAAGACGGCGAGATCCTCTACGTGGGTAAGGCGCGTAATCTAAAGAATCGCGTTTCGAGCTACTTCAGCGGCAAGCCGCAAAGCGCCAAGACGATGGCAATGGTGGCGCAGGTCGCCAACGTCGAAGTCACCGTCACGGCGTCCGATACCGAAGCGCTGTTGCTCGAATACAATCTCATCAAGAAGCATCGGCCGCGTTATAACGTCACGCTGCGCGACGACAA
>CAZQYC010000062.1:0-22943 GCA_964597495.1 uncultured Steroidobacteraceae bacterium | reverse complement strand
AGCAGCGGACTGAAAATCCGCGTGTCGGCAGTTCGATTCTGCCCCTGGCCACCATCAGCCGCCCTTCACCGCCATTCAATTGATCAGTCATCTTCCTTAACCGGCGGAAGAAGCCGCAGCTCGTGCGAGAGCCGCGGCTTTATTTCCGGAAAGCGGTTTCCTTGACGGAGAGACTAGGCCGCCTTTGTTGAGCGCTTACGCGCACCCCAACCGAGCCCCAAGAGTCCAAGTCCAAACACCGACAAAGTAGCCGGCTCCGGCACGCTAACGCGCCGCATCGCATTGTTCGGCGCAAAGTCGGGAATGGGTTGAGTTCCACCGCCCGACGCTGCGTTCACTCGGGGCCACAGATTCCATAAATAATCGGCGAATGCTAAGCCGGTGGACGGCAACAAAGACGCTGCAATCGTTGCCGTAAAACCATTGCCGCTAATTATCGAGGTACCGGCACCCCCTCCTCCTGCCACCGCTCCGGTCGTGCCGTTGACCGTGACGACAGCGTTGAAGATCACATTGGGATTGCCGATTCCGGTGAATGGCGCATTGACCGCGCCGCCCTTATCGAATCCAAATACGTAAAGCGTATTGGCAGTCGTACCGATCGCACCGTTCATCGTGGCGGACAGAATGAAGTTGCTGCCATCGAAACGAACATCGGCGCCAAGAACGTCCAAATCGGCGTTCTTCGGTCCGGTGTAGCTAGCTAGAAAATCGCCGGCTGCATCGACGACGGTGGCACTCGCTTGAGCAAAAGGCAGAGCGCCCGCGAGCAAGGCAAGCCCCAAAAGTTTCACGCGCAATTTCATACTCCCTCCAACAATTGATTGATATTTTTACCGAGTGCACCCGATATGCGATCGGCCAAGGTAAGTGCCCGCGTGATTCCGTGTTGATGCCGTGCCGAACAAATTTATTTGCGCCGTCTCGTCCGAAGACTGGTTTTTTGGACGTTTCTGTAAATAAATCCGACGATAGACGTGCATGCTCATGGCTTAACCCATCGACTCGATATGCGCAACCGTACCGATACGTGCCTATGCCGAGCCGCATGGCTACCGCGGAAAAAAGCCCATCGGCAGGTTGAAAACAGCGCGGCAGCCCCAACTCCGCGGGGCGAATGATTTATTTTTGGCTTCACGAAAGATGACTGGAGTTTTTATGCCGGCGACAGAAACCCACAAGAGTGACTCACAGGCTCCCGAAACACTCGGCTTTCAGACCGAGGTCAAGCAGCTTCTGAGATTGATGATTCACTCCTTGTACAGTCACAAGGAGATCTTTCTTCGCGAACTCATCTCGAACGCGTCCGACGCCTGCGACAAGCTGCGGTTTGAATCGCTCTCCAATCCGGCTTTGCTTGCGGCCGATAGCGAGCTCAACATCGTCATCGATGCCGACAATGAAGCACACACCGTCACCATTAGCGACAATGGGATCGGCATGACGCGCCAAGAGGCCATCGATCACTTAGGCACGATCGCCAAATCGGGAACGGCCGAATTCCTTTCCAAACTGTCCGGCGACCAAAAGAAAGACTCCCAGCTCATCGGCCAGTTCGGCGTCGGCTTCTATTCGTCTTTCATCGTCGCCGAAAAGGTCGAGGTCTTTTCGCGGCGTGCCGGCACCGCCGCCAGTGAGGGAGTGCATTGGGAATCGAAGGGAGAAGGCGAATTCAACGTGAATACGCTCGACTTGCCGACATCTGGAACTCGGATAGTCCTTCACTTGAAGGAGGGCGAGCATGAATTCGCGAACGACTGGCGAATTCGCGGCCTGGTCCGCAAATACTCCGACCACATTGCGTTCCCGGTGAAAATGAAGGCCAACGACAAGGACGGTAAACCCACCGAGAATTACGAAGCCGTCAATCAAGCCAAGGCGCTTTGGACCCGCTCGAGGACGGAAATCAAAGACGAGGAATATCGCGAGTTCTATCGCCACGTAACGCACGACTTTACCGACCCTCTGGCGTGGGCGCACAACAAAGTCGAGGGTTCGCGCGAATACACCACTCTGCTTTACGTGCCGGCGCGTGCGCCTTTCGATCTCTGGCAGCGCGACGCCGCTCGCGGCTTGAAGCTCTACGTACGCCGCGTCTTCATCATGGACGACGCCGAACAATTCCTGCCTCTCTATTTGCGCTTCGTGAAAGGCGTGGTCGATTCTTCCGATTTACCGCTTAACGTTTCGCGCGAGATGCTGCAAAACGACCCGCAAATCGACACGATCAAAAGCACCGTAACCAAACGCGTGCTCGATCTGCTCGGCAAGATGGCCACGGAAGAAAAAGACAAATATGCGTCGTTCTGGAAGGAATTCGGCACCGTTCTCAAGGAAGGTCCGGCTGAGGACTACGCGAACCGCGAGAAAATCGCCAAGCTATTGCGCTTCTCGAGCACGTTTTCCAACAAGGAAGAGCAAGACGTGTCGCTCGAGGACTACATCGCCAGAATGAAGGCCGGCCAGGACCGCATTTACTACGTCATTGCCGACAGCTTCACCGCGGCGCGCTCCAGCGCGCATTTGGAACAGCTTAAGAGCAAAGGTCTCGAAGCGCTCTTGCTGAACGACCGCGTCGACGAATGGCTGATGGATCACTTGCGGGAATTCGACGGAAAGAAACTGCAGAATGTCGCCCGCGGCGATCTGGATCTATCGAGCCTTGAAACGGACGACGATAAGAAGCAGCGTGATTCCTTAGTCAAGGAGCATGGAGCAGTCGCAGAGCGCATCAAGAAGGTTCTTGACGGAAAGGTAAGCGATGTAAAGGTAACGACACGGCTCAGCGAGTCGCCGGCCGTGTTGGTGCTGGGCGAAAACGACATGGGCGCGCAGATGCGGCGCATACTCGAAGCCGCCGGACAGAAAGCGCCCGATACGAAACCGGTCCTCGAAGTAAATCCAGTACATCCGTTGCTGCAGCGATTGGAAAGCCTGCAAGGCGAAGAAGAATTTAAAGACCTATCGTTGCTGCTATTGGAACAAGCGACGCTGGCCGACGGCGGCCAGCTTGCCGAGCCCGCTGAGTTCGTGCGACGACTGAATCGTTTGTTATTCGCGAAATAGCCAATGACCAACCGCTGCGCGGATGGCATTCCGCGCAGCGACGCCTTAAGCCTCGCATTCGCTAACGACAGCCTGGAATTCTCCAATCGCCCAAGCGAGCTGTTCACGCGTCACCACCAACGGAGGGGCGAAGCGAATTACCGTTCCGTGAGTTTCCTTGGTAAGAATGCCTCTTGAGAGCAGTCGCTCGGCAATCGTCCGCGCCCGAATTTTTTTCGGATCGAAATCCACGCCGACCCAAAGCCCGCGTCCGCGCACTTCGCGAATGAGCGGGCTTTGAATTCGGCACAGTTCAGCGAGCAAGTACCCTCCCAGGTCCGCGCTGCGCTCGATGAGCTTTTCCTCGATCAACGTAGTTAGCGACTCAAGCCCAACGGCCGCCGCAAGGGCATTGCCTCCAAAAGTGCTGCCATGATCGCCTGGATGAAATACGTCCATGACTTCCCGCCGAGCGAGGAACATCGAGACCGGAAGCAATCCACCGCCGAGCGATTTACCGAGCACAATGCCATCGGGCTTCACCTGCTCGTGATTGCACGCCAACATACGGCCAGTGCGGCCCAATCCAGATTGAATCTCATCCGCCAAGAACAGCACATTTTGTCGGCGACAAATTTCCGCGCACCGGCGCAGGTAGCCCTCCGGCGGAACGCGAATTCCCGCTTCGCCTTGAATCGGTTCGACGATGAATGCCGCCGTGCTGGGCGTAATTGCTTGCTCCAGTGCATCGGCATTGCCGAACGGGACGATTCGTACGCCGGGCATAAAGGGACCGAATCCCTCTCGGTATTGCGCTTCGGTCGATAGCGCCAAGGCGCCTAGCGTTCGGCCGTGAAAATTCCCTTCGCAAGCGATGATCTCGACGCTGTCGGGCCCGACCCCTTTAACGTGATGTGCCCACTTACGAGCCGCCTTCAAAGCGGTTTCCACGGCTTCGGCACCGCTGTTCATAGGCAGTGCTCGATCCATTCCGGTCAGTTCGCATGCGCGTTGTAAAAATGGCGCGAGCTTTTCGGTATAAAAAGCGCGCGAAACGATTGCAAGCTGCTGCGCTTGCAGCGTCAATGCATTCAGTAGCCTTGGATGGCAATGGCCGTGACTGACGGCAGAGTAAGCGCTCATCATGTCGAGATAGCGCCGCCCATCGCGATCCCACACGTAGCAACCCTCGCCGCGCACCAGCACGACCGGTAGGGGCGCATAGTTCTGAGCGCAATAGCGCGCCTCGTATTCGATGAGTGTGTCGGTCATACTGTGAAGCCCACTAGGCACTGGCAACTAGCTGCTAGCCAGAAAATGGAACCTCGGTTCCCGAATATTGACTGGTACCGAACTTCAACTTCCTACTTAAAGTCTATCGCGAATGGGCGCAGCACCGAAAACCAGCACGCTAATTGTCCAAGGCCCGGTAGGACAGCTTGAAGTTCTGGTCGACGATCTTATTGGTCAGCCTCGACACGTAGCGCTTGTCTGTCATCCGCATCCACTCATGGGCGGGACAATGACCAACAAAGTCGCACACATCCTGGCGCGGGCTTTCAACGATCTAGGCGCGCCCGCGGTGCGATTCAACTTTCGCGGTGTGGGCGCAAGTGCAGGCGTGCATGACGACGGGCGTGGCGAAACCGAAGATGTCCTTGCGATGCTCGCTTGGATGGAAAATCGATGGCCGGAAACCGAAGTATGGCTCGCAGGATTTTCGTTCGGGGCAGCCATGGCGCTGCGCGCGAGCTTAAAGCATCGGGTTGCAAAGCTGGTTACCGTTGCGCCCGCTCTTCAGTGGTTGAATGAGCTGAACACCACCGTTCCAGAGTGCCCGTGGCTCATTATTCAGGGCGATCGGGACGAATTAGTGAACGTCGATGCTGTTCGGAAATGGATAGGGAAGCTTCCGAAGCCGCCGGAACTAAAGATAATCTCCGGGGCGGAACACTTTTTTCACGGACGTCTTAACGATCTGCGAGACGCCGTGAAGGAATGGATCCCGGTCAGTATGGAATAGAAACGTCGCAGAATTCCGGCGCGATAGCGAACCATCGCGCCGGGACCAAAGACCTAAATAGCTCTACAACAGCTCTACTATTAGGGGTCTAGGGCGCTGGATCTTCTAGCCTGGGTCTAATTAACCATTGCCTTCAGCGACTTGAGTGCGGCAATGCGCACCTTCTTGCTGGCCGGCTTGGCCTTGAACATCATTTTTTCGCCCGTGAAAGGGTTCACGCCCTCGCGCGCCTTCGTGGCGGGCTTCTTCACGACTTTCATCTTGAGCAATCCCGGGAAGGTGAACAAACCTGCTCCCTTGAGGCTCTTCTTCACGCATCCGTTCAACGATTCAAACACTTCGCTAACTTGCTTTCTCGATAGGCCGGTGTCCTTCGAGATTTGCATCAGCACTTCCGATTTGGTCGGCGCTGCATTCTTTTTTGCCATTTGTAGTCTCCCGTCTAGAGTGATCCGAAAACTTTGAGTACGTTGTCCCCGAAAAAAGACCGGCGCAAAATAACACAAGATTCACCGTGTATTAAGTCACGCGACATTATTTTTTTCGGCTTTTTCAGCGTGAAATTCGTTTATCCCGAAACGCGCGCACCGGGAACGAATGAAAACAGGGGCGCAGTAAAATTGCGGCACGTATCGGTGCGGACGCACACGAAGCACAAAGAATGCGGCGAAAGTCGTTGCCTCGGCACGAAAAAGGCCGCCGAGCATCAATCGCTGAAGAACTCGCGGCGGAGTTTGGCTTCGAGCACGGCGGTGTCATTGGCTGGCGTAGCCTTGATATTAAAGGCCAAAATTTCCGCACCGTTAATGCCCGTCTCGCCGATGTAGTAGATTGCGGAACCCTCGTTAACGCGGCGAATCGGCATGCTCTTTTGCTGCCCATTGAGATTGTATGCATCTACCGACACGGCGGCCTCTACAGCCCGGGCTTCGGCGGTTCCGTCCTTGCGCAGGACAGCGACGTTCAACATGACGCGATTTTTACTTCGCTCTATGCCATAAGCGCGTGCAACTTCCGCGGTCAGCGTGTCGCTGCGCACGGCATTGAAGTGGAGCTGATAGGGACCGAATTCTTTGTAGGACTCCTCGCTGCGCTGCGCAGGCGGAGCTGCCGTCCCTTCAGCACGCTGCTGCCCGCATCCCGAAAGCAACCAAGCGCTTGCGGATACGATACAAAACCACCAAGACAATCGTGTGCGGAAAACGTGAGTCATGGCTGCGCTTCCCAAGTTAAGTGCCGATGCGGCAACTATAGACCAATCGCCGCACCATCAACGACACACGCGATTTTTTTTGCATTCGTCCTTATTTTAAGGAATTGCCCGATGGTTCCCACAATCCGAGCGTGTGCAAACAGCCTGGGATTACACAGGGTCGATCGATTTCAATTGTTTTGCTGCGACCGTACCCGCCTCGCAACAACCTCACGTTCGTTTTCGAAACCGAGAATTCGGCTGCCAGAAAGTCGATTAGCGCCTCGTTAGCTCGTCCATCGAGCGGTTGAGCGCGGATGCGAATTTTGAGCGCAGCAGCGTGCAATCCCGAAAATTCGCTCCGACTTGCACCCGGTTGCACCCGAAGACGCAGCACCAGGGTATGTCCGCGCCAACTATGCCATGACATGGCGCCATCGTGCTCATGCCGCCAAGGCACTAAGCATCTCGGCGTACAAACTCGGCAGCGCAAAGCGCTGCAGGGCCTGCAGCCCAATGAGCACGAAAACCGGCGTGAAATCGATTTGCGCTATCGGCGGAATCAAACGGCGGACGGGACGCAGGATCGGCTCGCATAGACTGCCCAACAAATCGTTGGCTGGGCTATAGGTACCCGGTGCAACGTAGCTCAGAAGAACGTAGATAAAAATCGCGAAGGTATAGAGCTGCAGCGTCGAATCAAGCACCATGTACACGACACGCAATGCAATGGCGGCAGGCGTTCCGACAAATCCGCTCAAAAAGCCGATGATCAAGGTGGTCACTAGTTGCACGAGCAGCAACGCGACAATCGATGCCGTATCTATTCGTCCAATCGGCGGCAAAACCCGGCGCAAAGGCATCACCAATGGACTGGTGACTCGCAATACGGCCTGCGAGAGCGGGTTTCGCATGTTGGCGCGAGCCAACGGCAGTAGAACGCGCAGAATAAACGCCGTTATCAGCAGATATTGCAGGAGTGCATTGACGATGAAGATAAGTGCGGACATGGCCGAATGATTGCAGGAATAGAAAGTGCGAATTCGCGCTAGCTTTTGCCGAGTTGCTCGGCCATCTCGGCCGATCGTTTTGCGGCAGCCGTAACCGCCGCGGTAAAGATAGCACGCACATCCGCGGCCTCGAGATGCTTTAATGCCGCCTCCGTCGTGCCGCCCTTCGATGTCACCTGCTCACGCAACACCGCCGGAGTCTCGGTGGCAATCTTCGCCATCTGGCCTGCCCCGTAAGCCGTTTCAATCGCCAATTGACGACTGACGTTCACCGGCAAACCAAGCTGTACGCCTGCCGATTCCAGCATCTCGATGAGAAGAAAGAAATAAGCGGGACCGCTACCGGATACCGCCGTTACGGCATCCATTTGCGCCTCTCGATCGACCCATACGGTCGGCCCGACCGCTCCTAAAATGGATTCTGCGAGTTGCTTCCCCGCTTGCGCGACATCGCTCGTGGCAAATAGGCCAGTTACTCCGCATCCATTTAGCGCCGGCCTATTCGGCATCGCTCGCACGACCGGAATTCCGCCCAGCCATCGCTTGAGGTCTTCAGCGCGAATGCCCGCAGCCACTGAAACGACCAGGGGTCGGCTATTCGATATCGCCGGCGCCAGCTGAGTCGCGACGCCACGTAATTCCTGAGGCTTGACGGCAAGAATCAAAACTTGCACAGCCCGTGCGGCAACTGCATTGTCTTCGGTGACGCGAACGCCTAACTGAGCGGATAGCGCATCGCGCTGACTCGCTATGGGATCGGACACAATGACTTGTCGTGGGGGCAATCCACGCGCCAAGAGACCGCCTACCAGGCTCCGCGCCATATTGCCGCCGCCGATGAAACCGAGTGATTCTTGGAACATGTTTTGGATCGAGGTATGAGATGCAAGATTAGAGATGCTTGGAAATGGAGTTCTTATTCTGCCGCGTCATGCGCCCTATGTCGCGCATCACGCCGACTTTCGCTCTCCAAAGATCGCCGCCCCGACGCGCACGACGGTCGCGCCTGCCGCGATGGCGGCTTCCAAATCCGCGCTCATTCCCATGGATAAGGTGTCCACGGTGAACCCGTTAGTCTTTAGATCCTCATACAACACCCGAGCCTCGCGGAAGAAAACCAATTGTTCGTCAAACGATTCCCGCGGTGGCGGGATGCACATGATCCCACGCAGGCGAAGGCGAGGCATGGCTGAAATGGCGGTTGCAAAACCGGCGACCTCCGCGGAAGGCACCCCACCCTTCCCGACTTCGTCCGCCAACTTCACTTGAATGCACACATTCAAAGGCGCGTCTTTTTCCGAGCGCTGCTCGTTCAATCGCTCAGCTATCTTAAGTCGGTCGATCGTGTGCACCCATTGAAAGTGCTCCGCGACCGGTCGCGTCTTGTTGCTCTGCAATTGACCAATAAAGTGCCACACGATTGCCGGGTCGGAGAGCGCAGTCGTTTTCGGAATCGCTTCTTGAAGATAGTTCTCGCCGAAATCTCGCTGACCATAAGCAGCTACCGAGCTAATGGCTTCCATGGACTGCTGTTTGCTGACCGCCAGCAGGGTTATGGACCGAGGGTCACGTCCGTACCGCAATGCAGCGGCCGAGATACGTTGCTTCACGTCGGAAAGGTTTTGGGCAAGCCGATCCGAAAGACCGAGGGAGGGAGCCGATGGGGATGAAGACATTTCCGGTGCCGAGGAATTCTGCGGACTAGTTAACATATTGGCTTAAGGACCCCTCCGTTATACTGCCCCGGCTTGCGGTCTGCCAAGTCACAGACCCTCCCCTTCGCTGCTGTAGCTTTCCAGGAGACTACATGGCTGTCGATATCGCCCAGTTACTCGCGTTTGCGGTTAAGAACAACGCATCCGATCTGCATTTATCGGCCGGCGTGCCGCCGATGATTCGCGTCGACGGCGACATGAAGCGTATCAACATGCCTTCGCTCACCCACAAGGAAGTACACGGCATGGTGTACGACATCATGAACGACAAGCAACGGAAAGCGTATGAAGAATTTTTCGAAACCGATTTTTCATTCGAAATTCCGAAACTGGCGCGCTTTCGCGTCAACGCCTACAACCAAAATCGCGGCGCAGCCGCCGTGTTTCGAACCATTCCCTCGCTCATCATGTCGCTCGACGACTTGAACGCGCCGAAAATCTTCAAAGACATGGCGATGCATCCGCGCGGCCTGGTACTCGTGACGGGCCCCACCGGCTCCGGCAAGTCCACGACGCTTGCTGCGATGGTCAATTACGTCAACGACAACAAACCCGATCACATCATCACCATTGAGGATCCGATCGAGTTCGTGCACGAGAGCAAGCGCTCGCTGATCAATCAACGCGAAGTGCATCGCGATACGCTGGGGTTCAGCGAAGCGTTGCGATCGGCGCTGCGCGAAGATCCCGACGTGGTGCTGGTCGGCGAATTACGCGACTTGGAAACGATTCGTCTCGCCCTCACGGCGGCCGAAACGGGACACCTTGTATTCGGCACGCTGCACACCAGTTCGGCAGCGAAAACCATCGACCGCATCGTCGACGTGTTCCCGGCGTCCGAAAAAGAAATGGTGCGCACGATGTTGTCGGAGTCGCTGCGAGCGGTGGTGTCGCAAACGCTTCTGAAACGCAATGGCGGCGGCCGCGTAGCAGCGCACGAAATTATGATCGGAACGCCCGCGATCAGAAATCTGATCCGCGAAGGCAAGATCGCGCAGATGTATTCGGCGATTCAAACCGGTCAGTCCGTCGGCATGCAGACGCTCGACCAGTGCTTGACCGAGCTCATGCAGAAAGGCGTGATTAGCAAGGAAGAAGCTCGATTCCGAGCTCAGAACAAGGATCAATTCTAGCCGCTAGCTACTAGCCTCTAATCACTAGCCAGAGATGCGACCGACAATGAACGTGAATGCAAACTTAAGCCAGAGAGTCGAGAAATGCGCGGCAGTTTTGTTCAGGTCTTTCTCTGAACTAGCGGCTAGTTGCTAGCGGCTAGTGACTACGGAGTACAGAAGTGGAACGCGACCAAGCTATTAAACTCATGCAGGATCTTTTGCGCCGGATGGTCGAGCGCAAAGGTTCGGATTTGTTCATTACGGCAGGCTTCCCGCCAGCCATCAAGATCGACGGCGAAATTCGCCCGCAATCGGAGCGCGTCCTGACGGTGGAACAAAGCGCAACGCTCGTGCGCGCCATCATGAACGACAAGCAAACCAAGGAGTTCGATTCGACCAAGGAATGTAATTTTGCGATTGCACCGACAGGCATTGGCCGCTTCCGCGTCAGCGCATTCGTTCAGCAAGGCCTAATCGGCTGTGTCGTGCGTCTGATCAACGCCAAAATCCCGACCCTCGAAGACATGGAATTACCGCCGATCCTGAAAGACGTCGTCATGACGAAACGCGGCTTGGTCATCGTCGTCGGCGCGACAGGCTCCGGCAAATCGACTTCGCTGGCCGCGATGGTGAACTATCGCAACGAAAACAGTCACGGCCACATCATCACCATCGAAGACCCGGTCGAATACGTTCACCCGCACAAAGGTTGCGTGGTGACGCATCGCGAAGTTGGGGTGGATACCGAGAGCTGGCACATGGCGCTGCGCAATACCTTGCGCCAAGCGCCTGACGTCATTCTTATCGGCGAAGTTCGCGATCGCGAGACGATGGAATACGGCATTCAATTCGCGGAAACCGGACATCTGGTGCTGGCGACCCTCCACGCCAACAGTGCCAACCAGGCGCTCGATCGCATCATCAACTTCTTCCCAGAAGACCGACGCGAACAATTGCTGATGGATTTGTCGCTCAACATTCGCGGCCTCATTTCGCAGCGCCTCATCCCGCGGGAAAGCGGGGCCGGCCGCATTGCCGCGCTCGAGATCATGCTGCATTCGCCGCTCATCGCCGATTTGATCTTCAAGGGCGAAGTGGCGCAGATTAAGGAAATCATGGCCAAGAGCAATCGCATGGGCATGAAGACCTTCGACCAGGCGCTGTTCGATTTGTACGAACTCGGGTCGATCTCTTACGAAGATGCGCTACGCAACGCCGACTCGAAGAACGAAGTGCGGCTGCGCATCAAGCTGGAAAGCAAGCGCGAGATGAAAATCTCCGACGAAGGCGCGAGCAGCCTCCATATTATGGACGACAAAGACAGCGGGTTCGGCCGTTAAAGAATCAATCGATGGAAACCTGAATACAACCCATGAGCGCCAACCTTCCCGAAGAACAAGCCGACGACACCGCCAGTACCGGCCCACAAGACAAGCCGGTGGTCCTAAATACCAAGCCGCTGTTCAAACTGATGGTGGAGAAGCGCGCGTCGGATTTATTCTTTACGTCCTACGCGCCGGTCAAAATCAAGATCGAAGGCAGTATCTTCCCGGTCAACAAGCAAATGCTAACGCCGGAAGTCGTTCGCCAAGCAGCTTACGGACTGATGACGCAGGAACAAATCGAAGCGTTCAACGAAGAACTGGAAGTCGACTTCGCCGTTTCCGAACCGGGCCTCGGCCGTTTCCGCATCAACGTCTTCCATCAACGCGGGAATCCGGCGATGGTGTTGCGCTACATCACCGCCGACATGCCGCGCTTGGACGACCTCGGTCTCCCGGAGATTCTCAAAGAAATCATGATGCAGAAGCGCGGCTTGGTGCTGATGGTAGGTTCCACCGGTTCGGGCAAGTCGACCACGCTGGCTGCAATGATCAACTACCGCAACGAGAATTCGTCCGACCACATCATCACGATCGAAGATCCGATCGAATTCCTCCATTCGAACAAGAAGTCGATCATCAATCAGCGCGAAGTCGGACTCGACACGAAATCGTATGCGCGCGCCCTGCGCAGCGCGATGCGCGCCGCGCCGGACGTGCTGTTAATCGGCGAAATTCGCGACCGCGAAACGATGGAATCAGCCATCATGCTGGCCGGTACTGGGCACTTGGTGCTCGCGACCCTGCATGCTAACAACACCGCCGAAACACTGGACCGCATCATCAACATGTTTCCGCGCGAGCAGCACACCCAAATGTGCCTGGATCTGTCGCAGTATTTGCGCGCGATCCTTGCTCAGCGTCTGGTGCCTGGAAAAAACAAGCGGCGCTGCGCCGCCGTCGAGATCATGATGAACACGCCGCACATCCAGGAACTCATCAAGAAGGGCGACGTGATGGAAGCCAAAGAGGCATTGCGCACCAGCAGCGAACGCGGCATGCAGCACTTCGATACCGCGCTATACCAGCTGCATAAGCAGGGGAAAATCACGTTGCAAGACGCCTTGACGTACGCGGATTCGCGCACGAACCTAGAAGCGAAGATCAACTTTGGATAGCAACTAGCGCCTAGCCGCTAGCTTCTAGCAAGAAAATGCCTAGGCAGAGAAGGAAGAGCCGCAACCACAGGTGGTGGTGGCGTTTGGATTGCGTATGACGAACTGTGCGCCTTCCAAGTCCTCGCGATAGTCTATTTCCGCGCCCGCCAGATACTGAACGCTCATCGGATCGATCAGAAGAGTAACGCCGCCATTGCTGACCTGCGTATCGCCTTCTTCGATATTTTCGTCGAAGGTGAATCCGTACTGGAAACCCGAGCAACCGCCGCCTTGGACGAACACGCGCAACTTCAAATTAGGGTTCGCTTCTTCACGTATCAGTTCAGACACCTTGGTGGCAGCGGCATCCGTGAACAGGAGGGACGGAGCGCCGGTCATTGCAGAGGGCGGCACAGAGGCGTGATTGGCATGCTCGGTAGTCATGGCGCCAGTGTGGGGGCGTGGGTGCCGGAGATCAAGAGCACGACTAGATGGCGATGGTCTCCTGGAGCGAATAATCCTAATTCTGAGAACTTAGGCGATGAAAAACCTAGGCGACCGGCTTTTGGACTTCAGGCTCGGCCTTGGACGCCGCGGGTGCTTCGAGATGCGTTTTCGCCCCGTTCTTGCCCCCTTCTTTGGGCGGTTCGTGAATCAACTTACCGTTGATTTCCGCCCCGATGGCCATCTCGATAAGCCCGTAGTAGACGTTCCCCTCGACGCGTGCAGTAGCGCCGAGTTCAAGACGCGCATGGGCCAAAATATCGCCCTTGACGGTGCCGTTCAGTACGACGTTCGGGACCGCTACGGAACCCTCGACGATTCCACCGTCACTGATGCTGAGGGTCGAGCCCGAGTCCCCCGGCGCATCGACATTACCCTTCACGAAGCCGTCGACATGAAAGCCACCGGTGAAATGCACGTCGCCGATGATTCGAGTCGCCGGACCGACGAGCGTATCGATGCGGTGCGTTTTGGATTTGCTGTTGCTCCACATAATAGAACCTGCTTTATCCGGCCGTAATGACTTGCCAGGGAAACGATTGCCGAAGCGGCGGCTGCCGTGAGGATCGAACTTCAACATTGACCGCGGAGGGCTCGAAACCTTCGGGCAAGGTGACCTCGCGCTCGATACTTTGAAAATAGCGAAACGAGAACGCCACATCCCCCGAATCGCGCACCTGGCCACCCGCTTCCGCCAAACTCAGCCGCACCGGCTGCTTGTCGCGCGCGCCCTCGAATTCGACGCTGAACGATCCGGTCACCGTAGTGTCTTGCCGCATCGACTGCATCAACACCAAGCGTAATTTGTAATGCCGTTCGGCACCCCCGCCCAGCACGTCCAAGCGCTGAATCCTGAGGCCGCCGACCCCATCTTCGGGAGAAACGATGCCCCGATAAAAGGCCAATTCCTCGCGCTGATGCTGCACCTGTGCTTGCAAGTCGTGCAACGTGGTCTCCACGTCCGAATACGATTTTCGCTCGACGCTTTGAGCCATTTCGGCGGTGGTCACCTTACCGCGCAACTCGGCATTCTCGGCTTGGAGCGCTTTAACCTGCGCGGCATGATCGCGGCGCTCCTGAGCGGTCGCAAACACGCTGTACCCCCCGTCGAAGCGCCCCCATTCATACGTTCCATAGACGACGACGATCGCCCCTAGCGCGGCACCGATGAGTATCAAGCGTCGCCGCCACGGCGCGTGATAACGCACCACCAACTGGCCGGGTCTGATTGGCGCGTATTCGCCCATGGCGCAAAGTCTGGATGTCGCCTACGTCCGAAATATGTCAGGGCGCGAATTACACCATAGGCCCGTCGTGAGTAACCACTGATAAAGTCACAGTTATGTAGAATCCGGCCCAGGTCAGACAAAGGCGCTCGGTTTCTTCCTTGTATCGCACGTTACAAGACTCGGCCGACATCCGTCGGCAGCAGGACAGCCTGCTCGCGAACCTTGGTAAGTGCGGCAAACGGACCCCGGCAATATAAACATGCTATGGCTTAAAGCATTTCATATCGTTTTCGTCGTGGCATGGTTCGCCTGCTTCTTTGCGCTGCCGCGCCTATTCGTCTACCACTCGACGGTTAAGGACGCCGTAGAAAGCGAACGCTTCAAAATCATGGAACGGCGCATGTTCGGCATGATGACCTTCGCGATGTTGATGGCCAGCGGCTTTGCCTTGAGCATGCTAATTCGCGCGCCAGGCTATCTCGACATGGGATGGTTGCGGGTCAAGCTCCCGCTTGTCGGGCTGCTCTACCTCTATCATTTTTGGTGCTACCGGCTAGTGCTTGCATTTCGCGAGAATCGCAACGCTCACAGTGAACGCTGGTATCGGATATTTAACGAGCTCCCGTTCGTCTTGCTGGTCGCCATCGTGATTTTGGCGACCGTGAAGCCGTTCTGACTTCGCTGCCGAATATTAACTCGCTGCCTGCCGCTGCTCGCGGCGTTTAATGACCGCGCGCAAATTTCGATCGTCGCGCCACCATTCGGGAAGCGGAGGCAGATCGTTCGGGAACGCATTCCGCGCCAACTCGTCCAGCGCGCGCGCGTACACGGCGCGTTTGAAGTAGATCACCTCACGCACCGGCGACCAATACTCCGCCCAACGCCAGCTGTCGAATTCGGGCTGATCGGTGGTATCAAACCGAAACGCTTGCTCGTCGCCAACAAAACGCATGAGGAACCATCGTTGTTTTTGTCCGATGCAAACCGGCGTCGATTGTTTGCGCATGTATTGCTGCGGCAAGCGATAGCGCAACCATGACCGCGTGCTGGCGATCACTTCGACATCACGCGCTTCCAGACCGATTTCTTCCTTGAGCTCGCGAAAGACGGCGAGTTCGGGCGCTTCGTGCTGACCGACGCCGCCTTGCGGAAACTGCCAGCCGCGCCCGCCCGGCCTGCCGCCGAGAAAGACGCGGCGATCGTCGCGGATCAAAACAATCCCCACGTTGGCGCGAAATCCATCGACGTCGATAAAATCGTTCATGCCACAACCCTACCGGGTCATAGAGATAGGGTCAACGAAACGTGGAGGACTTACACGAGTCAAAGCGATGCGATTTCCACGCGGTTACGACCGTACTGCTTGGCTCTATATAGTGCGGCGTCGGCTTCCATCAAAAGCGATTCGGCTGCCGCCTTGATATCGCGTTCGTCGCGCGACGGCGCCATGCCCGCAACTCCGATCGACACCGTCATCGTATGCAGGACGCCGGGCGACACTTCGATGGGCGTGTCGCACACGGCCAATCGGATGCGTTCGGCCAGGGTCATAGCTTGCTCGGCGTTTAACGCGGGCGCCAACACGACAAACTCGTCGCCGCCAAAACGCGCGGCCGCGTCGCTACCGCGAATTTGCGTATCTACGCGTTGCGCCGCTTCGCGCAATGCTAGATCGCCGGCCAAGTGCCCATACGAATCGTTTATTTGCTTGAAGCGATCGAGATCGATCAATAGACAAACGACACCCGTGCTTTGTCGTTGCGCGCGCACGAGTTCTTCCTGGAGTCGCGCGTGGAGATAGCGGCGGTTATGCCAGCCCGTCAGAAAATCGGTCAGCCCGCTGCGCACCAACCGGGCGCGATTGATTGCGTTTTCGATCGCAAAAGACGCCGTCACGCCCAGATGCGCGAGGAAGTCGCTGGCCAGGTGACGAGTAAACCGCTTCGGATCGTTGCTGCCGAAATTAAGGCTGCCGTGCAATTGTTCCTGGCGCCAAAGCGGAATCAACGCCACGCTGTGCAGGTCGTGCGCACCGGGAAAAAGCAGTTGATGATCGGCCCCCAGAAAAGGCCCGAGCCAGGGCTTTTGAAAGGACGCAAATTGCGGCGCCATGCCGACCACGCTACCGGTAAGAATCACGCTCGGAAATTCATCGAGCTGGACTTGATCCCCAATCAATAAATGGCGAATCTCGTGTTGGGGATCCCAAAGCACCAGCGTTACGGCATCCAAGGCATGCAATGCTCTTTGTTTTACGCAGATGACCTCGAACAACTGCTGCAAACTATCCGTCTTCAATAACTCGATTTCTCGTTCCTGCGTCCTCTTGAGCAAGCGTTCGTTATTGGACGCCTCATCGACCAGCGAACCAATGCGTGCTCGCAACTCACGAATCTCAGCCTGCGCCGCCTCGAGTTCGCGGCCTTTCATCAACGCTCCTTGACTCTACCCGCCAGGTATTCTCGTCCTTGCCGCATCATCGCCGTGAAATCCGCGAGATCGCCGCTGCTCACGGCGTTCAACACTCGCTCGACGGCAGCGCGCAAAGCTTGCAGCGATTCGCGCCCATAGTCGTTCAAGCTCTGAATCTCAAAATAAAGATCCGGACTCTCGTTGGATACCTTTTCGGCAATCTCAACTTGAGCGTCATACGTCGTGCTCGACAAGGCAGCAAGACGAAGCGCCGCTTCGCCGCTGCCGGCAAGCGCCGTAAAGAACGCGATATTGAGCGCGTGCGATAGCCCAAGCACATAAGCGATCAGCCGGTCATGCTCGTCCAAGCTCATGACCACTTGTTGCGCCATGGTGGAGGAAAATATGTTTTTCGCTTCATTCAGCGCTGTCTGCGACCCCAAATCGATGAAGAGCACGTGCCGGCCGGACAGCAATTCGATATCCGGGCCGAACATCGGGTGAACCGAGGTCACGTTACAGCCGGCTGCCTGCAGCGCTTGAAGACCTTGGCGCAACGGCGTTTTCAAAGATCCGATATCGAAAACGGTGCCCCGCGGCTTACGCTCGGCCAACTCCCCAAGTATCACGTTCGCAAGCTTGATCGGTGTCGCAACGACCACCAAGTCGAAATCCAGCGTGGTTGCGCGCCAGTCGCTCACTCGCTCGAAACTGCCCGCCGATTCGCTGGAATCGATCTTGGGATCCGCGACGACGACGCGAAACCCCTGCGACGTCAAGAAGCTTGCGAACCATCGCCCCATCTTCCCGGCACCGCCGATGACCAGCGCCGTGCGGCCGCCGCCTTGACCTAAAGCGGCCACTCTCGCCTGCTCCTGTGAGGTAAGGGATTCTCGAATGAGCAGTCTCAGCAGAGCCTCGCCGAGCGCCGGCGAAACGCCGGCCGCGGCCGCATTCTTCCGCGCCTGAACGAGCACTTCGCGTTCGCGTTTGAAATCGCGAGTGCCTGTTCCGGAATCGCGTTTCACACGGCCAATGTCCTGAACCACGGCTTGGCGTTGCGCCACCAGCTCGAGCAGCTTTTTATCGATGTCGTTAAGACGTGCGCGCAGTTCGTCGAGAGTCATCTAGCTATTCATCCGGGCAGCTCCTGATTGGTCAGAATATCCCGGCCGCGCCCTCTTTTACAGAGGGCGCGGACTAGCCGCGAGCGGGCACGGGCTTAATGCAACGGAATTTGAAAGGTTAGCGTTGCACCGAAATCATTGATCGGCCAACCAGCGCCGTAGTAGCGGTCGTATCCATAGTGGCGCCAGCGTGGACGGCCATAAGGAGGATAGTAATAGTAGGCTTTCGGCTGCCAACCATGGCGATAGCCGCGCTCGTAGTATCGACCGTGATCGTAGTATCGATTGTAGTGCCGGCCAGAATCGCGCCAGACGCGATCATGGTCGCCGCCGTGCGAACGACCATACGAACGATAATAGCCGTCTCGCTGACCGCCATTACTGTAGTTAGCGCGATGCTCGGCTTGAGCAGCACCGGAAACAACCACCGCGGCGGCAATTGCGGCGGCGTGCCAGGATATTTTCTTCACGGTCTTCATGTCGGCCTCCCGAACAATTTCATCCACAAGTTCGTATGGGATTAGGGTAGTGCCGTCAAACTGAATATCCCCTGAAGAAATACAGGCATAATTCGTTCATGACTATGCCGGCAATGAATGAATTTCTCCCGGAGCCGCTACCGGCAGAGCCGTTTGCGCTTTTCAAAGAATGGTTCGACTTCGCTTGGGAGAAGAGACTGCAACCCAATGCAAATTCGATGATTCTCGCCACCGTCGACGACAACGGAGGCCCGGCAGCCCGCGTCGTCCTCTGCAAACAGGTAGTCGAGCAACCCGGATATATCGTTTTTTTTACGAATTATCGGTCGCATAAAGGCGAACAGTTGCGAATGCATCCGCGTGCCTCCGCGGTATTTCACTGGGATACGCTGCACCGCCAGGTACGGCTCAGCGGGCCGATCGTTAAATCTCCGCCGCAAGAAAGCGACGAATATTTCGCGCTCCGGCCGTTTGCCAGCCGCATAGGCGCTTGGGCCAGCCAGCAAAGCGCGCCGCTCGAATCTCGCGCTCAGCTTGCCCGACAGGTGGATGAGGTCATGAAGCGCTTTGGCATTCCCGCTGACGCCAAGGACGGAAATGTCCCGAGACCGCCGCATTGGGGCGGCTATCGACTTTGGCCGGACGCCCTGGAATTGTGGGTCGAAGGACCAGGCCGCGTGCACGATCGCGCGCTCTGGACACGGCAACTGCGGCCAGAGGACGCGACGAGTTTTCTAACTGGCGAATGGTCGGCAACGAGGCTCAATCCATAAGCTCGGCCTAAAGCCAAGAAAAAAAGGACGTAAGCGAACATGTTCCGTCGCATTCGTATCTTGCTTCTTCTTCTCGTCTTATTATTTCTCGGACTCGGAACGCTGATCGACCGCGTTTATCTTGCCCGCTGGAATGCACCAGTCGTGGTGGCGCTCTATCCCATCAATGCAGATAGCAGCATGGCAAGCGAAACTTACCTAGCGAAACTCAAGCCGGACGATTTCGCACCTATCGAGAATTTTTTCCGCGAAGAAGCGCAAGAGTACAAAGTGACTCTTGCTAGACCTATTGAAGTAACGCTCGCCCCATCGCTAAAGGCAGTTCCGCCAAAGCCGCCCACTGACAACCCGAGCGTGCTTGAGATCATGGTCTGGAGCTTGCGACTACGCTGGTGGGCTTGGCAAACGCCGCCGTCTCCGCCGGGACCCACGCCGCGAGTTCGACTATTCCTGCTTTACCACGATCCAGCGACGCATTCGGTCCTCGAGCATTCGACCGGCCTTGCCAAAGGGAAACTCGGCATCGTCAATTTATTTGCAGCGCCGAAAGCCTCCGAAGCGAACGCCGTAATCATCGCGCACGAACTGCTGCATACCTTGGGGGCTACCGACAAATACGATTTAACCACTACTCAGCCGAGCTTCCCCTTGGGTTACGCAGAACCGGAAGCGTCGCCGCGATTTCCGCAACGACTGGCGGAAGTCATGGGCGGACGTATACCGCTATCGGCGGCCGAATCGAGAATTCCCGATTCGCTCTCGGAGGTCATTGTCGGAGCGACGACCGCGGCCGAAATCGGCTGGGCCAAAAATTAAGACCCACGGAGTAAGCCATCGACCGTTACAAACTATCGATCGGCATTGAGTTCGAGCGCGCGCCGATATAGTTGATCTCGCTGCCCGTGGGTCAATCGCGCCGCCAGCTTGGCAGCCTGAGCGGGCGAAAGTTCAGCCAGCAAGGTGCGCAGCACATGATCCGAATCGAGCGTTGCCGGCGCTCGCTCCTCCTCGGCTCCCGCCACGAGGATGACCAATTCGCCACGCGTCATATCTGGATCGTTTTCGGCGCGCAGCGCCAATTCCTCCGCCGTCCCGCGATAGATTGTCTCGAATTGCTTGGTGAGCTCTCTGGCGACGACGACCGGACGCTGCTTGCCGAACGCAACCACCACATCGCGCAACGTCGCACGCAACCTATGCGGCGCTTCGTAGAAAACCATCGTCCGCGTATCGCCAGTCAATCTCGCCAGACGCTCGGATCGCTGCTTGTCTTTAGCGGGTAAAAATCCTTCGAACGCAAAACGATCGGTCGGCAAGCCCGCTGCCGACAGCGCCGCAATGACCGCGCAAGCACCGGGGATCGGCACCACTCGCACGCCGGCGGCGATCGCCGTGCGCACGACGTCGAAACCGGGATCACTGATAAGCGGCGTACCGGCGTCGGAAACGAGTGCGACACTTTCGCCTGCCTGCAGTCGCTCGAGCAACCGCGTCGAACGGTGCGCTTCATTGTGCTCGTGAAGGGAAAGCAGGGGTTTCGCTATCCCTAATGTCCTAAGCAAATTTCCGGTATGCCTCGTGTCCTCCGCCGCAACCACGGCAACCGTCGCAAGAGTTTCACGCGCGCGGTCAGTCAAATCCGACAGATTGCCGATAGGTGTTGCGACGATAAAAAGCGTTCCGGCGGACAGCGGTTCCGTGGACGCTTGGCTTCGCGAAGGCATCGTTTACTCTCGTTTTCTCTCTGTATACTTCGAGGCCATGCTGCTTGGGAGAGATCGAACATGCAAGGCCATCGCGCGCCGATTCACGCACTAATCGCGATTGCCTCGAGTATCGCACTGCTGGCCGCTTGCGAAAGTACGCGCACGCCCGTATCACCGGGGATGCAGAGCCAGCTGTCCCAAGCGGAGCGCATGACGCGCGAGCGGCAGTTCGCAAATGCGGCGCATCTCTATGAAGATCTCGCGCAACGCGCGGCACCGGGAGCGCGGAGTTCCCTGCTATTACGCGCCGCTCGTTCGTGGCTGCGAGCCGACGATTTGTCTCGAGGCGAGAACTTACTCAAAGAGGTCGGCGCGGAATTGCCGGCGAGCGACTCGGCGCTGCGAAGTTTGGCATTGGCGGAAGCGGCTCTGCTGAATCGAAGGCCCGAGCGCGCATTGATCGAGCTCGACCGCATTCCCCAACCGTATCCTCGAGAATTGGCTCCAGACGTTCTCGAGCTTCGAGCGCGCGCGCAATTCGCCTATGGCCGGCCCACCGGTGGCGTATCGACGGCGCTGGATCGCGAACGCTTGCTGTCCGATTCCGCGGACATCGCACGCAATCGAAAAATGATTTGGGACGGCATTCAGCGCAATGCAGCCGCCGGTATCGACATGCAAGTCCCGAGCGGAGCGAGCAGAACCGTTGCAGGGTGGTTGGAATTGGGCCATGCCGCCGTCGCTCTCGCGCGCAATCCCTACACCGCGCAAACGGCAATGAACGACTGGCGCGCCAAATATCCCGAGCATGTCGCCAATGAATTCATCGCTCAAACGTTGATGCCGCAAATTGCCGCCGAAACCCTTTATCCGCCGGACATTGCGCTAATCCTGCCGCTCTCCGGCCGCGGGCAAGCCAGCGGCGTTGCGGTGCGCGACGGCTTCATCGCCGCCTACTTACAACAGCCCACCGACGGACGGCCGACGCTTCGCGTTTATGACTCGGGATCGGGTGCCGTCAATGCACACGCCAGAGCGGTGGCTGACGGCGCCAAATTCATCGTCGGTCCTTTGACCAAGCCGGAAGTGGCCGACATCGTCAACTCGAAAGCGATCCCCGTACCAACGTTGGCGCTCAACGAAGCGCCCGATCAATCCGCTACCACGTCGAATCTATTCCGATTTTGGCCCGACCCCACGGACGAGGCACGGCAAGTCGCTGCACGCGCAGTTGCAGAAGGACACCTGAACGGCGTTGCGTTGCTGCCCAACGACGATTGGGGACAGCGACTCTTCAAAGCCTTCGATGACGAATTGCGCGCGCGCGGCGGATCGGTCGTTGCCAACCGATTTTACGATCCGGCTGCGATCGATTTTTCCAAGCCGGTGGCCGAAGCGCTCTTGGTGTCCGAAAGCCAAGCGCGATTTACGGCCTTGCAACAGACACTGGGAACCAAGCTGCAATTCGAACCGCGCGTGCGCGGCGATGTCGAGTTCGTCTTTATCGCGGCGCGTCCGGAGAAAGGCCGGTTACTTCGCCCCGCCCTGCGCTCGAATCTCCCGGCAGACATGCCTGTATATGCAACCGCCGATATCTATGAACCGTCGTCTACCGCCAATGTCGATCTAAACGGTATCGTGTTCCCGGACATGCCGTGGATGATCGCGCCGGACGAAGTTTCCTCGCAGCTGCGCGCAACGTTGCAAAAATATTGGCCGAGCCGAGAACGCACGCTCGGCCGCTTATATGCGCTCGGATTCGATGCGTATCGTTTGATACCGCGATTGCAATCGAACGATCCGAATACAAGCAAGGCGACGCCTGGACTCACGGGCCGACTTCTGTTGGACGACGTCGGCCGCATCCGACGCGACCTGGATTGGGGCCGTATCGTGAGCGGAAAACTCGAAGCAGCCGGCGCGATTGCCCAGACCGTCACGCCCACCGACAAACCTTAGCTCTTTTTAGAATTCCGGTCTCAAGGAAGAGAAAATGAAGAACCATCATCGCAAGGAGCTAGGGTCCGCCGGGGAGCAACATGCGCTCGACTATCTGCTCGATAAAGGGCTGAGCTTGCTATTGCGCAACTACCGCTGCAAAGGCGGCGAACTGGATCTGGTCATGCTCGACGGC
>CAZQYC010000061.1:0-22961 GCA_964597495.1 uncultured Steroidobacteraceae bacterium | reverse complement strand
TGGGTAGGCGGGCTTCGCCCTTTCGGCCTGATTGCCGATGCGCCCTACAAGAACGGAGTAATCGTGGATCAGCCGACGAACCGCTGTCAACACAATTCACGCTGAACCAATGGGGATTGGCTTTCTAACGCGACCGGATGCTCCTTCCGTATCACGTGCCGACGTCCACCATCTTCTTGTCACGCATCGCCACGATGACCACGCCGAGCAATGCAATCCCGCCGCCCAGCAAAATGCGCGGCGTCAGCTGGTCGCCGAGCCAAAGCACGCCGCACAAGATGCTGAAGATCGCCGCCAGCACGTTGAGGGGCGATACGCTGGTGACCGGGTACTTGGAGATCAGGTGAAACATCATCGTGTGTGCGATCAAACTGGATGCAATCGCGGTAAAGAGCAGCGCACTCCATCCGACCCAGGTGGCGCTTACCAGCGACTGCCACTGGCCGGATTCGATCGTAAAACTAACCATCAGCAAACTAGGCGCGCTCACCAACCCTATCCAAGCTTGTAATTGCCAGGGATTGATATCGCGCAGGCGCTTGATATGAATGGTGCCGTACGCCATAACCCATTGAGAGGCGATCACCAGCAACAAGCCCAAGGCATTGTCGAGCGCTCGAGGATCGAAGCTAACGATCGCAACGCCCGCGAACGAAAGCGCTATGCCAAGTTTACGCCGCCAGCGTATGCGCTCGCCCAACAGCCAAATCGACAACAAGGTCGTGAACGGGATTCCAAGCTGAGTCGCAATGGCGATACTTGAAACACCTTCGGTCAATTTGAAACCGAGATACATAAGTGCGAAACCCAACGCGCCGGAATACAGCGCCGCACGCAACAACGTATACATCTGGCCGGGAAAAACGCGCAGCACCGGGATCAGCACTACGGAGAGCAGTACGAACCGCAGGGCCGTAAAGAATACCGGGGGAAACTCTCCGATACCGAGTTTCGCCGCAACGAGATTTACGCCCCAGATCGCATTGGTGATGACCAGTAGAAAGAGATCATAAGGCGTGAGCCAAATGCGTTGGGCGCTGGCTTGGCTCATCGAGTGGCGTAACGAGCCTTTATGTATGCATACAACGCGCGGATGCACTGAGGCTCGGCGCCGACCGGGCGACCCGGCCGTTCCTTGCCGTTCCATGCGTACATATCGACGTGCATCCAGCTTTTCGCCTGCGACACGAACCGGCGTAAGAACAAGGCGCCGATAATCGCGCCGGAGAAACCTGAAGTCGACGAGTTATTCACATCGGCGATCTTGCTGCTGAATTCGTCGTCGTAGCCGGACCACAGGGGAAGGCGCCAGAGCGGATCGCTCTGCGCAGCGCCACTGTGCATGACATCGGCGGCTAGTTTCTCATCCGTAGTGAAAAGCGCGGGAAGTTCGGGACCAAGCGCCACGCGCGCCGCGCCCGTCAGCGTTGCAAGATCAATCAATAGTTCGGGCTGCTCCGCATCGGCCAAAGCCAGTGCATCGGCTAACACGAGCCGGCCTTCCGCATCGGTATTGCCGATTTCGACCGTAAGCCCCCGCCTCGTCTGCAACACGTCGCCGGGACGAAACGCGTTTCCCGATACCGAATTTTCGACGGCGGGAACGATCACGCGGAGGCGCACGGGCAATGCCGCAGACATCACGGCATGAGCCAACCCAAGTACGCTTGCCGCACCACCCATGTCTTTCTTCATGAGCAACATCGACGCACTGGGCTTCAAATCCAAACCGCCGGTGTCGAAACAGACGCCTTTACCGACTAACGTCACTTTGGGGTGTTCGGGATTGCCCCATTGCAAATCGATAAGCCGCGGTGCGACCGCGCTTGCGCGCCCGACGGCGTGAATGGCCGGGAAATTCTCCGCCAGCAATTGATCGCCGACGTAAATTCGAAGCGAGGCAGCGAATTTTTGCGCCATCGACTGCGCAGCATCCGCAAGCTGCGCGGGCGACATGTCGCTCGCCGGCGTGTTGACCAAATCGCGCGCTAAGGAGCAACCGGCATTGAGGTACTCGACTTCGGCGAGGTTAACGAACTCCGGCAATACAAGCGTCTGCTTCTTTTCACTGCAGGATTTACGGTAGCGTTCGAATTTGTAGCGACCATAGGCCCATCCTTGCGCAAATTGCGTCATCGCCGCTGGGGCCAGCTCGGCGGCAAATCGGTAGCGACCCTCGGGCAATCGCTCCGGCAAACCCGCACCCAGCCAAAACAACTGATCGCTCGTCAGGCTGGTTTTACCTAACCCAACCACGACGGAGTGCAATTGCCCGTCGCTCGATGGAAGAAGGGCGAGCCTGTTTCGCTCGGGACGAAATTGGCAGATTCCCAGCCAGGCTTGAACAGCCGGCGTTTGCGATGCACGCCAGCCGTCGTAGGACTCTTCGTCGACGAACTGAAAAGCAGTCGCCAACGGTGACTGATCGTGAGTAAAAATCATGCGCTTGAAAGAGTAGCTAGGCCATCGCCTAAATCGTTCCGACCGAGGGCGGGTAGCATAGCCACTTCGCGCACGATCGTCTGTGAATTCCGGCCTCAAGCAATGCGCTACCGCTCTGTAGGGATTGACAAAAGCGGCTCCCGTATGTTGCTATTCGGCTGATTTGTTGCATCGATTTGTTGGCTTTGATTTATCACTTAATCGATTCGCCAATCGCAACACTCGTTCGACGATTTTAGGGACCCCGCTCGCACATCGTGGCGGGGTTCCGCGTCTTTGCGGCGGCGAGATGCCAACGCTACGCGCTCATCGCGTCGCATAGGACGGATATAGATAGTTTGCTTTGCAGTTACCTTGCGTAAGTTTTAGAGAAGACCTCAGGAGTCGAAAATGAAGATTTACTCGGAGAAGAACGTCGACAAAAAAGCGCTGAAGCGCGCCCGTATCGCCATTTTGGGATACGGCAGCCAAGGTCGGGCGCATGCGCTCAACCTGAAGGACAGCGGCTTCGACGTCGTCGTCGGCGTACGCAAGGACGGTGCGAGCTGGGACAACGCGAAAAAAGACGGCCTCAAGGTTGCCGAACCGGCCGAGGCAGTAAAAGGCGCCAAACTTATCGCCATGCTGGTTCCCGACTTGGCGCAAAAGCAGCTCTATAACGACGTCGTCGCCAACATTGCCAAGGGCGCAACGCTCCTGTTCGCTCACGGCTTCAATATTCACTTCAAGCAAATCCGTCCGCGCAAGGACTTGGACGTCGTGTTGATTGCGCCGAAGGGCCCGGGCGGTTTGGTCCGCCGTCAATATGAACAAGGCCGAGGCGTCCCCGCGTTGATCGCGGTAGCTCAAGATTCCACGCGCAACGCCCATAAAAACGCGCTCGCCTACGCTCACGGCATCGGCGGCACACGCGGCGGCGTTCTCGAAACCACCTTTGCCGAGGAAACCGAAACGGATCTGTTCGGCGAACAGGCCGTCTTGTGCGGCGGCGCGACGGAATTGGTCGTCCGCGGTTGGGAAACGCTGGTGGAAGCCGGCTATCAGCCCGAAGTGGCCTACTACGAATGCCTGCACGAATTGAAACTCATCGTGGACCTGCTGCACGAAGGCGGCTTGGCCAAGATGCACAAGTACATTTCCGACACGGCGAAATACGGCGACCTCACCCGCGGCCCGCGCGTCGTGAACCGTTCGACCAAGAAGGAAATGAAGAAAATCCTGAAGGAAATCCAAGACGGCAAATTTGCGCGCCAGTGGATCTCCGAGAACAAGAAGGGCGGCAAGAAATACCAGAAGATGCTCAAGTCCGACATGAAGCACCCGATCGAGAAGGTCGGCGCCAAATTGCGCGGCAGAATGCCTTGGTTGGAAGAGGCCAGAGCGTAAGCCAACGCGTACGATTGAGACCTGAGACGCCTTTGCGGCGTCTCTCGTCTTAAGTAGCAGCGTACAATCCGCTCCATGCCGCAAACCGACCCCAACCGCGTTCTCATCTTCGACACTACGCTGCGCGACGGCGAGCAATCGCCGGGCTGCAGCATGACCCAACCCGAAAAGCTGCGCGTGGCGAAGGCGCTAGCGGAACTCGGGGTCGACATCATCGAAGCCGGATTCCCGATTGCCTCGCGTGGCGATTGGGAGTCCGTCAATCTCGTAGCACGCGAAGTCCACGGCCCCGTGATTGCGGGCCTCGCGCGCTGTAATCGCGATGACATCGAAACGGCGTGGCGCGCACTCAAAGACGCGGCACGCCCACGGATTCACGTCTTTTTGGCTACGAGCGCGATCCACCGCGAATACAAGCTCAACATGGCCAAGGAGCAAATCCTTCACACGGCCGTCGAAGGCGTGAAATTTGCGCGCAGCCTGTGCGAGGACATCGAATTTTCCCCCGAGGACGCATCGCGCACCGAACTTGAATTTCTGGCGGAAGTCGTCGAAGCAGCTATCGAAGCCGGCGCCACGACGATCAACGTGCCCGACACAGTGGGTTACACCGCGCCGCAAGAGTTCCACGAAGTTTTCTCCTATTTAAAGCGCAACGTCCGCAACATCGAAAAAGCCGTCCTCTCGGTTCACTGTCACGACGACCTCGGCATGGCGGTCGCGAATAGTCTTGCCGCCGTCCGCGCCGGCGCGCGGCAGATCGAATGCACGATCAACGGCATCGGCGAGCGCGCCGGGAATTGCTCGCTGGAAGAAGCGGTCATGGCGATCAAAACACGCGAAAATATTTTCGGCGTGCACACCGGAATTCACACCACCCGCCTCTATCCGACTTGCCGCCTTGTTTCGCAAATCACAGGCATGCCGATTCCGCGCAATAAGGCGATCGTCGGCGAAAATGCCTTCGCGCACGAGTCGGGCATCCATCAACACGGCATGCTGAAACATCACTCGACGTACGAAATCATGCGCCCGCAAGACGTTGGACTGACGCGCACGAATTTGGTGCTCGGCAAACACAGCGGTCGCCATGCATTCCGCGAACGCGTGAAAGAACTTGGATTCGAAGTCAGCGATGCCGAACTCAATCAACTGTTCGAGGAGTTCAAGGCTCTGGCGGACAAGAAGAAAGAACTCTTCGACGGCGACATCGAAGCGTTGGTCATGCGCTCCGAACATCAGGAAGCCGGCCCCTGGTCGCTGCAATCCTTAAGCGTAGCCACTAACGAGAAGCAGCCCGCTCGTGTCTCGATCACACTCGCCCACACCGATGGACGCATCGTCTCGCAGGACCAAACTGCAGACGGTCCCGTCGATGCCGTGGTGAAGGCGATCGACCACGCCACGGGAATTCACGTGCAGGTTCGAAAATTCGAAGTTCACAGCGTCACGGTAGGCGAAGACGCTCAAGGGGAAGCACTCCTGACCGTCGAGCATAATGGCCGCACTTATCGCGGCGCCGGCGTCAGCACGAACATTCTCGAATCCGCCGCCCAAGCGTATCTTGAAGTCATCAATCGCATCGAAGCCACCAAGGCCAATGCAGAGCGAACCGGCGAACGTCGCGCACCGCTTCGGCCCACGGTCGGTCCCGGTGTCTAGTGGATCAGCATTTTTTCGTTTTGGAGCACTGACGTATGCCCATCGCAGAGGCAAAACAGATTTGGTACAACGGCAAGATGGTCGCGTGGAAAGACGCCACCGTGCATGTTCTTGCGCATGCCCTGCACTACGGCTCGACGGTATTCGAAGGCGTTCGTTGTTATGCGACGGCGAAAGGCCCCGTGATCTTTCGGCTGGCCGACCACACTAAGCGTTTGTTCGACTCGGCGAAGATCTACCGCATCGAAATTCCGTACACCCAAGAGCAAATCAACACGGCGACCAAGCAGGTCATTACCACCAACGGATTGACCAAAGGCGCTTACATTCGTCCGTTTGCATTCCGCAGCTACGGCGAGATCGGCGTGGCGCCGAAAATTTCGCCGCCCATCGACACCGTGATCGCCGCTTTCGAGTGGGGAGCGTATCTCGGCGCAGAAGGCTTGGAAAATGGGATCGACGTTTGCGTTTCGTCCTGGCAGCGACTTGCGCCGAACACCATTCCTGCGCTCGGCAAGGCGGCTGGCAATTATCTGTCGAGCCAGCTCATCAGCATGGAAGCGAAGCGCCTGGGCTTTGCGGAAGGCATCGGCCTCTCCACCGACGGCTCCGTGAGCGAAGGCGCCGGCGAGAACCTGTTCTTGATCCGCAACGGTGTGATTTACACGCCTGCAGTCGACAATTCGATCCTGCAGGGAATTACTCGCGATACCGTCGTGCAGCTTGCACGTGCACACGGTTTCGAAGTGCGCGAACAAGCCATCCCCCGTGAACTTCTTTATCTCGCCGACGAAATCTTTTTGACCGGCACCGCGGCGGAGGTCACGCCGGTACGCTCGGTGGACCGCATTACCATCGGCGCCGGAAAACGCGGGCCCATCACCGAAGTGCTGCAGTCCGCTTTCTTCGGCTTGTTCAGCGGCAAAACGCCGGACAAGCACGGCTGGCTCGAAGCTTGCGAATAACTGGGCAAGCCATCGCCTAGCGTGATGGCTGCTTCAATTTTTATCAGCATGGGCGGCCGTTCTGCCTGGCATGCTGTACGTCAATTCAACACCGCGAACTCGCCATGACTGCCAAAACCCTCTTCGAGAAAGTCTGGGAACAGCACGAAGTCGTTCCCGAAACAGCCGACACGCCGGCGGTGCTTTACATCGATCTGCACCTCGTGCACGAAGTCACTTCGCCGCAGGCCTTTTCGTTGCTGCGCGAACAAGGGCTCAAAGTTCGCCGGCTCGATCGCACCTTGGCAACCATGGACCACTCCACGCCTACCGACCCCGAGGAAATTGCGGGGCGCGTACCGATTCGCGTTGCCTCCGCTGCGGCGCAGATCAAGCAGTTGGAGGTCAACTGCAAAGAGTTCGGCGTTGAATTGCTCGGCCTCAATTCCGGCGATCGCGGCATCGTGCACATCATCGGACCCGAGCAAGGTGCGACGCAACCCGGCAAAACGATTGTCTGCGGCGACAGCCATACGGCCACGCACGGCGCGTTCGGCGCCCTCGCCTTCGGCATCGGCACCACAGAAGTCGGGCATGTGCTCGCCACGCAGTGTTTGTTGCAGCGCCGGCCGAAGACGCTCGCCATCAACACCAGCGGCAAGTTGCCGAACGGCGTAACGGCAAAGGATTTAATCCTGGCGATCATCGGCAAAATCGGCGTCTCGGGCGGCACGGGATACGTCATCGAATATCGCGGCTCGGCGATCGAAGCGCTCTCGATGGACGGCCGCATGACGGTCTGCAATATGTCGATCGAAGCAGGCGCGCGCGCCGGCATGGTCGCACCCGATGCAATCACCTACGACTATTTGAAAGACACTCCGCGTGCTCCGAAAGGCGAAGCGTGGGATCGTGCGATCGCGAAATGGAATTCGCTGCGTTCCGATGCCGGCGCCAAATTCGATCGCGAAGTGAGTATCGACGCGAGTGCGCTGGAACCGATGATTACGTATGGCACGCATCCGGGCATGGTGTTGCCATTATCGGCGCGCGTGCCCGACCACCCCGGCGATCCGGTGTTCAAGAAAGCACTCGATTACATGGGCCTGCAGCCCGGTGAAGCGCTTAAAGACAAAGCCGTCCAAGTTGTTTTCATCGGCAGCTGCACGAATGCCCGTCTTTCCGATCTTGAATTAGCCGCTCAAGTCTTCAAAGGACGGAAGATCGCACCGGGCGTGCGTGCCTTGGTGGTTCCGGGCTCGCAACGCATTAAACGCGAAGCGGAAGCACGTGGCCTGGCAAAAATTTTTACCGATGCGGGAGCCGAGTGGCGCGAGTCCGGCTGTTCGATGTGCATCGGCATGAACGGCGACACCGTCGCAAAAGGCCAGTACTCCGTCAGCACCAGCAATCGAAATTTCGAGGGCCGCCAAGGCCAAGGTGCGCGAACCCTGCTTGCCAGTCCGGCAACTGCCGCCGCCGCCGCGGTACGCGGTCGCATCACCGATCCCCGCGAATTCCTCTCGTAATTTTTTCCGAGGCGACCCTCATGGAACGCATCCATACCATCGAATCGAAAACCGTCGTCTTGCCGTTTACCGACATCGATACCGACCAAATCATTCCTGCTCGGTTCTTGACCACGACCACTAAGGAAGGACTCGGCAAGAACGCGTTTGCCGACTGGCGCTACGATGCACAAGGCAATGCAAAGACCGACTTCATCTTGAACCAACCCGCCGCCAAGGGCTGCGCCGTACTGGTTGCAGGCCGAAATTTCGGCTGCGGTTCGTCGCGAGAACACGCGCCATGGTCGCTACTCGATTTCGGATTTCGAGCCGTGATCAGCAGTGAGATCGCGGATATATTTCGCAATAACTCCCTGAAGAACGGATTGCTGCCCATCGTCGTCGATAAAACAACGCACGAGTGGCTGCTTGCCAATCCCGGCGCTCAAGTCAGCATCGACCTGTCAAACAGCACTCTCAAGCTTCCGAACGGGGCATCCGTTACCTTTCCCGTCGAGGCGTTCGCGCGCTATTGCCTCCTCAACGGAGTCGACGAATTAGGCTTTCTTCTCAAGCAAGATGCCGCCATCACGAAACACGAACAGGCACATACATGAAAGCAAAGATAGTCGTACTCGGCGGCGATGGAATCGGACCCGAAGTAACGCGCGAAGGCGTGCGCGCGCTGCAGGCAGTAGGAAAGAAATTCGGCCACGAGTTCACGACCGAAGAACACTTGATCGGTGGCGCTGCCATCGATGCGACCGGATCGCCGTTGCCGGATGAAACCACGAAGGCGTGTCAGTCTGCAGATGCGGTGCTCTTAGGCGCCGTCGGCGGACCGAAGTGGTCAGATCCTAATGCGAAAGTTCGCCCCGAACAGGGCCTACTCGCGATTCGCAAAGCGCTCGGGTTATTTGCAAACCTCCGTCCCGTCACTTTACATCCGGCATTGCTCGATGCGTCGACCATTAAACCCGATGTGCTTCGCGGCACCGACATCATGGTGGTGCGCGAACTCACCGGCGGCATCTACTTCGGCGAGAAGAAGCGCACCGAAAACGCTGCAAGCGATTTATGCACTTACACGGTTGAAGAAGTCGAACGCGTAACGCGCGTTGCCTGCAAATTGGCGATGGGCCGCCGCAAGAATCTGGTTTCGGTCGATAAAGCCAACGTTCTCGAAACTTCGCGCCTCTGGCGCACGACGGTAGAACGGGTAGTGAAAACCGAATTTCCGCAGATCACGCTCGAACATCAACTAGTCGATTCCGCGGCCATGCACCTCATTCGCAAACCGACGAGCTTCGACGTGATCGTGACCGAAAACATGTTTGGAGACATTTTGACCGACGAGGCGTCGATGCTGGCTGGGTCATTAGGGCTACTCCCGTCGGCATCTTTAGGTAGCAAATCCCTGGGACTCTACGAACCCATCCACGGCTCGGCCCCGGATATTGCAGGCAAGGGAATAGCCAACCCTTACGCGACGATCCTCAGCGTGGCGATGCTTTTACGCCATTCTTTGGATTTAACAAAAGAAGCCCAAGCTCTTGAATTAGCAGTCTCAAAGGCTGTTTCAGACGGCATTCGGACGCCGGACATTGCGACTCCCGGCCGGGGAAATTCCACCGCTGAAGCCGGGGATGCCGTGGTCCGCTCGATGCTTGGCTAAAGCCGTAAGTTATTGATTTTTTAAGCCCAGAGATTTTTTACTCTGGGTGCCCGGATTTGGGCCCACAAGCCAGAAATCTCGCGTTATCATGACCCCGCGACGCACTCCAGTGGGTCGCAGAATTTCGCCTCTGGCACCCCCAAGTTTCTAGTCGACCTTCAAGGGTCATTTTGAAGTCGACGTGTCTTTGGTGGAAGCAGACTGAAGTCGGGTTAGTCCCCAAGGTGAATGTTGAGCCGGTACGAATCCGAAGACAGACACCACGACGCAAGTCTTTGTTGCCACATACTAGGCCGGCTTTATGCCGGCCTTTTTTTTGTGAGTGCGCTTGCACAACCGCACCATAAACGCTTGACGCTGGGAAGAACGAAAATTAGCCTTTCAAAAAAGCGACTGAAATAATTAAAGCCGAGCAGAGACAGGAAGTAATGAATAACCACATGGATCCCGCTATCACTCCACCGGTCGCCACTAATGAGGTAGCTGCACCTCCAACCTCTTCCGCCCCGCACTTCGCTGCGATACAAGCATCGATTCCTCCGTTGAACACAAGTCGGAAGCTCGAGTTTACCGGCAACGGTGCGGAGTATTTTCGCATCTGGCTTGTCAATCTGCTATTGACGATTTGCACCCTTGGCATCTACTCAGCATGGGCCAAGGTTCGGAAAGTCAGGTACTTCTATCAAAACACGCGCCTAGATGGCCACGCCTTCGACTATCACGGCAACGCAAAAGCAATTTTGTACGGCCGTTTCATCGCAATTTTGTTGTTCGCGGCCTATACCTGGGCATTCGATATCTCACCGACTGCTGGTTACGTAACGATAGCGATTCTTTGCCTCGCTGGACCTTGGCTGTTTCTGCGCGCACTGCAATTCAAACTCAGAAACACCAGTTGGCGTGGTTTAAGATTTGGATTTACCGCTCGCACGATGGATGCCTATCGCGCACTACTGCCAATTGCAATTATTTGGTTTTCCGGATCGATTGTCGGCGTTGCCGTCAATGCCAACACCGTCGTTCTTGGAAGCATCGCGCTGTTTACTATGCTCTGCCTGCCATGGATGCACCATCGATTGAAAAGCTTTCAACACAGACACTTCCGCTACGGCGATCTGGGTTCCGCTTTCGAATCGGCTTTCGGAAGTTTCTATAGTATCTATTTCAAGACACTGGCTATCGTGGTGATAGCCGGCATTGCCGCTGCATTGGCCGCGGGGCTAGTAACGACTCTCTTCATCGCACTCAGTTCTTCTGGAAGGGCACCAAGGCTCCAGCCATTCGTCGTGAGCGCGTTCGTTGTCGGTGTCGCGTACTTAGTGATGAGCACCTTCGCCGCAGTACGTCTACAACGAGTAGTCTGGAAAAATACACGGCTTGGAGCTGCGACATTCGAAACTCACGTAAACGCTTTTTCTCTGGCCGCCCTCATTTTCAAGTGCGTCATGCTTGGAATTTTGACGGCTGGATTGTATTGGCCATTTGCAGCCATTGCTATTGCACGCTATCGCATTGAGTGCATGGAGGTATCGGCGCCAAATTCCTTCGCAGAAACCATTACCGTCGGTGACCAGGGCCTCTCGAGCGCCGCCGGCGAAGGCGCCCTGGACATTTTTGGACTCGATGTAGGCCTATGAACGCCGAAACCATTCCTGAACTCTTCGATGGCAGTTTTTTCGACGGGCATTCCGCTGCAGCTCGTGCGGTACGGGTAGGCGTGGGCAACGGCAGGTTACTCGTCTACGGACAAGACGGGGACCTGGTGGAAAGTTCAGAAATCGAACAAATAGATCTTTCGGAACCAACTCAATTCGCACCGTGCTTTATATACCTACCGTCGAAAGCCACTCTCGAGATTGCGAACGCTCGCGACTTCACGTCCATATTGGGCAAAGCAGGCCATGCATCACCGATCGTCGCGCAACTGCAGAAGCTTTGGCCTATCTCGGTCGGCGCACTCGGGCTTTTAATAGGCATGCTGATTCTCGGTTACCTCTACGGCCTACCGGCTCTTGCGAAGTGGACTGCGTTTCATTTACCCATCCGCATCGAGGAACGACTGGGCGAAGCCGTGCTGGAACAGCTGGATGAGCAAATTTTGGAATCCAGTGAGCTCTCAGATGAGCGCCGTTTTGAACTAAGAGCGCTTTATATCGACTATGCACAAACCGCCGTGCCTGGATTCGTTCCGAATTTGGAGTTTCGCTCTCGCCCTGGGCCACGCGGCATTAATGCATTCGCCTTGCCTGGGGGAACTATCGTGCTCCTCGACGGCTTGGTCGAGCATGCCGAGAATGACGGGCAAATTCTCGGAGTACTTGGGCACGAATTAGGGCATGTTGTCCAGAAGCACTCCATGCGCCAATTATTGCAATTGTCCGGTATCGCACTGATGGCAAATGCCATCTGGGGCGATTTCAGCAATGTCGTCGCAAACGTGCCGCTTGTGCTTGGAACCCTAAGCTACTCGCGGGAGTTCGAAAGGGAAGCGGACGATTTTGCACGCAACTACTTACTCATCAATAACTCATCGCCAGACTTTCTCGCCAGCTTTTTTGAAGTGATGCTGCGTATCGAGGCTAAACAACCTGGCAAACCGGATTTTCTCTCGAGTCACCCACCGACCAGCGAACGTATTGAACGACTTCGGACGGCACCGTAGCTACGACAATCACTCCAAAGCTTGCTGCAAGTCGGAAATCAAATCGTCACAAGACTCGATTCCCACCGACAACCTCAGCAGTCCATCGACCAACCCCGCTCGCTCTCTGGCTTCAACGGCCATTGCGGCGTGCGTCATCGACGCAGGGTGTGCAACCAAACTTTCGACGCCGCCGAGCGATTCGGCGAGCGAAAAGAGCCGTAGTTTCTCGACGACGGCTTGCACGCGCCCAGCACCGCCGTGTAACTCGACACTCACAATGGCGCCGAAACCGGATTGCTGTTCTGTCGCCAATCGGTGTTGAGAATGACTTGCCAGCCCAGGGTAGTACACCCGTTTCACCGCGCGATGGCCTTCCAGAAATTCGGCGATGGCTTGGGCGTTCGTGCCGTGAATGGGCATACGCGCGTGCAATGTGCGTATGCCGCGCAATGTGAGATAGCTGTCGAACGGCGCACCGGTTACGCCAATGCAATTGGCCCACCAGGCAAGCCGCTCGTGATTCTCCTTACTCGCCGCCACGACGGCGCCGCCGACAACGTCGCTATGTCCGTTCAAATATTTGGTCGTCGAATGCACCACGATATCCGCGCCGAGCGAAATGGGTTGTTGCCACGCCGGAGAGAGAAAAGTGTTATCCACGGCCAGCAGGGCCCCGCACTCTTTAGCCCGGCGGCTTGCAGTACGAACGTCGGTAATGCGGAGTAACGGGTTGCTCGGTGATTCGACCCAGATGAGCTTAGGTTGCAGAGACAGTGCCCGCTGCCACTCGGCTTCCTTTCCTTGGTCGATGAATTCCACGCGCAGTTTTTTCGCTTTGGCCAATCCATCGAACAATCGATAAGTACCGCCATAACAATCATGCGGCGCGACCAATAAATCCGTGGGCTCGAACAGCTGGCAGACGAGGTTGACGGCCGCCATGCCGGAAGCGGTGACAACAGCGCCCACACCGCCTTCCAACTCAGCGAGCGCATTCGCCAATGCATCGCGTGTCGGATTACCCGAGCGACCGTAGTCATACCGACGGCGATTGCCGAATCCTGCGAATGTATACGTCGCCGAAAGATGGATCGGCGGGACCACGGCGCCGTGCTGCGAATCGCTTTCAAGCGCTGCACGCACGGCACGCGTCGCGGGCGAATGTTCTTTACTCATAGCGATTCGGCAAAAATCTTGCGCAATGCAGCTTCTTCCTTTAGGAATGCGTCATGACCATATAGGGATGACAACTCGACGAGGCGATGCGGTCCGGCAAGCCGCTCCGCCAAATTCCGCATGTCGGCAAGGGGGACCAATTGATCTTCGCGTACCGCGACCAACGTAGTGGGAGCACGAATCTTTTCCGGTTGCACGACATGCAAGTCGATCGATTCGGACAAACAAATGAATGCCTCCGGTACGTAATTATCTGAGTACGCTTGACCGCGCGCATATAGGTAATCTTCGACCGGGGCGCGAAACGTGCCGGATTTTCGCTGGGCGGGAGCCGCAAAGCGTTGCGCGAATTCCGCCGGACTTCGGTAAGTCGCCATCGCCAATGCACGAGCAAGCTTCAAGCCGGTGCTCGCATCGCCGTGAACGGCAAGCGCCCGCACGATTTCTCGCTGCACGCTCCGCCACGCAGTGGCCATCGGATGAGCGCGGTCGGCCGCGCTGATGACTACGATGCGGTCGACCCATTCGGGATAGCGTTCCGCAAAAGCGAGCGCAACCATGCCGCCATAAGAAGCACCGACAATCGCGTGCAATTTTTTTATGCCTAGTTTCGGCAACAACGCAACCAGCATCGCTGCCTGATCGAATGCGCTGACGCTCGGAAAATCGGCTTGACCCTTGCGAGGTCCCGTCGTTGCGCCGCTACCGCCGAGGAAATCGATACCGAGGATGCGAAACGCGTTCGAGTCCAGCGCCAGATCCGGGCCGACAATGCCCTTCCACCATCCTTGCTGCGTCGATGCAGGATCGAATACGTTGCGCCCGGCGGAAATTCCGCCCAACACGGCAACGACAGGCGCATCGCTAGCGCCGCTTAAGCGCCAGGCAACTTGAATGCCCTGCAATTCGCCACCGAAATGCAACGGGAAAGCTCCGGCGACTTGCGCCACTCCTTCATCCACAAGGCGCGACTCGGTTGTTTGTTTCAACACTGAAGACATGAATGGGCGGGCTCCGTCTGTTCCCGAGTTCTCGGGCTACTTTCATCGGAACCCCTGCGACCGGCGGAATGCCAAGCGCGAGCGGTAGGTCGCCGCAACCCACACCCAACTTAGAACATAAGTCGGTAGCTGTCACAGCACCTCATCTGTCGGCCGCCACTAACGTAGCGAACCGCAGGAGTTAGCACCTTTCCAACGTGGTTAGCGTCGACGGTTGCCCCGGCTTCAAAGGGCCTTTCCCTCAGCCGGTCTCGATGAGTGGCGGCAAGTCTAGAGTGAGGAAAGTCGGCGCGTCAACACATGGACACGGTCATTTGTCGTTTTGTGCGTAAAAGTCTCACCGAACGCACGGCCCCTGGACGCGAAGCTCCGAGGAATCATATCTCCCGAAGGGCCGCAGCCACCGGCATACGGGCGGCACGGATGGCCGGAAACAGAGCGCCCACTAAGCCAACGAAACAAGCCCACATAATGCCGAGCGCTATCAATTCGAAGCCGATCCGAAGATGGAAAGCCACTTGCGTCAACCCGCCGCCACCCGAGATGGTGCTAACCGTATTGCCGTTGAATAACGACCACGCGAGCAACGCTCCCAAAAGCGCGCCGACAATGGAAAGCAACAACGATTCGATAAAGACGGAAACGACCACGCCTGTCGCACCGAAACCGATGGCGCGTAGTGTCGCAATCTCGACGGAACGAGCGCTCACCGAGGAATACATCGTATTCAGCGCACCAAAGATTGCGCCGATCGCCATGATGACGGCAATTACGTTAGCGACGATGGCGAGGAATTTGCCGAAACGCTGGGATTGCTGTTCGTAATAACTTCCTTCGTGTTGTACGTCCAAGGTGAGATTCGGATTCGAAGTGACCGCCGCCTTCAACGCGTCGAAGCTCGAAAGAGACTCGAGCCAAACCGTTACGGAATTGAAGGTCGTGCGATGGGCAGCGGATAACAAGGTCTCCGCATCGGCAATCAGCTCCGATTCGTGTGCGTCGCCGTTGCTTGCGAAGATTCCGACGACCAGCCACTCGGCATCACCCGATGTAATCCGGCTCCCCAACTCCAATCCTTTAAAGCGTGCCTTCGCCGCGTTCCCGACGATAAGTTCCCGAACGCCGCTGCCGAAAACGCGCCCTTGCAGAAGCTCAATCTCAGGACGCACAACCCAGTTCTTAGACGATACGCCACGAAACGCAGCACTGCCCAATTGACCATTGTCGCTCCGAGACAACCAAATGGATGACACGACATCGGCCGTGGCCATCGGCTTGCCGTCAGCGTCTTTTCGAATTCCCGGTAAGTTGGCAATGGTGAAAGTGGCGTCTCGCGAAATGTTACTCGCCGTTTCGGATTGCGATCCGCCATAAAAAATGATCGCGCGCTCGGGCCGACCGGTACTCGACAGCGTTTTCGATAAGCCCGTCGCCAGGGATAAAACCGAAATCAGCACCGTGACGACGCCGGCGATACCCATCACGATGACAAACGACGTTCCGGCACGCTGCGGAAGGTTCCGCATGTTCATACCCACGACCGCCCGTATTTGCGTAAAGACTGACATCTCGTCTAGCGACCTCTCAACGCATCGACAATCTTCAAACGCTGTGCACGCCATGCAGGCGGAAATCCGCTCGCAACAGCGAGCATCAAAGACAGCAATAGTCCCCACGCGAACACCACCAGCGGCACACGCAGCCCTTCAAGGCCAGTGCCCGGCCCGAGGCTCTGCATAAGCAGCGGAAACGCAATCGTTGCCGCGCCAATGCCCACCGCTGCCGCTATTAAGGTAAGAACGAGCGACTCGGCAAGCACCAGCGTCAACAGCGACGCATTCGAAAACCCCAGGGTCTTCAGCACGCCGATCTCCGGAATTCGCTCGCGCACCGACTGCATCATGGTATTGGCCGTCAAAAAGAACAGCGCAAACAGAACGGCGCCGACAATCCCATTGACGAAATAACTGATGTCCCCGACTTGGCTCATCATCGACTGAATGAACTCCTTTTCGTTCAGCGTCCTGGTTTGGTCCGCCGAATTGGCGAACATTTCGTCGATAGCGGGAGCCGCAACCGCATAACGATTCGGATCCTTGAGCCGCACGATGAACTGCATCGCCGTATTCTTCCCCGCGGCGCGAGCCTCGTTCACATAGTCGTAATTGATAAACAGGTTGGTCGAAAAACTACGAGCCCCATCGAGGTCGTAAATTCCGACAATCGTAAATTCCCAACTCCGAGTTCCATCGGTCTTTCCGACGTTGAAAGATTGAATCGGAATGCGGTCGCCGATCCTCCATCCATATCTTTCCGCCATGGCGACGCCCACCAAGGCACCGTTTCGAGTACGGCTCATTGCCGCGCGCTGCTCCGGCGCGACAATAAGTTCAGGGTAGATCTTGCACCAGGACTCGACATCGACGGCCAGCGCCGCCACGACGTTCTTCGGTATTTGATAAGTCCCCACCAATACAGCCAAGGGAGTCACGTTGGACACGCCGGGAAGGGCCGCTATTCGCGCTCCGTGCGCGAGCGGCATCAAGCCGTTCGGATTGACGCGATTCGACACTCGCAGACGCGACGTATCGAGAAACTGACTCACCAGCGAATCGATGCCCAGATTGATCCCTTGAAGGGCGCCGAACAGAAAGAAAGCCGTCACGATAGAGGCGAACGTCAAGATCGTGCGCGCTTTCTTGCGCCACAGCCCCGCCCATATAAGCACCAAGTACTTCATGGAAAGCGTTCAGCATCACTGCGACATATCGTTGACACGATCTTACCTCACCGATGGCTTACGAGGTCCATAGACGCTCGAAACTGGAAAAAGGTTGCGGCCGGCTTGCGTTATCTGGCCCCCGGCAGCGGCCGCCCACTTGACGGCACCCCTCGTCGCTTGTTTTAATGTACTAACGCGTTAATACACTACATCATCAATTATGAAAGATCATCGCGCCGTCACGCCGCGCCAAGAAGCCCTGGCGGAGCGATCGCTGTGTGCAGCCATCGCCAATCTGCACACGGTCGAAGAATGCCGCGCCTTCTTGCGTGACTTATGTACGCCCGCGGAGCTCCAGGCGCTGGCGGATCGGTGGACGGTCGTCGGCCTTTTGGAGGCCGGCCTGCCCTATCGTGAAATACACAGGCAGACCGGTGTCAGCGTGACCACCATCGGTCGCGTCGCACGCTATCTGGTCGGCGGCAACGGCGGTTATTCCCTCGCGAGCGAACGCTTGAACGGTCGCACGCCTCCTCATAAGGAATCGAAGGTTGGATAAGCAAACACGTTTGAAGATCGCCATCCAGAAATCCGGGCGGCTGACCGATAACTCGCTCGACCTGCTGGTTCGCTGCGGCCTCAAGTACAGCCGCGGCAAGGACCAACTCATTTGTTACGGCGAAAACATGCCACTCGACGTCTTGTTGGTTCGCGACGACGACATCCCCGACCTTGTTCAACAAGACGTATGCGATCTCGGCATCGTGGGCCGGAACGTGATCGAGGAGAAGCGCCTGGCTTTCAAGTCGCGAGATGTCTCCCCCTTATTCGAACAGCTGTGCGTACTCGACTACGGCAAGTGCCGCATGTCGATTGCCGTTCCCGATGGCACCGAGTATTCCGGGCCGCAATCGCTGCACGGTAAGCGCATTGCCACTACCTATCCCTACATCCTCGGCGACTATCTGAAGAAAAACGGCGTCAAGGCAGATGTCGTGACGCTCTCCGGCGCGGTGGAAATTGCGCCGCGCCTGGGCCGTGCCGATTTCATTTGCGATTTGGTGTCCACCGGCGCAACGCTGGTCGCCAATCATCTCGACGAAGCCGAGACGATTTTCGAGAGCCAGGCCGCCATCATCCGCACGCCGCTTCCGGTGTCGGACGAAAAGCAGGAATGGATTCATCGCCTGCTGATGCGCATCGAAGGCGTTCAACAAGTGAAGGAAAGCAAGTACATCATGTTGCATGCACCGCGTTCGAAACTCACGGAAATCAGGAAACTCCTGCCGGGCAGCGAGTCGCCCACCATCATCCCGCTCGACGGGCCCGGCGATAAAGTCGCCGTGCATGCCGTTTGCCGGGAAAACGTGTTTTGGGAAACCCTGGAAGGCCTCAAGGCGGCCGGCGCGAGCTCGGTGCTGGTGCTTCCGGTCGAGAAAATGCTGGCGTAACGATGTCCGAATCACTTTCGATTATCGATTGGACGGCGCTGAGCGACGCGGCACGTGTCGAGGCGCTCAAGCGCCCGGCACAGAAAAATGCCGCCGAATTGTTCGAGCGCGTGCGCGCCATTATCGCGGCCGTCCGCGAGCGAGGCGATGCGGCTGCGCTCGAATTTACCGAGCGCTTCGATGGAGCGAAATTAACGTCGCTCGAAGTCACGTCGGATGAATTCGCCGCAGCCGAGCGAACGCTAACACAAGCGCAAAAATCAGCCATCGAGCGCGCCATCGCCAACGTTCAGCGCTTTCACGAAGCGCAACAAAGCGCGCCCGTCAAAATGGAAGTGTCGCCCGGTGTCATATGCGAACAGATCTACCGGCCGATCGAGGCTGTCGGCCTATATGTTCCTGCCGGCACGGCCCCCTTGCCTTCCGCGGCAATCATGCTGGCCGTTCCCGCTCGAATCGCGGGCTGCGTTACTCGGGTGCTTTGCACCCCGCCGCGCAAAGACGGCTCTGTCGATCCTGCGACGCTGATCGCGGCACAGCGCTGCGGCGTCACGCGCGTCTTCAAGCTCGGTGGAGCTCAAGCAATCGCAGCGATGGCCTACGGCATTCAAAGCGTGCCGAAAGTCGACAAACTCTTCGGACCCGGTAATTCATGGGTTACGGCCGCAAAAATCCTGGTTGCCAACGATGCCGAGGGCGCCGCGCTCGATTTACCGGCCGGCCCGTCGGAAGTGCTCGTGCTCGCGGACGAAACCGCCAGTGCCGAATTCGTGGCAGCCGATCTACTTGCACAAGCCGAGCACAGTGCCGACGCCCAAGTCGTCTTGGTCACCACGTCCCGAGCGCTGACCGAAGCCGTCATCGGCGAACTCGACTTGCAGATGGCCAGGCTCACTCGCGCCGCGACACTGTCGCAATCCATCCGTCATGCGCGACTTGTTGTAGTACCGGATCTCGATACGGCCTTGGAAGTCAGCAATCAATACGCGCCGGAACATTTGATCCTGCAAATTCGCCAGCCCCGCAGCGTGCTTGCGAAGATCAAACATGCGGGCTCGATCTTTCTCGGCCAGTACACGCCGGAAACGATGGGTGACTACTGCACCGGGGCGAATCATGTTCTGCCCACATATGGATTCGCACGCGCATTCAGCGGATTATCGCTCGCAGACTTTATGAAACGAATGACGATTCAAGAACTGTCGGCGGCTGGCATCCAAGATCTCGGCCCCACCGCCATCGCGCTCGCGAATTTGGAAAGTTTGGATGCGCACGCCAATGCCGTGCAGGTTCGCCTTTCCGCTCTCAACCGAGGAGGTGCGCGATGAGTAATGTGCTCGCACTCGCTCGACCGGAGATCGTAGCGCTGCAACCTTATCAGCATGCGGCGTGGAAACCGACGCTCGAGCGGCTCCATGCCAATGAAATGCCGTGGCCGCCCATGAGTGAAAAGGGGGGCGATCGATCGGCCGCCGGACTGAATCACTATCCGGAACCGCAGCCGAAGGCATTGATCGACCGGCTCGCGTCGTTGTACGGCGTGCGACGCGAGCAAGTGCTCGTCGGCCGCGGCAGCGATGAAGGCATCGATCTACTCATCCGCGCATTTTGTCGAGCGGGCCAGGATCGGATTCTCGTTTGTCCGCCCACGTACAGCATGTACAAAGTAACGGCGAACATTCAAGGCGCAGGCACCCTAGAAGCGCCGCTGAAAGACAACTTTGCCCTGGATCGCAAAGCAGTGCTTGCCGCCTGGCGCGATGGAGTGAAACTTATTTTCCTTTGCTCCCCCAACAACCCGACCGGCAACGCACTCGACGCGGAGGAAATAAAATCTCTCTGCCGCGAACTGGACGGCAAGGCAATCGTGGTCGTCGACGAGGCTTACATCGAGTTTGCGAAATCCAAGAGTCTCGCGGGTTCGCTCGACGATCATCCAAATTTGGTGATCTTGCGAACACTCTCGAAAGCCTACGCGCTCGCCGGTGCACGGTGCGGTGCCGTGTTGGCTCATCCTGAAATCGTAGGTTTACTTGCGCGCATCATTCAGCCCTACGCCATGCCGGGACCGACCATCGACGCCGCAATGGAATTCACATCGCCCTCCTCGCTTGCCGAACTCGCTAAGCGAATTGCAATCGTGCACAGCGAACGTGATCGACTGATCGCCGAGCTCTCCAAGCTGCCGCTCATTCGCCGCGTCTATCCAAGCGAGGGAAACTTCCTGCTGCTCGATTGCACGGATGCCGATCGAGTGCTCGATGCGGCGATCCAAGTCGGCCTCATCATTCGCGATCAGCGCAGCCAAAAGGCGTTGCCGAACGGCGTTCGCATTTCCATCGGAACGCCGGAACAGAATTCAAAGCTGCTGCGCGGACTGCAACAAGCGGTGGGAGCAGCCGCATGAACGCCGCAAAAGTATTGTTCATCGACCGCGATGGCACGCTCATCGAAGAGCCGGCCGATCAGCAAATCGATAGCTTGGAGAAACTGCGTTTAGTGCAGGGCGTCATCCCAGCCCTCCTCCGCCTTCAAGAGGCCGGTTACTTGCTGGTCATGGTGAGCAACCAGGACGGCCGTGGCACCGCAAGTTTCCCCGAAGAGAATTTCCGGAAGCCGCACGACGCACTCACGGCCATCTTGAACTCCCAGGGCATTCGCTTCGCCGCGGAGTTCATTTGTCCGCACTTCGCAAAAGACAATTGCGACTGTCGCAAACCCAAAACCGGACTGCTGACGGAGTTCATGGCGACGACGCCGGTCGATCTTGCGCACAGCTATGTCATCGGCGATCGTGAAACGGATTTGGAACTCGCCAAGAACTTAGGTACTCATGGCATTCTCATATCCCCTCCCCCGGTCGCCGGGGGGCGAGCGCGAGATGCCTTTGCAATAACACCTAATGTGTTATTGCACTCGCCGAGCGCGGATGCAGGAAAGCATCCGCCGGAAGCCGCACAGGGATGTGGATCGCGAGGGTTAGGGAGGGAGCAAATTTCCGCGCCAGAACCTCAAGACGCCCCCATCCCATCCTTCCCCCGGCGACCGGGGGAAGGAGTAAAACTCACGTGGCCGCAAATTGCTGATCAACTCACCCGATCCAATAGAACCGCGACGGTCGCGCGCAAGACTAAGGAAACGGACATCCAAGTCGAAGTGAATCTCGATAGCGAGAATCCTATTCACGTCGCAACGGGTTTAGGCTTTTTCGATCACATGATCGAGCAGATCGCGAAGCACGGCGGGTTTGCGCTCACTCTTACTTGCAAAGGCGATTTGCAAATCGACGAGCACCACACCGTGGAGGATTGCGCCATTGCCTTGGGCACGGCATTGAAGCAGGCGCTCGGCGACAAACGCGGTATCGCGCGGTTCGGCTTTTTACTGCCGATGGATGAGACACTCGCGCAAGTCGCCATCGATTTGTCGGGCCGCGGTTATTTCGTTTTCGACGGCAAATTCAATCGCGAATTCGTCGGCCAGCTGCCGACCGAACTTGTGCCGCATTTTTTCCGTTCGTTGGCCGAAAGTCTCGGCGCCGCGATCAACATCAAGGTCACCGGCGAGAACTCGCATCACATGGTCGAAGCCTGCTTTAAAGGCGTAGGCCGAACGTTCCGTCAAGCTTTTCGCATCGAGGGCACGGAGTTGCCGTCCAGCAAAGGCGTCCTGTAGAGCCATAATAATTATGAAATTAGCGATCATCGATAGCGGCGGCGCCAACATCGCTTCCGTGCAATATGCGATCGAGCGGCTCGGCGTCGACGCACAGCTCACGACGGACCCCGAGCGCGTGCGAGCGGCGACGCACGTGATCCTTCCCGGCGTCGGCACGGCCGCCGATTGCATGTCGCGACTTCAACAAACTGGCTTGATTGACACGATCAAGAAGCTTAAACAGCCCTTGCTCGGCATTTGCGTCGGCATGCAGCTGTTATTCGAGTCCTCGGACGAAGGCGACGTGTCGTGCCTTGGCGTACTACCCGGCCGAGTGCAGCGCTTCCCGAATCGTGCTGGCCTCCCTGTTCCACACATGGGATGGAATCAACTGCAAGTCGCCAGGCCCACATTGCTCATGCAAGGCATTCACCCTGACGATTACGTTTATTTCGTACACAGCTATGCCGCACCGGTCACCGACATGACACTCGCGAGCACCGAGTACGGCTCGCCATTCAGCGCCATCGTGCAGAAAGAGAATATCTACGGCGTTCAATTCCACCCGGAACGCTCGGCGCGAGTAGGCTCGATCATCCTGCGCAATTTTTTGAGCATTCACTAAATCAAGCTTAAGTATGCAACTGATCCCCGCCATCGACATGAAGGACGGCCGCTGCGTTCGCCTCTATC
>CAZQYC010000060.1:0-23031 GCA_964597495.1 uncultured Steroidobacteraceae bacterium | reverse complement strand
CGAAGGCAGTCACGAGCCACGTGCCCACCATCGTCAAGCCGATCACGGCGATGCCAAGCAGCTTGCCCATCATAATCTCGCTCGGCGTCACGGAGGAGAGCAATACCTCGGCGATCCGGTTCGATTTCTCCTCGATCGTATTGTTCAGCAACATCTGCATGACGGAGAAGATCGAGACCCAAAGCAGATACACGAATCCCACCGGGGCGTTGCGGACTATCCGGTCCGCGATACTGACGGTCTCCTCGCCTTTGGCTTTGCCGGGATCGAACGTGCCGATAGGGACGCGCGTTTTCTCGACCTCGCGGACCGTGGCGACATCGACGCCGCGCGCGACGTAAAGACGACGCCTCGCTTCGTAGTTCAGTGCGTCGCGAATCAAATCGGGCAGGTCGTCGACGCTCAGATTCGTCGACCAGTACTGAATCGCCGAGTCGCCGGCTTTCGCAGTGCTAGTGCGTTGTTGAACGTCGGTCGCCGCCCGCCCGCTACCGTGCGTAACCTCATCCACCGCGCCAGGCTCGATCAGGAGCGCCGCGAAGAGCCGCGCATCCCTACCGCCGACTGCAATGCGCCGGTCGCCGACCAAATAGGGCTTGAGCTTCGCGAGGATCTCCTCAGAACTCGCGTTGGGGTTAATCTCCTTGGGCAAGTCGACGCGCACGAACTTACGGCTTGGTTCTTCGAACTCCGGAGCGTTTTCTTTGAGCATCGGCCGGAACTGCGTGAGGAAGGCGTCCTTGCCGCCGGCTTCCATGAACTTTTCGACAGCCGCCTGGCCAGCCGCTTGGATCGCCGAAAGATCGATCTCCGCATGCGGCACGCGTAGGTTTTGTCGGACGTACCGGCCCAACGCCTGCAGCACGGAGCGCTGGTGCCGATACTCGTTGGACCGCTCGATGGATCCAGCAAACGCGCCGGACCGGTCGAGGACAACGAAGTACCGCGACGGCTCCTTTCGGGCCAGCAAACTCGAAATGCCGATGGAGGCGGTGATGAGGAGCGGAAACATGAAGAGGCCGATCCAGAAACCCTTCGTCTTGGCGTTCTCCGCGAACTCGCGCAGCGCGATCAGAAGCGTGTATCTCATGCTTGTTCTCCAGCAGTGGTTCCATCGCGGGCCTCCATGCCCGCATCCGCGAACGCTCTAGCGCCGACGAGCGCCACGAAAGCGTCGTGCAGGCTTGGCTCGGAGTGATCGAACCGACGCAGCACGATGCCGCTTTGGAAGCATCTCTCGAGAATTGTCTGCGCACTTGTCTGCCCGTGTAGTCGAATCTCCCAATCCTTCGCGCTCGACTTCGCGGGCGACTCGCCAAGCGGCTTGATCTCGGCAATACCATCGAGGCCAGCGAGCGGATCGACGCTGCTTTCCGTACTGATCAGCACTCGCCGTGGCATCGTCCTCTTCGCATCAGCCACCGTGCCATCGAAAATCTTTCGGCCCTCCGCGATCAAGAGCAGCCGGTCGCAGAGCCGTTCGGCGTGCTGCATGATGTGCGTCGAGAACAGCACGGTCGACCCTCGTCTGCGAAGATCGTGGATGAGCTCTTCGAGGACTTGCTGATTGACGGGATCGAGTCCCGAGAAAGGTTCGTCGAGGACGACGAACTCGGGCTCGTGCGCGATGGCACAGATCACCTGGACCTTCTGACCCATGCCTTTCGAGAGTGCTTTGATCTGGGTGTCTGCGAACGCGCCGAGACCGTAGCGCTCGAGCAATTCGTAAGCACGCTGCTTCGCGGCCTTGCGCGAAAGCCCCTTTAGCGATGCGAAGTACGCGATCGTCGCGGCAGCGGTCATCCCCTTGTAGAGACCCTTCTCCTCGGGCAAGTAACCGATGCGCGATCGGACCTCGAGCGCCGAAGACGCACCGAGTATGGCGATGCGTCCGCTCGTCGGCTTCATGATGTCGAAGATCATGCGGATCGTCGTTGTCTTCCCGGCCCCGTTCGGCCCGAGGAACCCGTAAATGGATCCGCGCGGCACCGCCAAGCTCACGTCCTGGACTGCCGTGAAGTTGCCGAAGCGCTTCGTAACGTTCTCGAGTTCGAGTACTTTGTCGTTCATCGTTCTCTCTTCCTGTCCTCATTTCACTGCTGGCTCGTTATCATGTTTCGTGCCATGCAGGTTTTCGCTTGCTGTTCAACCCATTACCTAGCATCGAGCAGACGAACTTCGAGACCGCATGTTCCATTTCGAAACAGCGCATGTTTCAATCTAGAACAACAGTAAGACCACAATGGGACGGGAAGCGCGATGAAGAACGGCAGCATCTTGATAGTCGACGACGACGCCGACGTGCTGCTCAGCGCCGAACTGGTGCTCAAGAAAGAGTTTCGCCGCGTCGCGACCGAACGCGATCCACGCCGGCTCGCGACCGCGCTGCGCGGAGAGCCGTTCGACGTCGTGCTGCTTGACATGAATTTTTCGCCAGGCACGACCTCGGGCCAAGAAGGCGTCGAATGCCTGCGGACGGTCGAGAAACTTTCGCCCGATACGAAGGTGATCTTCATGACCGCCCACGGCGGCATCGAGACGGCCGTCAAGGCAATGAAGGAAGGCGCTTCGGATTTCGTCGTGAAGCCGTGGGACAACCAGAAGCTTGTCGCTACCGTCGGCGCCACGCTGCGATTCAGCCAGGCTGCGCAAACGGTGAAGGATCTCGAAAGCAAGCAACGCGAACTCAGCCGTTACCTCGGCGCGCCCGATGTCGAGATAGTCGGCAACTCGCCCGCGATCGAAAGGCTACTTGGCGACATTCAGAAGATCGCGCGCACCGACGCGGCGGTGCTCATCCTCGGCGAGAACGGCACGGGCAAGGAACTCGTCGCGCGTGCGATCCATCGCGCATCGGCGCGCGCCGGCAATCCGTTCGTCCATGTCGATTTAGGCGCAGTCCCCGAGTCGCTCTTCGAGTCGGAGCTCTTCGGCCACAGGAAAGGCGCTTTCACGGACGCGAAGGAAGACCGCGCCGGACGGTTCGAGATCGCCGCCGGGGGCACGCTGTTCCTCGACGAGATCGGCAACTTGACCTTGCCGCTGCAAGCAAAGCTGCTTGGCGTGTTGCAGACAGGCCAAGTCACTCGCGTCGGCGCCGACAAGCCGGTGCAAATGGACGCACGCATCGTATCCGCGACCAACATGACGCGGGACGATCTGCTCGACAAGCTCAAGTTCAGGCAAGACTTGCTGTATCGGATCAACACGGTCGAGATTCATGTGCCGCCGTTGCGTGAACGTCCGGACGACATCGGGCCGCTGATCGACCACTACGCGCAGCGCTTCGCGAAGAAGTACGGTAAGAACGTTGCGCAAATTACGGCTCGCACGCTCGATGAGCTGCGCGAGTACTCCTGGCCCGGCAACGTTCGCGAACTCGTGCATGCTGTCGAACGCGCCGTGATCATGGCGGAGGATTCTTCGCTGCGTGTCCAGGATCTGCTTGTCCAAAGGCGCGCCGCCGCGGCCTCACCAAGCCTGCCAAATTGGCAAGACCCGCAGCTTGAGCTCAATCTCGATGCACTGGAGAAGACCGCGATCCGCCGGGCGATCGCAAAGCACGACGGCAACCTAAGCAAGGCGGCGCAAGAGCTGGGGCTCGGCCGCACGACGCTCTATAGAAAAATGGCCAAGCATGCGCTTTAAAAACTTTCGATTGAACGTTACTGCGAGGGCCGTGCTGATGTTCGGCCTGATCGCCCTCACCGCTTGGAGTGCGACCAATACTGCGTGGCAGGTCACGCCGATCGTATTGGGAATGCTCGCCGTTTCGCTCCTTGTCGAACTCGTACGCTATGTCGAGTCGGTGAACCGCGAGTTCGCGGAATTCATTTCGTTCGTCGCACACGGCGATTTCGCCGCGAACCCACCGCTAGCGCGCAAGGGAAAAGTGTTTCGGGAACTCGAATCCGCGTATCGACTGTTAGCCGAGAAGTACCGCAGTTTGAATCTGCAGCGCGCGGCAAACCATCAATACCTCGAAGCGCTGATCGAACATGTAAGCATCGCGCTGGTTTGCCTCGACGGTAACGGCGAGGTTACGCTGATGAACCGCGAGGCAAAAGCGCTGTTCAAGACGCCGCATCTCGCGAGCTTGAAGTCGTTCGTCCGCATCGATCCGAATCTCCCGGCCGCGCTGGAGGAGCTAACCGACAGCGGTCGCGCGCTGATCGGCATCAAGATCGCGGACGAGACGCTGCAGCTCGCGCTGTTCGCGACCGAGTTCGAGCTTCTCGGCGAGCGCTACAAGCTGATCTCATTCCAGAATATCCGCGACGAACTCGAACAGCGCGAGATCGAGTACTCGCAAAAGCTGATCAAAGTGCTCACGCACGAAATCATGAACTCCGTGACGCCGATCATCTCGCTGACCAAGTTGATTCACGATCGGCTAGTGGACGAGAAAACCGGTGAACTCGCGATGCAAAACCTCGCGAGCGACGAACAGCACGACCTCGCGCGCGGCCTTGCCTCGATCCATTCGCGCGGCAGCGGGCTGCTCAAATTCGTTCAGGCCTACAGCGTGCTCACCAACCTGCCGCGGCCGAGCATCGCCGAAGTCGACGTCGCTCTGCTGCTCGACCGGGTGCACGCACTAATGGCTCCGGTGCTTGAAGCCGACGGTGTGGGCTTGCAAGTGCAAGCCGTCGGCGCAAACATGACGGTGCGCGCCGACCCGCAACAAATCGAGCAAGTGCTGATCAATCTTCTGAAGAACGCGGCCGAAGCGCTGACTGACCGCAATGGGCAGCGCAATGACGGCAGCGTCTTGCTGCGTGGCGCACGCGACGATCACGGAAAAGTGGTGATCCAAGTGATCGACAACGGCCCCGGCATCGACGCTGTCCACCTGGACGACATCTTCCTGCCCTTCTTCACCACCAAACGCAACGGCAGCGGCGTCGGCTTGAGCGTGTCACGACAAATCATGGCGCTCAACAAGGGATTACTCACCGCGAAGACTGCGCTTGGCGCCGGCAGTGAGTTCACGCTTAGGTTTCGGTGACGAACGGCTCGAGCTTATCGACCGCTTACTGCGAACGCTACGCGATGTCGGGTAGAGCGTCGGCAGAACATCCAATGCTTTGCGATGGGGCTGATAACCTCATTCGGTGGATGTGCAGAAGTCGCCGCGCGCTAAGGGGCTATGGCATCGCGTTTAACGGTCGGCTATTTCATTCCTTGGACAGCGTGCGACTTTACTTCATCGCTACGCCGAAATGCCGCAGCGATTGTCGGACCAAAACGATGCACGTCGCGAGATACTTACGCAGATCTTGGAGCGTTAACGATACGTCATTTCCGTGCGCTATCTCGTTTCGCGCAGCGACTAGACCCTCAACCACTGTCCAGAATGCGCCGCGGTCTAATCCGTTCCTTTTGATGGTATCGAAGACGGAAGATCCGTCACCACTGAAGTCGCTCGTATAGCTAAGCAAGGCGGCAGAGCCATTTAGTCGATAGAACCCTTCGACTCGGCTTCTATAGCCCGAGTTTGCAAAGGTCGCCGGCCGAGTAAACCATTTTGAAACTTGAACGATCGCTTTTCTGTGTTCGTTGAACTTCTTAGTTTCGGTAAAATTCCTATTCGCTGCTGGCTCGAGTTCGTCGACAAGCCGTCGCCATGCCGTCACAAGCATGTATCGCTTTGATCCGGGGAGTAGCTCTTCCCATGATTCACCAATGACATCCGAAAAATCATCGGCGATTTTCTTGTAGAAGCCTTCGATATGCGCCGTCAAAAGCACAATTGCAGCACGTACATAGACTTGTTCTTTTGAATATCGACTTCCTGTCATGAGTATCTTGGGAGCGCCTTCGGCCTGCTCCAAGAGCAGTCGTACTTCCTGCACTCCTTCGAGAAATCGACCCCATGATCGGCCGCGCATGACACGAAGCTAGGGGCTTTCTTCGGGCAGGCGGGCGGCGTAGGACGCTTCAATTCGTATTGCACCGAGGGCGTCTGCCCATTTCCTAAGCCGGCGATAAAATCGAGTCCTATCAGCGGTAGCACGACTTATTGCGTCTGAAAAATCAGCGTCATAAAGACATAGCTGTTCGAAGACTTCTCGTATCTCATGCTCACGGCCTTGTAATTCATTTTCTTGAAGATCAGCGAACGCCAGCATTTGAATATCATAAACGGCGCGATTGATTGAGCGGTCCCAGACTTGGGTGTTATCTTCTTCGAGCCGCGTTCGCCGAAAGGACATTCCTTCGAAGACCTTACGTGTATTCGAAAGGGCTCGATGAAATCGCTCGCGATGGACCGCCATGGTAGGACCTGAATCCCTACGATGGTCCTGCATGAACTTGTTCAATATCTGTTTTAATGGTGGTCTATAGTCTGAAACTACCGCATCGAGCGCTATGAATCGAAGCGCCATTTCGTGATCAACAAGACGTGCATGCGCTTTGTCGCGACCAACCGCCTGAAGCCAGGCTGTCGACGTAGCTAATTCCTCCAGCAAACCATTGAATGGTCCGCGGAAAATACAATTCCTTAATTCCTGATCATTTAGCTGAACAAAACCGGTATTGAGTCGCTCGAACATTTCGAAGCGCAAAGTCGGGGAAGATTTTGCACTAATCACGACGCAGCGGAGCGTTCTATTGCGTATGGTGCGAGCGTCTCGTGGTGATAAATCGGTCCAGGATTTACCATTTAGTCCCGATAGCACTTGTAAATCGGATAACGGGAAAGCTCCCGCATAAAATTCAGAGATTGCGCGAAGACGTTGTTGGCCATCTATTACTACACGTGTTCCATCGTCGTCTTCCGCGAAGTAAAGAACAGGAATCGGGATATTGAGAATTAACGATTCAACCAATCGCGACTTGAGTTTCCGGGACCAAACGCTACCACGCTGAAACTCTGGATTAACTACAAGCTCCTTGTTTTGTACTTCGTCAATCAGAGTTCGCACCGGCGCGTCGTAGGGAGTCGATATAACCTCGCGACTCTGCGCCTCGATTTCTAGCGGTTGGCTTCCTTCCTCATCGGCAAACTCAAACTCGGGTTCTTCTACCATAGCGAGTCCTTACAGATTACGTCGTCAACATTGAACTTGTTAATCTGACCAAACTACGATACCGCCGATTTGGTGAGCAGGTAATTGCAAAACGCAGAACACGCGACAAGCATAAATAGTGCTTCGTCGATTGTTGCTTTCGAATCGGATTCCGTTAGGGCGTGCCGAACTCCACCCTCATCGCCAGCATAAATGACATTCCATACAGCCATCTGAAGAGCCAGACTCAACTCTTTGAGCCCTAGATGCTGAGTGGGACGCTGGCAATGCGTTGTGAGAGTTTCATTCTTCGTTAACGATTGATCTGCACCCGCACCGATAGCCTGAGAAACCCTAACTCGTAAGTAGCTGGAAAGATTGGTCGGGGCGACAAGATTTGAACTTGCGACCCCTTGCACCCCATGCAAGTGCGCTACCAGGCTGCGCCACGCCCCGACGGAAATCTTTCTGCGCCCTGAAGACGCGGGCGCGGATCATAGCGGATGACGGCGCCGCGAACTAGCGGCGCAGGATTTTAAGGACCTCTTCTAACTCCAGACGAACCTGGCGGACGATTTGCTGGGCTTGCGACACGTCTTCGCGGGCGTCGTCGCCTTGGAGGCGATTACGAGCGCCGCCGATCGTGAACCCCTGTTCGTACAAGAGGCTACGGATCTGGCGAATGACGAGCACGTCTTGCCGTTGATAGTAGCGGCGGTTGCCGCGACGCTTGACGGGTTTGAGCTGAGGAAATTCCTGCTCCCAATACCGGAGCACGTGCGGCTTTACGCCACACAATTCGCTCACCTCACCGATGGTGAAATAGCGCTTGCCGGGGATGACGGGCAGTTCGCTGTTATTCCCTGCTTCCAGCATAAGCCTCGACTCTCGCCTTTAGTTTTTGCCCAGGACGGAAGGTTACTACGCGACGCGCGCAAATCGGAATCTCTTCGCCCGTCTTCGGGTTACGCCCCGGACGTTGGTTCTTGTCGCGCAGATCGAAGTTTCCGAAACCGGACAGCTTGATTTGTTCGCCGCTTTCGAGCGACGCCCGCAATTCTTCGAAAAATAGATCGACCAATTCACGCGCCTCGCGCTTGTTGAGCCCAAGTTGGTCGAACAATGCTTCGGCAATTTCTGCCTTCGTAAGCGCTGCCATACTCTGATAGAGCCCCTTCGTTTTCTCGCGACCATCGCATCACAAATAGTCGACCCGCATCGCGAATGATCGCGAACCACTAATCGCACTTCATTACTTGTCGCGAATGTGGCCGCCAAACCGATCGCGCAAGTTCTGCGTTACTTGTGCCATGACGCGGTCAGCGTCCTCGTCGGTCAGCGTGCGCGAAGTATCCTGTAAATTCAAACTCAAGGCTATGCTTTTCTTGCCTTTTTCTATTTGCTCACCGCGGTATACGGAGAGCACTGATAAATCGCGCAGCAACAATCCAGCCGCGGCGCGGACTTGAGCGATGAGCGCATCCAAAACCACCGCCTCATCGACCACCACCGCCACATCGCGTCGAATGCCAGGAAAGCGCGAGATGTCGACGAATTGCGGCAATCGCGCCGCAAACGCGCGTGCTATCTCAAGCTCAAAGACGAACGACGGATATGTTAAGTCCATTTTCTTGGCGACGTCCGGATGAAGCGCACCAAGAACGCCCACCGCCTCCTTCCCGCGAAAAATTTGCGCGGTCTGCCCAGGATGTAAGGCGGAATGCCGCGCGGCTTGATAGGTGAACGCCTCGGCATCGCCCGTAAGGCCAAGCAACGCTTCCACATCGGCCTTCACGTCGAAGAAATCCACTCTACGACTGGGCGCATCCCATTGATCGGGTAGCGCACTGCCGAGCACTAACCCGGAAACCACTTCGATCTCCTGATCGCCCTTAAACTTTCGGCCGATCTCGAAGAGCCGGACCCGCGACTGTTGCCGGCGCAAATTTTCTCGCGCTGCCATGGCAAGTCCTGGCCATAGGGACAAACGCATGACGCTCAACTCGGCCGAAATCGGGTTCCTGAGCGTGCGCGTAGGCTCGCTTGGGAACATCAACGCCTGCCATGCAGGATCGACAAAAGAATAAGTGATGGCTTCTTGATAGCCGCGATCGATCAACACATCCGCCGCGCGCTCTTTTCGGACGACGCCTTCCGTCCACTGCCCAAGCGGTTGCGGCATATCGGCGTCGACCGCAGGAATGTTGTCGTATCCGTGAAGACGCGCGATCTCTTCGATCAAGTCTTCCTCGATCTTAATGTCGAACCGCCACGAAGGCGGCGTGACCAACCACTCATCGTTAGCGGATGTCGACTGCATGCCCAGATTGGCAAGATAGTTCGCCACTGACGTCGTTTCGATTGCGGCACCCAGAATACGATTGACCCGGCGATGCCGTAGTCGAATCGGAGCCATCTTCAACGACCCGCCCTCTCCGGTTAACGTAGTGGGACCGGCAGCGCCGCCTGCGTAGTCGAGAATGAGCCCGGTGGCGCGCTCGATCGCAAGCTTGGGTAATTCGGGATCGACGCCTCGTTCAAATCGCTGCGAGGCATCCGTAATCAATCCGAACCGCCGGCCCCGCCCGGCAATCGCGTCGGGCGTGAAATGCGCGACTTCAAGGAATACGTCTGTCGTATCGTCGCCGATGCTTGACAGTTCGCCGCCCATTACCCCCGCCATTCCGACTGCACCTTTGCTATCGGCAATCACAAGAATGTCATTCGATAAAGCGAGAGTGCGGCCGTCGAGCAATGTGAGCGGCTCTTTCTCGCCAGCCATGCGCACAGTGATTCCGCCGGACAACTTCGAGAGATCGTACGCATGCATCGGCTGACCCAGCTCAAGCATGACGTAATTAGTGACGTCGACCAAAAGATTGATCGGACGCAGACCTGCACGTCGCAAGCGTTCGCGCATCCACAGAGGCGAGGTCTGTTTAGGCCGTACGCCGCGAATGACGCGACCGGCAAATGTCTTGCAGGCTAACGGCGCTTCGATGCTCACCGGAAACGTCGCGTTGATTTGCCCGGCAACGGCCTTGATAACCGGCGCATGCAAAGACTTTCCCGCGACCGCCGCCACTTCTCGCGCTACCCCGGCAATGCTCATGCAATCCCCGCGATTGGGCGTGAGATTGATTTCCAGGATGCGATCGTCGAGCGACAACGCTCGCGTCAATTCGGTTCCCGCGACGAGATCACTCGGCAAATCGAGGAGCCCCACAGCGTCCTCGCTCAAGCCCAGCTCGCGCGCCGAACACAGCATGCCGAACGAGTCGACTCCGCGCAGCTTGGCTTTTGTGATTTCCTTGCCGTCGGGCAGTACCGCACCGAGCATCGCCAACGGTGCTTTCATGCCGACGCGAACGTTGGGTGCGCCGCAAACGATCTGCAGGGTTTCACTTCCCGCACTGACGCGGCAAACATTGAGCTTTTCGGAGTCGGGATGCCGCTCGACAGCAAGGATTTCCGCGACGACGACCTTGTCCAATCCCGGCGCCGCAGGATAATTCGCCTCTATTTCAAGGCCGGCCTTCGTGAGCGACTGCGCGAGCGCGGTCACATCCGTTCCCACATCGACCCATTCTTGCAGCCATTGCACGCTGACCTTCATGCGAACTGCCTCAGGATGCCCCCACCCCACCCTCCCCCGCGCTGCGGAGGAGGGAGTAATGAGTTCGCTTCACAAGTTGCAAATTGAGGTAACTCCCCTCCCCCGTAATACGGGGGAGGGTTAGGGAGGGGGCGGTACGTAGCAACGGTGTTCATGTAACTGGGGGGTCTACGCGAACTGTCTTAAAAAGCGCAGGTCGTTTTCGAAGAACAAGCGCAAATCGTTGACGTTGTAGCGAAGCATCGCCATGCGGTCGATGCCCATGCCGAATGCATAGCCCGTGTATTTTTCGGTATCGATGTTCACGGCCCGCAAGACATTCGGATGCACCATGCCGCAGCCGCCGACCTCAAGCCAGCCCGTGTTCTTGCAAACGCGACATCCTTTGCCGCCACAAGCCGCGCAAGAAACATCGAGTTCCGCCGAAGGCTCGGTGAAAGGAAAGTAAGACGGGCGCAATCGGATGCTCACGTCCGCTTCGAAGAACGAGCGCATGAAGCCGAGCAACATCGCTTTTAGATTGGCAAAGCTGATCCCTTCATCGACGACCAATCCCTCGACTTGATGAAACATCGGCGTATGCGTCATGTCGGAATCGCAGCGATAGACGCGGCCCGGCACGATGACGCGGACCGGCGGCTTCTGCGACTCCATCACGCGAATCTGCACAGGCGAGGTATGCGTGCGCAGCAGCTTGCCATCGGGAAAATAAAACGTGTCGTGCATGGCCCGCGCGGGATGATTGGCGGGAATGTTGAGTGCTTCGAAGTTATGCCAGTCGTCTTCGATCTCCGGCCCCTCGGCGACATCGAACCCGGCCGCACGAAAAATCTGCTCGATACGCCGCCGCGCACGGCTAACCGGATGAATGCCGCCTGGCGCTTGGCCACGGCCAGGCAAGGTCACATCGATCGAGTCGCTCGCCAATTTCTGCGCGAGCGCCGCCTCTTCAAGCAGGGACTTGCGGGCATCCAACGCCAACTGCACTTGTTCCTTGGCGAGATTGATCTTGGCGCCCGCCGCTTTTCGCGCCTCAGGATCGAGCGATCCCAACATCTTCAACCGCGAAGTAATTTCACCGCTCTTACCCAGCAAACGGACGCGAATGGCATCGAGATCGGCCAATGTGTCGGCGCGCGCGATCTCCTCGCGAGCCCTCGCCAAGAGAGGTTCCAAATCTTGAAGCAGATCCGCCATATCGTTCTATGTTGCCAAGAAAAAAGCGAACGCGGCAATGAAGTGCAGCGTTCGCTTCTTAGCTCTGGCTAGTTGCTAGTAGCTAGCGGCTTCTTCACGCTGCCTTCTTAAGGCTCGCCTTCGCCCGCTCGGCAATCACGCCGAACGCCGCCGGATCGTGCATAGCCAGGTCGGCCAGCACCTTTCGGTCGATAACGAGGCCAGCCGCTTTGATGCCTGCAATCAACTTGCTGTACGACAGGTCATGCAGCCGAGCAGCGGCATTAATGCGAGTGATCCAAAGCCCGCGGAAGTCGCGCTTCTTCAGTTTGCGGCCGCGATAGGCGTACTGACCCGCCTTAATGACGGCTTGCTTCGCAGCGCGGAAGACTTTGCGCCGAGCGTTGTAGTAGCCCTTCGCTTTCTTGAGAATCTTTTTGTGACGGGCGCCGGCAATGACGCCCCGTTTTACACGTGCCATCTTCTTAACTCCTCACTTACTTAAGCGTGCGGAAGCAGCTGTTCAAGCCGCCCCAGATCTTGTTTGGCCACCATGCTGGGCGAACGCAACTGACGCTTACGCTTGCTCGGCTTCTTCGTGAGGATATGGCGACGATGGGATTGGGTTCGTTTGAACCCGTTGGCAGTCTTGCGAAAACGTTTCGCCGCTGCCCGGTTGGTTTTCAACTTAGGCATAACACTAACTCCACATTTTTTAGCCTTTTTAGCGAGTTGGAAATCCAACTTACTTTGAGGCGGGACAACGACGACGGCACTGTCATTTCAGCCCGTCATTCCGGCGCAGGCCGGAATCCATCGGATGGACCCCGGCCTGCGCCGGGGTGACGACGAATAACGAGATACGTTAGCCGTTGCTCACTTGTAGTAACCCAAACCGGTAAAACCGGCTGGCTTACTTCTTTTTAGGCCCGATCAACATCACCATCTGCCGGCCTTCCATCATCGGAAACTGTTCGACCGAGCCGACTTCGGCGAGGTCCTTTTGAATCCGCGACAAAAGCTCGCGACCGATCTCTTGATGGGCCAATTCGCGACCACGAAACCGCAAGGTTATCTTGGCCTTATCCCCTTCCGTCAGAAAGCGAATCAGGTTACGTAGCTTCACCTGATAGTCGCCCTCTTCCGTTCCGGGACGAAACTTCACTTCCTTGATTTGAATCTGCTTCTGCTTCCGCTTCGCCGCATGCGCCTTCTTGTTCGCTTCGAACAAGTATTTGCCGAAATCCATCACCCGGCATACGGGCGGATCGGCAGTGGGCGAAATTTCAACGAGGTCTAGCCCCGCCGATTCGGCCATTTGCAGCGCCTGTATGCGTGGCAAGACACCAACTTGGTTGCCCTCGGCGTCGATGACGCGCAATTGGGGCGAGCTGATTTCGTCATTGCGCCTTACGCGCTTAGCAGCTGGAGCAGCGATGCGTTATACCTCCAAAATAATCCGGCCGCGGCTCGCGACTTCCTGGGCAAGTTTCCCGGCGAGAACGTCCAAAGACATTGCACCGAGATCTTTACCACTGCGCGTGCGCACGGCCAGGGTGTTTGATCCTGCTTCGCGATCACCCGCGACGAGTAGGTACGGGATGCGTTGCAGGGTATGTTCGCGAATCTTAAAGCCCACCTTCTCGTAGCGCAAGTCCGATTCCACGCGAAGCCCCTGATTTTTCAGGACTTCGATGGCTTTAAGCACATAATCGTCCTGCTGGCTCGTGATACTCATCACGACCGCCTGCACCGGAGCAAGCCAAAGCGGGAAAGAACCCGCATGTTCTTCGATCAAAATACCGATGAAACGCTCAAGCGAACCGAAGATCGCCCGGTGCAACATGACGGGCACGTGCTTCGAACCGTCTTGGGCGATATAAGTAGCGCCTAGCCGCCCCGGCATCGAAAAATCCACCTGCAACGTCCCGCACTGCCAATAGCGCCCGATCTGGTCGCGCAACGTGAACTCGATTTTCGGTCCGTAGAAAGCACCCTCTCCTTTCTTCTCCGACCACGGCAGACCCCGTGCGTCCAATGCATGGCCAAGCGCGGCTTCCGCCTTGTCCCAGACCTCATCGGAACCGATTCGATTGGCAGGCCGCGTCGCTAGCTTGTAAGTAATCTCTTTGAAGCCGAAGTCCTCATACACCCCGTGCAGCAGGTCGATAAACACGATGGCTTCGTTTTGAATTTGATCTTCGGTGCAGAAAATATGCGCGTCGTCTTGGACGAAGCCGCGTACGCGCATCAAGCCATGCAAAGCGCCCGAGGCCTCATTGCGATGACAGGAACCGAATTCGGCGAGCCGATACGGCAGATCGCGGTAGCTTTTGATGCCCTGGTTGAACACTTGGATGTGCCCCGGGCAATTCATCGGCTTCACGGCGAAGGTGCGCTTCTCCGACTCGGTAATGAACATGTCGGCGTGGAAGTTCTGCCAATGACCCGATTTTTCCCACAGCGATTTGTCCATGAGCTGGGGCGTACGGATTTCCCGATACCCGTTCTTCTGCCATACCTCGCTCATGTAGCGAGTCACGTTCGAATACAGCCGCCAACCGTGTTCGTGCCAGAACACCATGCCGGGCGATTCTTCCTGCATATGAAAGAGATCGAGCGCCTTGCCGATCTTGCGGTGGTCGCGCTTTTCGGCTTCCTCCAAGCGCGTCAGGTAGGCCTTCAGCTGCTTCTCGTCAGGCCACGCGGTGCCGTAGATACGCTGGAGCATTTCATTGTTGGAATCACCGCGCCAATAGGCGCCAGCCACTTTCATCAATTTGAAGGCCTTGAGCTTGCCGGTCGAAGGGACGTGCGGTCCGCGGCAGAGATCGGCCCAGTCGCCCTGGCCGTAAAGAGAGATCTTTTCGTTCGCCGGAATGCTGGCAATGATTTCCGCCTTGTAATGCTCGCCGAGCTTCTTGAAATGCTGCACGGCTTCGTCGCGCGGCATCTCCGTGCGGTTCACCTTGTGGTCGGCCTTGGACAATTCGCGCATGCGCTCTTCGATGGCCGCCAGATCTTCCGTCGAGAAAGCCCGCGAGTACGCGAAGTCATAGAAAAACCCGTCTTCGATCACCGGTCCGATCGTGACCTGGGCTTCCGGAAAGAGCTGTTTGACTGCCTGCGCCAGTAAGTGCGCCGTCGAGTGACGGATCACCTCCAGTCCGTCGGCGTCTTTCTCGGTCACGATGGCGACCTGGGCATCGGCCGCGACCACAAACGAGGTGTCCACCAGCTTACCGTCGACGCGCCCCGCCAACGCCGCCTTCGCCAAACCGGCGCCGATACTCGCGGCGATATCGGCAATGGAAATCGGGGCAGGATAAGTGCGTTGGCTGCCGTCAGGTAGGGTAATTACAGGCATCTTTTAAGTAACTAGCAGCTTCGCCGCTTTGCTCCAGAACGCTGACGCTACGGTCGGCTGCTAACGCATCGTGCCTAATCTCGATAGCAATACCTGATTAATCAGGTATTGCTATCGAGATTGGTGGGCGCGACAGGGATCGAACCTGTGACCCCTACCATGTCAAGGTAGTGCTCTACCGCTGAGCTACGCGCCCGTTCGAAACAGGGTCCTCGAAAGGGCGGGAAGGATAACGGTGACGGTCAGGCCAGGCAAGCGACTTATGCGCGATTATCATGGCAAATTTAGGGTTCTCTCTCTGAGTAGTCGCTAGTAACTAGCAGCTAGTTGCTCATTCCCTCCATCACCCATGCAGTAAACGTAGAATTTGCACTCTTCGCAAAGGACGATGTCATCGGCATGTCGACGCCCACACTCTCTGCGCAAGCCACCCTTTCCCGTGAATCCCTTCGTGCCCGGCATCTCATGTCGGAAGCGACGCTGATAGACGCACTCATCGAGCAAACGAAGCTCGACGATCCGGCACGCGTTCGAATCCGGCAGCGCGCCGTCGAACTTGTCGCAAAAACGCGCTTGCGGTCGGCGAATGAAGGATTCGCGATCTCCCTCTTGCATCGGTTCGGCCTGGACACCCCCCACGGCATTGCGCTCATGCAACTCGCCGAGGCGTTGCCGCGAACCGCCGCTCCGCAGAACGCGCATCTCCTGATTGCGGACAAGTTGAGTTCCCTATCCTGGCGCGATGCGGTCGGTGAAACCTCAAGCGTTACCGAGCGCACGGCGCTGCATGCGCTTGATACGTTGGCAAAGGCCTTTCTCAGGCCACGAGCGGATAGCAAGCTGCAACGCATCGCTTGCCGAGCGCTTCGAAAAGCCATCGCCCTCCTCGGCCGCCACTACGTACTGGGCGAAACGCTGAGTGACGTGGGCCGCAAAGAAAAACGCTTCGCTCGCGCCGGCTATTTTTTTTCCTACGACATGCTCGGCGAAGCCGCCATGACCGACGAGACCGCGCGCAGCTTTCACCGCCGCTACGGCGATGCGATTGAGTTCCTGCAACGACGCGATACCGAAGGCTACGCGATCTCCGTCAAGCTGTCGGCTCTGCACCCGCGATTCGAAGAGCGTCAGCGCGACATTGCGCTCCCGATCATCTTGCAACGCGCGCTCGACATCGCCATCCGTGCCCGGAAAGCAAATCTCCCGCTAACCATCGATGCCGAAGAATCCGAGCGCCTTGAATTGACACTCGATGTGGTCGAGTTCTTATTGCAATCGCCCGAACTACAGAACTGGAACGGCCTCGGACTCGCCGTGCAAGCCTATCAGCGTCGCGCCACGGCGGTCATCGACTATCTGCAAGCGCTTGCGCAACGACATGGGATTCGCATCAACGTTCGCCTGGTCAAAGGCGCGTACTGGGACACCGAAATCAAGCGCGCACAGCAGCTGGGGCTTTCCGACTACCCGGTTTTTATACGCAAATGCGACACCGACGTCAGTTATCTCGCCTGCGCGCGGCGTCTCTTAGAACGCCCCGAGTGTTTTTTCCCTCATTTTGCAACCCATAACGCCCATACGCTCGCCGCCGTCTGCGAGATCGCAAAACTCACCGGCAATGCCGACTTTGAATTGCAGCGCTTGCACGGAATGGGCAAAGCCGTGCATGACGAACTGCTTCGCGCAGGCTATCGGAGCAGAATCTATGCACCCGTCGGCCCGCGGCACGATCTACTTCCGTATCTGGTGCGGCGCTTGCTGGAAAACGGCGCCAGCAGCTCTTTCGTGCGACAGCTCGCCGATCCGGCCATTCCCATCGACCATCTCGTGCGCGACCCGCTCATTTTTGCCGTCACACGCACTTTGTCTCGTTCCGGCGTGCCCTTGCCTACCGTCGTTCGCAATCAATCGTGGCCGGCGGCTAGCGGAATGGACCTCGCGATGCGAGCACAAGCGGCCGCGCTGATCGCTACGCTTCGCGCCAAGAATGACCTGGCAATCAGCGGCCCGCTAATCAACGGTTCCTTGGATACTACCGGTCACGCGCGCGCGATATGGAATCCAGCCAACACGACTCACCGCGTAGGGACAGTCATCGACGCAACGGAAGAACAGATGGAGGTTGCCGTCACGGCAGCGCTGGCCGCGCGAAGCGCATGGTCCAGCACGCTGCCAATCGTGCGCGCGAACAAACTCGAGCAAGCCGCGCATCTTCTAGAAGTGCGCGCTCCGGAATTCATTCGGCTCGCGGTTCTTGAAGCCGGAAAAACGCTCGACGACGCCATTGCCGAAGTGCGCGAGGCCGTCGATTTCTGCCGCTACTACGGTGCACAGTGCCAGCTTTCCGTCATGCAAGAGCGTCGCGCGCTCGGCGTCGTAGCCTGCATCAGTCCATGGAATTTTCCCCTCGCTATATTTCTCGGACAAATCACGGCTGCGCTGGCCGCAGGCAACACCGTCATTGCAAAGCCGGCGGAACAGACTCCGCTCATTGCAGCACTTGCCGTTCGCTTATTGCACGAAGCAGGCATTCCGTCCGACGTGCTTCACCTCTTGACCGGCGACGGAAAGCTCGGTGCGTCACTTGTCGGACATCGCGATATTCATGGGATCGTGTTCACCGGTTCCATCGCTGCCGCGAAAACAATTGCTCGCACGCTGGCCGCAACCAATCGCGCTTCACTGCCATTCGTCGCCGAAACCGGTGGCATCAACGCCATGATCGTCGACTGTTCCGCGTTGCCGGAGCAGGTCGTTCGCGACGCATCGATTTCCGCATTCCAAAGCGCCGGCCAACGTTGCTCCGCATTGCGGCTTTTATGTTTGCAGGAAGACGCTGCCGATCGAATCTTGCAGTTGCTGGCGGGCGCCCTAGGCACGCTGCGCGTCGGCGATCCAAGCCAACTCGACACGGACGTCGGCCCGTTGATCGACGCGGATGCACAGCATCAAGTCCTCGATTACCTGAAAACCGCTCGAACGCTCGCTGCCGCGACACTCGATACTCAACGAACCTCGCAAGGCACCTTCGTGGCCCCAACCATTCTCGAAGTGGAGCGTGTCAGCGATGTAAAACGGGAGGTGTTCGGTCCTATCCTGCATGTAATGCGTTATTCGGCCGGCGAACTTCCGATGCTCATGGCCGACATCAATCGGCTCGGCTACGGCCTCACTCTCGGCATTCAGAGTCGGATTCGCCGCCGAGTTCAACAGATCGTCGATCAGGCGCGCGTCGGAAACGTCTACGTAAACCGACATCAAGTCGGCGCGATGGTCGGGCAACAGCCGTTTGGCGGATGTGGACTCTCCGGTACCGGACCCAAAGCTGGTGGGCCACACTATCTTCTGCGACTCACGCATTCGTCGGAAGAGCCCAACATCGGGCAACGTAAACTCAAATTCATTGCAAGCCCAGTGAGCGAACGCGTGCGCTCGACGCTAGTGACGGTTCAACAGGCACAACAGGAATGGAGTCGACTACAGCGCCGCAGCGAGCGTGTCCAATTCGCCTGCGAGCTGCTGAGCGCCAACACGTCGCACGTATTGAGCACTGCAGCCCGAAACGTACGGCTGCCCAACCCGGCCGAGCTCACTGCGGCACTCACCCATGTCGCCGGAGAGGAAAATTCACTGCAATTGTTGCCGCGTGGCGTTCTGCTCTGCTTGGACTTGGCCAGTGAAAACCTGGACGCCTTAGCAAGCCAGATTCTAATGGCGATTGCGACCGGCAATGGAGTTCTGGCTGCCGTCGACCACTCGCAGGCACGAGCGCTCAACGAGCTCATTGCCGAACTTCAGCAGATGGGTGTGCAGAATCAATTGATCGCTTGCATTGAAACCGACGCGCCGCAGCTGCCGATCTCTTGGATAACCGAACTTGCGATCGACGGCGTGGTGTTCGACGGTCAACCCGACTGTCGTCAACGCCTCGCCGCATTACTCGCCGAGCGCGACGGCGCTTTGCTTCCGCTACTGTCGAGCCGCGACGACATCGATCGCTTCGGCATCGAACAAACCGTCACCGTCAATACGGCGGCCGCCGGCGGAGATCCGAGATTGCTTGCGCTTGCGGGTTAGGTAAGCGCTGATCAAGTCCGCTTCCGCAATGTCTTGAACAGCCAACTTGCTGTTTCAACCTGGATCCCGTTCTGCAACGGGACACGGTAAGGACTTAATCAGTCCTTACCTAGTTCTTAACCAGATAGGCCATAAAATCGCCGACAGCCATCGATTCCAGTTTCACCCGATCAGCAAACAACGCCTTGATCTTCTCCGCCTGCTTGGGCGGAAAGTGTTCGATTAGGCTGGCCTCGAATTTTTTCACCAGCACCGGCATGCCTTCCGCACGGCGCTTGCGATGTCCAATCGGAAAATCCACGGCGATGCGCTCCGTGCGCGTGCCGTCTTTGAAGAACACTTGCACCGCATTGCCTATGTAGCGCTTGTCGGCCGCATAGTACTCGGCCGTGAATGTCGTATTTTCACGCACCGTCATTTTGTTGCGCAACGCATCGATGCGCGGATCTGCTGCAATGTCATCTTCATAGTCGGCCGCCGTGAGCCTGCCGAAGATCAGCGGAATCGCCACCATGTATTGGATGCAGTGGTCTCGATCGGCCGGATTCGCGAGCGGCCCGGTTTTGTCGATGATGCGCACGCCCGGCTCCTGCGTCTCTATGACGATCTGCTCGATCGCATCGAGCCTATCTTTCATCAAAGGATGCAGCTTCATCGCCGCTTCGACGGCAGTCTGCGCGTGGAATTCCGCCGGAAAGGAAATTTTGAAAAGAACGTTTTCCATCACGTAACTACCGAATCCCTGCGGTAACGAAAACGGCTTACCGTTGAAAAGCACGTCGTAGAAACCCCAGGTTTTCGCCGACAATGCAGTGGGATACCCCATCTCGCCTTTGAGCGCGAATAGCGCATGACGAACGGCGCGGCTAGTCGCGTCGCCCGCCGCCCAGCTTTTTCTCGATCCGGTATTCGGTGCATGGCGGTAAGTACGCAGTGCGCCGCCGTCGATCCACGCATTCGATACTGCATTGATGATCTGCTCGCGCGTCCCGCCCAGCATGGCCGTCGTCACTGCCGTCGACGCGATGCGCACCAAGAGGACGTGATCGAGGCCGACACGATTGAAGCTGTTTTCAAGGGCAAACACACCTTGAATTTCGTGAGCCTTGATCATGCTCGAGAGAACGTCGCGCACCGTCAGCGATTTTTTGTTCTCAATCGACGCCTGACGCGACAAGTAGTCCGCGACGGCAAGTATGCCGCCCGCGTTGTCCGAAGGATGCCCCCACTCCGCTGCGAGCCAAGTATCGTTGAAATCGAGCCAGCGAATGATCGCCCCGATATTAAAGGCGGCGTTAATCGGATCGAGTTCGTACGAAGTGCCCGGCACGCGAGCGCCGCCCGGCATCGTTGCGCCGGGAACCACCGGCCCCAACAACTTCGTGCAAGCCGGATACTTCAGCGCCTGAAATCCGCAGGCAAGCGAATCCATCAAGCAGTAGTACGCCGTCTCATAAGCAGCGTCGCTTTCGATGCGATACGACAAAGCATAGTCGGCAATGTCGGTAAGCATTTTTTCGGGGTCGGGACGCTGAGCGGATCGAAGATCGTGAGAAGACATGACAAACGCCAAACAGTGCACCGTCGTTCGGATGCGGGGTGTTTATCGTACCTCAACGAGGCCGAAGTCTCACGGGCAACGATGAGCGCGCAGCGATGTGTTTCGGCCAATGGACCTGTCTAGAAGCGCCCTCCACCGGCAACTTCCTCGCTCCATTAGCAATGGTTGTCGTGCAGCAGAAAATAACTCGTGCCGTTCGCCTCGATGGGTGCTTCGGTGCTCATCGCGAGCGCGAGCGAAAGAGCCGAAGACCTTTGCCGGACGCGATATAAAAGTTACGTCAGCGTGCAAGTGCATACTTGCAAACGGCGCTTAATCGTATGTGCGAGTCGGTGCCGATAGCGGCAACACCCATGCATTGCGTATTCGGCTAGGGCGCAACGTTCACCACATTGTCATATGTCATGAGCGGCGATCTTCCGTCGACGCGTTATCGATGTCGACACAGACGGGATAGTCAATGTTCTTTCTGTCGCAGCCAACACCCCTATCGAAATCTTGAGCGATCGACTTACTCCTAGAACTGAGGGGACTCGTTCAAGGTACCGATCTTTCGATTCTGATCCGTTGTCGTTAGGTTCGTTTGTTCCGCGTTTCACATAGAGTAAGGAGAGCATGCGATGAAAAAGCCCGTGACGTTATTGACAGCGTTCCTGCTGGCCGGAGGCGCCGTAACCGCTTTGGCGCACGACGAAGCAGCACAGACCGGCGTGGGTTACTCGCCCGGCGCCGCCGCCGATAAGATCAGTTGGCAGTCGTTTATTGAAGTCATTAGACCGGCACCCGCACCCAACCCCAGCGGGGCTTTGACGTTCGAAACATGGGCGACGGACGCCGAAACTTACAACGCCGCCACCAACCCTCCGGTGTGGCCGAGCGGTCCGAGCGCGGAACGCAACGAAAAACGATTTCAAGCGAGTAGTTTAGGAGTGCATCGCCCGTCGGGACTGAAAGCCGCCGTCGACACCAACGGCGTTCCAGTGCCATGCACGGCGCCGGGCAACGCCGCTGCCGGAAATTTCCCAACCCCGGCCACCGCCAAACCGCCGACCAATTGCTTCGCCGAAGAAGTGCGGCGCAATAAGCCGTCCTTCGACTACATTGTGAAAAACAATTTGTATACCGTAGCGGGCTTGCAAAAGAATTTTTCCTCGGCTACGCCCATTAACTTGCCGCAGTCCAGCGACCTTAAGAAGGCCGGCATCGAAGTGAAGGTCGATTGGTCGCCGGTGGGCACGGTCGTGACCTGGCTAAATGCAAATTTGAAACAGCCGATCGACGCGGCCTTCGTGAGAAAGAATTACTTCATCACGAAGCAATCCGACGGCACCGAATACGCCATGTTGTCGATGCACATCAGCCTCAAGGACCGTCCGAATTGGCTATGGGCGACCTTCGAGCATCAGCTGAATCCCGGCCGCTGCGACACCATGGGATGCTACGACAAATTCGGCATGCCGACTTCGCTAGCCAGCATTCCACCGGCATCGACCGCCAATACGCAGTATCCCGTGTGCAGCAAGAAATCCGCCGACCTTGCCAAGATGCTCACCGGACTTCCCGCCGTGTGGAACAACTACTGCCTCAAAGATACGCAGATCGACTTCGTTTCAGTGCAACCAACCACCAAGGGTAGACCCGTGCTGAACGGAGACAGCGTGGTCGAACGCATCGTCGCCAACGTACCCATTGCGCAGTCGTCTTGCATCAGCTGCCATGCGTACGCGACGTTCGGCAACAAGGGTTGCATCGCGCAAAACAATCCCGGACTCAGCAGTCCAGCGCCGATCGGTGCCGTTACCCAGCAGCCTGGCCAGAAACGCTACGATTTCGTTTGGGGCTTCATCTCCATATCCGGCGTCTTCTGCCAGTAAAACCTTCTGCCAATAAGACTTGGCTACGACAGTGTGCCGGGCTTAAAAGCCTGGCACACTGCTTTCCGAGATACTGAAAACTGCTCCTGCGTTTCTGATCTACAGGGACGTAGGGAATGCAGGTATTGCAGGAGCATTCACCTGCCAGTATGACCTCCATCCATGGAGGCCTCACTGAAAACCGCTCCTGCGTTTCCAGTATGACCTCCATCCATGGAGGCCTCACTGAAAACCGCTCGAGCCACAGGGATGTAAGGCGATCGCCTAACTCATCCGAAGTATCGGTGCGGCACATGCAACCCATGCCATTTGACGCTAAGCTGCTGCACAGTTCGTACAGCGCGTCC
>CAZQYC010000059.1:0-23194 GCA_964597495.1 uncultured Steroidobacteraceae bacterium | reverse complement strand
TTCCGTTGATGGTGCGCGCAATACGATTGTCATTGGACAACATCGACAGGGGAATTGAGGACGCCGCGAAAACGCTGGGCGCGAAATCGTTCGATCGCTTCTTCACCATCACATTGCCGCTGATGCTGCCGGGCATATTGGCTGGCGCCGTCACGGCCTTCGCGGCTGGTCTCGGCGAATTCGGCGCCGTCATTACTTTTGTCTCCAATATTCCCGGTGAAACGCGCACGCTGCCGCTCGCTCTCTATACGGCATTGCAATCTCCGGACGGCGATACGATCGCCGCGCGCTTGGCCGCCATTTCGTTCGCCCTCGGCTTGATGGGCCTCTTGTTGTCCGAACTCCTCGCGCGCGCGATGGGCAAGCGGCTGGGGCGTTGACGATGTTGCGCGTTCAAGCCCGAAAGCAACGCGGTGAATTTTTGCTGGACGTGAATTTCGCCGCGCCGACACCGGGGGTGGTTGCGCTCTTCGGCCGGTCCGGCTGCGGGAAAAGTACGCTGGTGAATTTGCTGTCGGGTCTGCTACGCCCAGATGCTGGCAGCATTTACTTGAACGACATCGCCTTGTTCGACGACAAGGCCGGTGTTTCGTTACCCGCCGAAACCCGGCGCATCGGTTATGTTTTTCAGGATGCAAAATTATTTCCGCACTACTCCGTCCTCGGCAATCTGCAATACGGGCTTAAGCGTGCGCGCTCGACACAGCTCATCGGCCAAGAGGAAACCATTGCGCTATTGGGACTGGAATCGCTACTGACGCGCCGCCCCCACGAGCTTTCCGGTGGAGAACGGCAACGCGTGGCTCTCGGCCGTGCGCTGCTGTCTCAGCCACAGCTGTTATTGCTCGACGAACCGCTCGCCTCCCTCGATAGCGCGCGTCGCGAAGAAGTGCTGCCCTATTTCGAAAGACTGCGCGACCGGCTAGCGATTCCTATGGTGTACGTCAGTCATCAGTTTGACGAAGTGATGCGTCTGGCGACTCACGTGGTCGTTCTTGACAATGGGCGAGTCGCGATCGAAGGCGACGTGAATAGCGTGAGCTTGCATCCTGCGCTTCGCGCCATCGTCGGCGCGGACAGTGTCGGCGCGGTATTGGACGGCGAGGTCATCGCACAGCACCCCGAAAGCGGATTAGTGGTCGTCAACGCCGGCGGTGGATCGCTGCATATCCATTCGCAGGCGCCGGTCGGTGCTCGCGTCCGGGTGCAAGTGCTCGCGCGCGACATCATATTGGCGACTCAACCCGTCGAAGGACTCAGCGTTCGCAATTCGCTCGTCGGCAATTTGCTCAAGCTCGAACCGGACGACGCATTCTCGGAACTTGCCTATGTCGGCTTAGGAAGTACCGTCGTGCTGGCGCGAATCACGCGCTCCGCATCGCATGCGCTCAAATTGAAACCGGGCCAGCTCGTTTGGGTGTTAGTGAAAGCAGTATCGCTACGAGGCCATCTCCTTACGTAAATTCCATTCACCGAGCGCGCTTTCGCACACGCCTCGGAGAGGGAGACTTTACGAGCGGCATGCGCATGCCGATGCCGCGCTTAGCGACAACCGTTTGCGTACCTGACACTCCTTTCAGTTTCTTTACCGCGATGATGTTGAATTCAGCTTGCAGCTCGCGATAACACTGGACCAGCTGTTCGCCGAAGGCCGTCAAAGCGGCGCCGCCGCCCGCTTTGCCGCCGATGCTGGTCGTCACCACCGGTTCGCGGAAAGACGTATTCAGATTGTCGAGCAACAGCCAGGCGCGACGATAGCTCATGCCGAGTTCGCGCCCCGCCTGTGAAAGCGAACCTGACGAGCGGATATTTTCCAGCAAGTCCATTTTGCCGGGACCAATCGAGACGCTGTCTCCGAAATCCAACCGAAACCGGACGGTGGCTTTGATCATGAATCGCTCTTGCTTGATCGCTGGATGCTAAAAATCAGAAAGATTCGCAGCCCCAACTATAGTGGAATGGCCGCGTGCTGAGCCGAAATCTCGATGCCGATCGCGCCTTTGCACCAAGGCAAAGCATGTCGATGGAGTTGCCCCATGGAAGGCGGTGCTTGTGAGCATTGCCGGCACTCGGTATATTTGAACGTATATATCGACAAAAACATGCTTGGCCGATTCGAACACCTCCTCTGTCCCGGATACTCCATGCAAACACTCGTTAAATTTTTCTTGGCGGCATTGCTTGCATTGTCGCCGCTTGCGAAAGCGGCGGATTCCGCCGCGTCGCTCACGGTCTTCGCGGCCGCTTCGCTCACCGATGCGCTTAATGAGGTAAACGTGGCCTACACCAAATTGGGCGGCGTGCCGGTACGAGCCTCCTATGCTGCAAGCTCCGCGCTCGCGCGTCAGATTGAAGCAGGAGCGCAAGCGGATATTTTCTTCTCCGCCGATCTCGACTGGATAGATTATCTGCAAACCCGCGGCCTCGTCGATGCGGCCAGCCGCAAGAACGTTCTCGGCAATCGCCTGGTGCTGATCGCGCCGGCCGATAGCAAGGTTTCATTGAAAATTGCGCCGAACTTTCCGCTCGCCGCAGCGATCGGCAAAAGCCGCTTAGCCACGGGCGATCCGGATTCGGTGCCGGTGGGGCGTTACGCTCGCAGCGCATTGACGACACTGGGCGTGTGGGGCGAGATTGCCGATCGCTTGGTACGCGCCGACAATGTGCGCATTGCGCTCGCTTATGTGGCGCGTGGCGAAGCGGCGCTGGGGATTGTCTACGAAACCGATGCAGTGATCGAAAAGAAAGTCCGCATCGTGGATACGTTTCCGGCCGACACTCATTTACCCATTGTCTACCCCATCGTTCTTACCAAGACGGCGCATCCGGAGGCGAAGCGCTATGAAACCTTCGTCGTGGGTGCGGAAGCCGGGACGATTTTCAAAAAATATGGTTTTTCTCTTCCTCACTAACTCGCAATCATCTTTAACTTCGCAAAGAAGAAAACTTTCATGAAACGATCGGGAATACTCTGGTCTACGGCCGCTGTTTTTGCATTTGTCAGCTCGGCCATGGCCGACGAACCGCCGACGATGCAGGAGCGAATCGATACTCTGCAAAAGGAGCTCGACGAGTTAAAGCAAGCGCAACAAACTAACAAGCTGCAGCAAGCGGAGCTGCCTCGAAACACGGTGAATTACGGTCGATTCACGATAGCCAGTGCCGATGGGCGCAACACGATCGCGTTCCGCTCGTTAGTACAGGCAGATGCCGCTTGGTACGATCAAGATCGCGCCCTGCCTCTGGCAGTGGACTATCGACGTGGTTCGACGGGTGCGCCGCCGAATCGCGAGAACAACGGTGCCCGCGACCTGAGCAGCGGCATTTACTTCCGCAGAGCGCGCTTTGGCTTCGAGGGCATCTTCAATCGCGATTTCAACTATCGAGTGACCGTCGAACTAGGGGGTGCCGGCACGGAAACGCAGGGCCGCGTCAACGATGCTTGGATTTCCTATACGGGGATTGCGCCGTTTACGTTCCAAGTCGGTGCCTTCACGCCGCCGACGAATCTCGATGACGGGACGAGCGCCGACGATACGTTGTTCATGGAGCGCGGCTCCGCAACGGAATTATCGAGAACGCTGGGCGGCGCGGATGGACGCATCGGTGCCGGCGTTCGCGCCGCCGGTGCTCGCTGGATGGGCGCCTTCAATTACACCAGCCGTACGATTGCGGATGTGGAAGTATTCGATTCGCAAAGCGCGTTACTCGCGCGAGCCGCATTCTTGGCGCTCGCCGCCAGCGACTACAACTTGCATCTCGGTGCATCCGCCAGCTACGTGCTGCATCCAGCCGATCAGGGAGTGGACGCCACCGGCGCACGCTATGCCATCCGGCTACGCGACCGGCCTGAGTTGCGTGTCGACAGCACGCGCTTAATCGACACCAGCAACATCGATGCCGAGCACGCCTATGTCTACGGCGTCGAGCTGGCGGGCAATTGGCGAAACTTCCAAGCCCAAGCGGAGCATTTTTGGTTCGGCGTGGAGCGTCCGTCTTCGGCAGCGCAAGATCCGAAATTCGGCGGCTACTATGTGCAAGGCAGCTGGCTACTGACCGGGGAGTCGCGTCGCTACGTCATGGCCAATGGCAGCTATCAATCACTGCGTCCGCGTAAGCCGTTCAGCGCGAGCGGCGGAATCGGAGCGTGGGAGCTGGCGCTTCGCTTCAGCCATGCCGATTTCAATTTCGAAGAAGGCGCGATCGGCACCGCGCCTTCCGCCGATGCGGTCCGGGGCGGCGAACAAGACGTGTGGACACTGGGAGTCAATTGGTATGTCACGCCGAACGTAAAGTTCATGCTCAACTACCTGCGTGTCGACGTCGATCGCTTGAACCCTGCCGGTCCGGGAAATGCAACGCCGTTCGGTCCCGCTCCGGCAACACCGCCGATCGGCGTGCAGATCGGACAAAAATTTAACGCGGTGGCGCTGCGAACTCAGTTCAACTTTTAGCAAGGGAAGGTCTGATTTGTCATGCATCGTCATTCCGACGTACTGGAAATTGCTCCTGCATTTCTGACCTACAGGGATGTAGTGAATGCAGGTGTTGCAGGAGCATTCACCTGCCAGCATGACCTTCATCCCTGAAGGCCCAAAGTCGGAATCCATCCAAGACAGGAAGAGGGACACCGGCCTAGGGGCTCCAGGGACGGAGGTCATACCGGGAATGCAGGAGTAATTCCCAGTACGCCGGTGTGACAAATAAATCAGAACTTCCCTAGGTTAAATCCATTAGCCGGCCAAGAACGTCAGGACAGCTCGATTCACGTCGTCCGGCCGTTCTTGTTGAATCCAATGGCCGGCGTTCTCCAGGAGTACGGTTCGCACATTCGGCACGACCGCCTGCATTGCCTCAATGGCCGCGGCTCCGCGCTTACCGGCAATCACCGGATCGCGAGTGCCTGCGATGAAGAGCGCCGGCTGCTCGATACGAGCACCGTCCCATGGCGCGGTCAATTCCCAGTTCCGGTCGAGATTTCGATACCAGTTAAGTCCGCCGCGAAAACCCGTGCGCTTATATTCATCGATAAACACGCCAAGGTCTTCCTCGCGAATCCACGCAGGCAGTTTTTCTGGAATGTGCCAACGATCGGTAAAGCCCCCGCCTTCGGGTACCATGAGCGGGTTCTCGCGATCGACGGGCGCATCGCCCGAGACGCCGTAAATTATTTTACGCAGCGCGGTCGATACGTCACGTTCGAACTCGGCTTCAGCAACGCCCGGCGTTTGAAAGTAGCACCAGTAGTAGTTATGCAAACCCTGTTTTCGCAAGATGGTTATCGGTGCGGCGGGACCTCTCGGCCGATGCGGAACGCTCATGGCAACGACTTTGCGGAAAATATCCGGCCGCATCATCGCGCAATTCCACGCAACGGGCGCGCCCCAATCGTGTCCGATGACGATCGATTGCTCCTCGCCCAATGCCTTCACTAACCCGACGATATCTCCCACTAGATGCAAGATGGAAAATTGCGATGCGTCCTCGGGTGCATCTGTTTTCCCGAATCCGCGCATGTCGGGAACTACAACTCGATAGCCCGCCTGCGCGAGCGCCGAAATTTGATGACGCCACGAATACCCAAGCTCCGGCCAGCCGTGACAACAAATGACCAACGGGCCGCTGCCCCGCTCCATCGCATGCATTTGAATGCCGTTAACCCGAAACGAACGATGCTGCAGTATGGAGGTCATGCTGTGCCCCGATAACGAATCGACGCAGACTACCGCTTGAATCGCGTTTAACGACGCAAGCTCCTTCGCAGTCTGTACCCCCTCACTTCAAGGGATCGTCCTTCGTCTCGCGAAGGAACAATCCGCCGATGATTACCGTGACCAAGGCAATCGCAATCGGATACCAAAGACCGTTATAAATATTTCCGGTGGCGGCGATGATCGCGAATGAAGTGACCGGCAGGAAGCCGCCGAACCATCCGTTGCCGATGTGATACGGCAACGACATCGACGTGTACCGAATGCGCGTCGGGAAAAGCTCCACAAGCCACGCGGCAATCGGACCGTACACCATCGTCACCAAGACGACGAGATAGGCGCAAAGCAGAATCACCATCGGGTAATTCAGTTCGTCCATTTTGGCTTTAGGGGGATACCCCGCCGCGGTCAGCGCGTTTTTCAAGCGAGTTCCGAAATCGTCGCTTGCTGCCTTGAACTCGCTCTTGCCGAGGCTTTCGCCGGCAAAGGAAGCGATCAATACCGCGCCTTCTCCTACGCCGATTCGCACTGTTGCCAACGTTCCCTCTGCCGCCGATTCGTTCTCGTAGGGAACGCCTGCTTTTGCGAGCCACGACTTCGCAACGTCGCACGACTGCGTGAAGGCCTTCTTGCCTACCGGATCGAATTGAAAAGTACAATCGCTTTCGACCGCTATCACCGCTACGGGAGCGCTTGCCACGGCGCGCTCAAGGGCGGGACTCGCATAATGCGTGATCGCCTTGAACGCCGGAAAATAGGTGAACGCCGCCAACAAACACCCAGCTAGAACAATGCGTTTTCGACCGATGCGATCGGACAACGCGCCGAAAACGACGAAGCAAGGCGTAGCGATTAGCAAGGCGGCCGCGATGATCAAATTTGCGGCTTTCGATTCGACTTGCAGAATCTTTTCCAAGAAGAAAAGCGCATAGAACTGTCCGCCGTACCAGACGACGGCTTGCCCGGCTGTAGCACCGAAAAGCGCAAGCAAGACGATCTTCAGATTCTTCCAGTTCCCGAACGCGTCGCTGAGAGGAGCTTTCGAGAGCGTGCCTTCTTTCTTTATTTCGAGGAAGGCCGGCGATTCTTGTAACTGCAATCGAATATAAACGGATACAGCGAGCAGCACGATGGAAACCAGGAAAGGAATGCGCCATCCCCAAACCTCGAAGTCATTGCCTAACGCAACTCGGCAAACAAGAATGACGAGCAGCGAGAGAAAGAGCCCCATCGTCGCTGTCGTTTGAATCCAGCTCGTGTAAAAGCCGCGTCGATGTGCCGGGGCGTGTTCGGCAACATACGTGGCCGCGCCCCCATACTCACCGCCCAAGGCAAGACCTTGCAGCAGCCGCAGCGAAATCAAGGCGACCGGCGCTGCAACCCCGATGGTTGCATAGCTTGGAAGGAGACCCACGAGTGCCGTCGACGCGCCCATGATGATGATCGTAATTAGAAACGTGTGCTTTCGACCGACTAAGTCCCCTAACCGGCCAAATACCAGCGCACCGAACGGACGTACGAAGAAGCCGGCGGCGAACGCTAGAAGCGCAAAAATGAAGCCGGTGGTTTCGTTGACGCCGGAAAAAAACTGTTTCGAAATGACGGCGGACAACGAACCGTAGAGATAAAAGTCATACCACTCGAATACCGTGCCCAGGGACGAGGCGAAAATAACGCGGCGATGCGATCGATCGATGCCCGATCCCGGCATGACCGGTTTATCCGCTGGCTGTTCACCGATCATAGCTTCATCCCCCACAATTCATTGCTTTTACGTGCGGCGCGAAGTCTACCCGCGAACACCGAATGGCCGCCAACAATTATTGGCCAGTCACTATGAGTCGGCTCGACGTCGGGCATGAAATCAAATCCGGCATGAATGAATCGAGCGCTGCAAACCAACTCTTAGAGTTCGCTGCCTTCATGCGGTGAGGTATAGGTCGTCAGAACCGCTGTCACGATCAACACAATGGCGATAGCAATGAGCTCGATGCCAATCATTTTTCTAAGCTCGCTTACCGCAGTGCGGTCACCGAGTAGCAAGCGCGGTGTTAGGCGGAACTTGTTATAACAAGCAAGCGCCAACACGAACGCGACCACCGCAAGCTTTAACGCGAGATACTTCTCATAGTTCGACAACGAAGGAAATGCCTGAAATCCAACCAGTACGTAGATCAGCAGCAAACCCGCCATCACAAGGCCACCCACCACATAAGTGGCAAGCTGACTGAATTTCCGAACGAGGCCAGCGATTGCAATAAACTCGAAATTCTCGCAGGCATAGAGCAATAAACATAAAGAGCCCGCCCACCACGCTGCGGCCGATGCATGAACAAATACGAACAACCCTTCGAAAGGCCCGACCATGGCCGCATGGCCGCTGAATCCGAGTGAAAGTACGAGGAGCCCAGCCGACGTGAGACGTATTCCTCGCGCGCCCGGACCGCCGCAGCCAAGCAAGACGATCGCGCCCGCCAGCTGCATGAACAGCGTCGCGCCGGTCGCTGAAGACAGCACCGCTGCCACGATCTCTTCGTCAAACTCTCCTCCCAAGCGCAGAACGAGAACAAGCGCACCGACGACGGAGGCTGCAATGACAGCAATCGAGGAGCGCCGCATCCACGGCAAGGCAATCGCGTCAAGGGACGAAGAATTACTCAGCGATGCTTGTGCGAAAACGATTCCCGCACTCAACAGTAGCGATCCATAAAGAAGCGCTTTGGCGAGCGCGGCCAGCGCGTCGAGCATCTACTTAGATTTCGCTGCGGACTTAAGCGTGTAAATCAGCTTGCCGCTTGCAACATGCCCGTCTTTGGAAAGCGCCTTCCATAAGATCTCGTTGCGACCCAATTCAAGGTTGGGATTCAACACAGTAAAGGCGTTCGGCTTCTCGCTTGGCTTGAATTCGAGTCGACGCTCTTGTTCGTTGGCTCCTACGATCACAACCGACGTCAGACGCGCGGCCGCTTTGAACTGAATTTCAATACTTGAGGGCGATTCAGCAAGTTCTGCCCCACTGGCGGGAGCGGAGTGCGCTAGCTCGGTATGAGCCAAACTAAGCGACGGGAGCGAGATCGACAAAGCACCTAGTAGAGCCGCGATAAAAAGCTTCATAGGAAATCCGCTCGCGCAATTCTCGTTATTTGGGGAGCCGATTGTAGAGCCTCACCTGGTCTTATTTGTTGATGCTGCACTGCAAATAAGGCTTGTCAACTCAAATGCGAATCATTATCATTTGTACTCAATAGCCAACCTAGACTACTTCCAGGTGAGCCAGAGGTCTACGCGAGTACAGAATGCAATGGTTACTTCGAGTTTTAAATTACGGGCAGCAATGCGCCACGCGCTTGCATCGGAATTCGGTTCATCCAGATTTCGGGTAGCGGCCCATCGCTCTTCGGCTCCTCTTATTGCGACCGGCGCATTGGCCGCATACGCCATCCTGAGTCCCACGCTGTCGTTCGCTCAACAAACGACGTCGACCGACAAGGTCATGCCTACCGTCAAAGTAAAGGACGAAGGAGAGGAAGTGGAACTGCCGGTCACTCAACTCGGCAAGACGCCGCAGCTGCTGCGTGATATTCCGCAAACCGTCACCGTGCTGAATCACGAAGTTCTCGACGCTCAAGGCGTAACCACGTTAGGCGAGGCCTTGCGCAACGTTCCGGGCATCACGCTCTCTGCGGGAGAAGGCGGCAACATCGGTGACAACGTCAACTTACGCGGTTTTTCGGCGCGCACGGATCTCTACCTCGATGGAATTCGAGATCGAGGCCAGTATTCGCGCGACACCTTCTTTCTCGACTCGGTCGAAGTGCTCAAAGGCCCTTCTTCGATGCTGTTCGGCCGCGGTTCAACCGGCGGCGTCATCAATCAAGTTAGCAAGCTGCCAAAACGGCGAGCGGCGACCAGCGTCGGCGTAAGTGTAGGTACCGATTCTTATTACCGCGCAACCGCTGATATGAATCGCCCCATAGGCGAATCCACCGCGTTTCGAGTGGCTGCATTCGGCCATAGCGCCGAATCGACACGCGATATCGTCGAATCCGAACGCTACGGCATCGCACCTTCGCTTCGATTCGGCATCGGTACGCCAACGGAAATCACGCTGTCCGCCATGATTCAGCATCGCGACGAGATTCCGGATTACGGATTTCCTTTCGCGACCGTCGATGGAACCGTCGCCTCAAAGACGAATCTCTCGCGGCCCATCAGCGTTCCGCGCGAAAATTTCTTAGGGTTTACCGACGATCGCTTCGAGCAGGACGTCAACGTCCTTGCGGCTCGCATCTCGCACGATTTTTCGCCGAACGCCACACTGCGCAGCCAGCTGCAATTCAATTCCGCCGACATCTTCGCCAGACCGACGACAATCACTGCCACCGGAGTGCGGAACCCTCCGCCGATCAACGCCGAGGGAGTGCGCAACCCTCGCCAACGCGAGATCGAAGACCGTTCGCTCTTCAATCAAACCGATCTCATCGTGAGAGTGGGCGAAGGAACGCTCCGGCACACGATCACGGCTGGCGTCGAAATCGGACGCGACGACTACGAGAACCAAACCTACAACACAACTCCCCCTGCCACCAATTCGACTGCTTTCAACCAGTTGTTGGTCAATCCCATGTACGGCCCCTTGCCTACAAATTCCACGATTGCGCCGAACACGTTTACGGACAACGTAGGCAAAACACTGGCCGTGTATGCAAATGACCAGCTCGACATCGGCGACCACTGGAAACTTGTCGGCGGTTTGCGCTGGGATCGATTCGAGTTCGATTCAAACGTCACGACCAATTCCACCGGTGCGATGGTCGTAACGCCGACGAAAACCGACAAGATGACCAGCACGCGGCTAGGCCTCCTGTATCAGCCGGATGCGATTCAAACGTACTACGTGTCCTACGGCACTTCTTTCAATCCCTCGGCCGAAACGCTCACCCTCAGCACTGCCAATCAAAACGTCGATCCCGAAGAGAATCGCTCTTTCGAACTCGGCGCCAAACTGAGTTACAACGAGGGGCAGCTGCTCGTCACCGGCGCGTTGTTTCGAGTCGACAAAACCAACGCGCGCACTACGGATATAGCCCTCGGCACCGTTCTCGATGGCGACATCCGCGTGCAAGGCGTCGAGTTCGGCATTAGCGGCGCGATTACCAGCGCATGGAAAATGTTGGCAGGGTATGCCTATCTGGATAGCGAAATCGTCAAGTCGCGGGTAGCAGGCGAAACCGGAAACGCCTACCCCAACACCCCAAAGCATAGCGCGTCGCTTTGGTCCACCTATGCTTTGCCGCACAACTGGGAAATCGGCGGTGGATTGATTTATGTCGACGATCGATGGCTGAACAACGCCAACACCGCTATCACTGATTCCTACGCTCGCGCCGATGCGACTGCGGCCTATGTCACCGATCGCTATACGGTTCGCGTGAATTTGCAGAACCTCACCGACAAAGTGTATTTCGGAACGGCCTCTGCCGGCCGCGCGACGCCGGCAACCGGCCGCTCCGCCATTGCAACATTCGGTTGGAACTTCTGATGCTCCTGGCGCTGCCTTCCATCCTCTCGACCGAGCAACTAAAGCGTTGTTCCGACCTGCTCGCCTCGGCGGAGTGGGTGGATGGCCGCGCGACCGCTGGGCATCAAGGCGCAGCGGTGAAGAACAATCGGCAGCTTGCAGAAGATTCACCGCTGGCGCACGAATTGGGAGCGCTCGTCTTGCATGCGTTGGAACGCAATCCTTTATTTATCAGCGCCGCTCTTCCGAATCGCGTGTATCCGCCATTGTTCAATCGGTATGAAAGCAGCATGGCATTCGGGAGCCACGTCGATAACGCTCTGCGTTTGCATCCTGTAGACGGTAGCAAATTCCGCACCGACTTATCGGCCACGCTGTTCCTCACGCCGCCCGAAGACTACGACGGCGGTGAGCTGCTCATCGAAGACGCTTTCGGCATGCAGCGGGTCAAACTTCCTGCCGGAAACATGATTCTTTACCCAGCGAGCAGTCTGCACAAAGTCACGCCGGTTACGCGCGGTGTGCGCCTTGCCAGTTTTTTCTGGATTGAAAGCATGGTGCGCGACGACGGGGAACGCACGCTGCTGTTCGATCTCGATTCCGCGATCCAGCGCCTTGCCGCCACGAATGCCGACGAGCCGGCTCGCTTGCAACTCACCAACTGTTATCACAACCTTTTGCGCAAGTGGGCGCTATGAATACGCAAACCGCCGTTCCTGACCGCCTTGTCGTTCCGCACATTAAAGCATTGGTGGATTCGCTCGCCAAGAACGCTTCGGCGGCACTAGTTACGCTCGATCGATACGACGCTGACAACGGCAAGGCGGACCTTCCAGAGGAGGTCGCGAACAAAGCAACAAATTCTTCGCCTTGGATGAGCGCAATGCCAGCCAACACCGCTTCTCGTTTCGGAAAGGGCGGCGCGTTTGCGTTGGTAGTTCTGTTGCACGTAGTCGCCTTGTACGCACTTAGTTTCATGACTCCGGAATTGTCGAGCGTCACTCCTGAACCTCTTCAGGTCATATCCGTCGCGGTCCCGCAGGCCGAAAACGATGCGCCTCCGCTGCCCGCGCCGGTGCTCCGCTTACCCGAATTACCGACAATCAGCGAACCCGAAATCAATGTCGCCGCTGTCGAAACGACATCCATCACGGTCGCCGTTCGCAGTGAACCTACGGCGACGACCGACATCGCAACGGGCACGCCCAAAGTAGTTTCCACGGTGGAATACATCCGCGAACCGAGCGCCAAATATCCGCCGGCAGCGAAAGCGCTCAAGCAACGCGGCACCGTTATGTTGCGGGCGTTGGTCGATGCCACCGGCCACGCGCGCGAAGTGAACGTGCAGCGCTCGAGCGGTTATCGCCTTCTCGATGACGCTGCACGCGCGGCCGTGTTGAACGCGCTCTTCAAGCCGTATGTCGAGAACGGGCAGTCGCATCCCATGTACGTGGTGATCCCGATCGAATTCGGAGCGTCCGGTTAATCCTTGGTTGTTCTCTATGGCGCTTCGCAAATCGATTTTTTGGGTCCACTTGGTGGCCGGCCTTGCTGTCGGCTTGATCGTCGCCGTCATGTCGGCCACGGGAATTGTCATCGCCTTCGAACGTGAAATCCTGGATTCGATCGATCGCGAGGTAAAAACTGTCGCAGTGCCGGCGAATCCGGCGCGACTGACTTTCGAACAACTCGACAAATTCGTCGCGACTCAATTTCCGGGATTCAAAACGACGGCGAGAATCGTGCCGCGCGCGGCCGATCAAGCCTATGAATATCGCGCTGGCCGCGACATGACGCTGTTTGTAAATCCCTATACCGGCACAGCGGTCATGCCGAAATCCAAGGCAACGCACGATGTCCTTCACGTCTTCGTGGAATTGCACCGCTGGCTCGGCATGGAGGGGAAAGGCCGCGAAACGGGCAAGCTGATCACCGGCATCGCAAACCTCGGTTTTCTCCTTCTTTGCATCAGCGGCTTGTATATGTGGTGGCCGCGGAGCTGGTCGCCGAAAGCATGGCGTCCGGCGGTTTGGTTCGTCGGTCGCCTCAAAGGCCGTGCACGCGACTTCAATTGGCACAACGTCTTCGGCAGCTGGAGCGCCCTGGTGTTGATCGTCATCGTCACGGGCGGCGCCGTAATTTCGTTTGGATGGGCGAATCGGCTGGTCTTCACGCTCGCGGGCGAGGAAGCTCCGCAGCGTGGCGCGCAACCGGCACCGGCAGTGCGTGTGCCGGTGCCCACCGAGGGTCAGCAAATAATGTCTCGTGATGCCGTACTTGAACGAGTTGCGCGGCAGTATCCGGAATGGGAAACGATCACGTTCGACACGAACCAAACCGCCAACAAAGACGGCACCAAAGAGCTCGATGCAATTCGCCCGCTCAACATCGTCGTCTTGAATCCCGACGTTTTTCAATACCGAGGTCGAGTGCAATTGTCCGTCGATCCATACCGAGGCGACGTGCTCTCGAAAGTCGCCTTCGAAGACCGAACTCCCGGTACGCGCGCGCGCACTTGGCTGCGTTTCTTACATACTGGCGAAGCTTTCGGGTTCGTCGGAAAGCTAACTGCAGCGTTAGCGTGCATAGGAGCTCTTTTTTTGATTTACACAGGCATTGCGCTTTCGTACCGCCGTTTCTTTCCGTCTCGCCCGAAGACGTCGCTAGTCTCCGCAAAAGCAGCCGCCGAATCCGTCTAGCTTCGATCTGCCTGTTCGATCTATTGGCGGCAGCTAATAAATGAGTTCCGAAAAGACAAAATCGTCCGCGGCAACGCCGCTTGCTCACTCACCCGTTATCAGACATAGCGTGCAATGGAGTACATTCGGCTCCGGTCCACCGTGCGTGAGTTCGAGCGATCTGATCGGAAAGGACCGTGAAATCATGATCGAACACGGCGGCGCCTACTATCGATTGCGCATTACGCGTGCGAACAAACTTATTCTGACAAAGTAGGCCCTAGACATAGTCTCGGCAGTCGACGTCGCTGCCCAGAAGCGATGACGTTATAATCAACTCCATGAAATCGCCCGTCTATGCCATCGTTCCAATCGAGTTTAGCGAGTTTGGCACGGCATCATGATCCGGAAAGCGCTTTTTCAGCTCCATTGGTTGCTCGGAATCACCGCCGGCATCATTCTCGCGATCATCGGCGTCACCGGGGCTACTCTCTCTTTCGCGGGTGAAATACTTGAGCTGCTGAATGACGGCGTGGTGACGGTTACGCCCCACGCAACATCGCGCCTGACGCTGCCCGAACTCTTCACTCGGCTCGAAGCGACGAATCCCAATCGAAGGATCCTGAACATTGCCGTGTTCTCCATACCCGATCGGGCGGCGCGGGTTACCTTTTCAGCCATCGAAACTTCATCGCCAGCAAATCCAGACCCATCCGCCAACGCCGCGAATACGTCCTCACAGCGTAAATCCTCGCAAGGTACGCGCAACGAAGTAAGTTATGTCGATCCTTACAGCGGCGCATTGTTGGGCGGCAATGAACTTCGCGGCCAAGCGGCTTTCCAAACAATCGAACGAATACATCGCGGCCAGATCGCCGGTTCGACGGGACACGTCTTGATAGGGACATCCGCCATTGCTTTGGTGATTTTTGCACTCTCCGGTCTGTACTTGCGCTGGCCAAAGACGGGCCTTCTTCGTTGGCAAACCTGGTTCAAAATTCATGGACGCCTTAAAGGGCGCGCTTTTTTATGGAATTTGCATACTGTTGCGGGCACATGGGTGTTCCTCTTCTACCTGCTTTCTGCATTAACCGGTTTGTATTTCGCCTATGACTGGTATCGGCAAGGTTTTAACGCCGCTATAGGCGCTTCTCCACCCAACAATGCGAAACCGAAATCGGATCCCTCGTTCGTCGGCACGCCTAACATGCAACGGCTCTGGGTTGCCTTTGAACAGGCAAGCGACAGTTATCAGACTGCAACGTTCATCCTCCCTTCTGAGCGCCAGCCCGCCGTCGAAATCTACTATCTACCGGACAATGCCCCGCATCCTTGGGCCTCGAATCGATTGTTGCTGCATCCGATCACTGCCGCCGTCCTCAGCCATGAGCGCTTCGCGGAAAAGAGGGCCGCCGATCGATTGATAGGCAGCCTATTTCCGCTCCACTCAGGCGCCTATTTCGGTGGAATCGGAAGAGTCGTCATGATGATGACGAGCCTGACCATGCCGCTGTTCGCCGTCACCGGATGGCTGATGTATCTGCGCCGACGACGCGCAAAGAATCGCTCCGCCGAAATAATCGCAGCCAACGGTAAAAGCGAGGAACCTTTATCGAAGTTGAATAGCGCTTAATCCGAATCGCATGCTCGCTATAATGCGTCCATGCAGGCGTTCAACGACTTCCTCAGCATGAAAGTGGCGGGCAATACCCTCAAGGATTGGGGCTTTGCCGTGCTCGCGTTCCTCGTCACCTTCACGGTTCTACCGATCCTCAAAAGTTATTTGCTTAGGCTTGCGAAGCGCCCCACTCACGTCAGCGAATTCGGCGCGGTGCAGCTATTGCTAAGGCTCATTCCGCGGACCAGCCGCCTGTTCATGTGGGTAGTCGCCGTCAATGTGGCGGAGCGCTTTCTCGATTTCCCGAAGCGCATCGAATCCGTTCTGCATACGCTTATCCTGATCGGAATTTGGTTCCAAATCGGACTGTGGGCAATGACCACGGTGCAATATCTGTTGGAGCGCCACCAGAACACGCGCAGCAGCTCCGACGTCAATTTCGCGAGTTCGCTCGGCATAATCAATTTCGTCGCGCGCGCGCTTATCTGGTCGCTAGTGATCTTACTGGCGCTGGACAATCTGGGCGTCAACATCACTGCGTTGGTTGCCGGCCTAGGCATCGGCGGCGTGGCGATAGCGCTTGCCGTTCAAACGATTCTGAGCGACTTACTTGCCTCGTTATCGATCACGCTCGACAAGCCGTTCACGGTGGGCGACGGGCTGAACATCGACGGCCTCGGCGGCACGGTGGAGCAAATCGGAATTCGCAGCACACGTTTGCGCAGCGTCGACGGCGAACAAATCATTTTATCGAACGCCGACATCCTGAAGAGCCGCGTCAAGAATTACGGACGAATGCGCGAGCGGCGCGGCATCGTCAATCTCTCGATCAGCCAGAGTACGCCAGTCGAGAAAGTGCGCAAGATCAACGAGATTATCGAGGCGGCGATTAAGGCGCAGAAGAACGTGCGTTTCGAACGCGTTTACTTTAAAGAAATCTCGCCGACGGCCTTTAATTTCGAAGCGACTTATTTCGTCGTCAATGCCGACTACAACACGCTCGTGGCTGCGCAGCAGGACATCAACTTCAAGATACTCGAGGCCTTCGCCAAAGAGGAAATCGACTTCGCGCCACCCACGCCGACCGTCAAAGTGGTGACGGGCAACGCGTAGCGGCGAACGAGTTTACTCCGCAGGCACGGTGCGCGTGCTCGCCCACGCACGAAGGTAGGCAACCTTCTCCGCCATCACCACCGACAGCGGCTTGGTTGCCGCAATTTCCTTTTCAACGTGCTCGGTATTCAACTCCTCCTTGCGAGCATGCGCGGCATACAGCGCCGCAACGACGGCCTGTTCGATTTCGGCGCCGGCAAATCCTTGCGACTTAACGGCGAGCGCGCCGCTGTCGAACTTGCCGATATCTTGCCCGCGTTTGCGCAGATGAATCTCGAAAATGGTTTTGCGAACGGTCTCGCTCGGCAGGTCCACGAAGAAAATTTCGTCGAATCGGCCCTTGCGAAGCAATTCCGGCGGCAGCGCCTCGATGTCGTTGGCCGTGGCGACCAAAAACACTTTGTTCTTGCGTTCCGCCATCCAGGTAAGCAAGGTGCCTAGGATTCGCTTGGCCGGTCCGCCGTCGTCGCCATCGCTCGCCAATCCTTTCTCGATCTCGTCGATCCACAACACGCAAGGCGACATGAGCCCGGCAGTCTTGAGCGACTCGCGCAGATTACGCTCGGTCTCGCCGTAGTACTTGTTATAGAGCGCCGCGAAGTCGAGGCGTAGCAACGGCACGCCCCACGCGCCGGCGACCGCTTTCGCCGCCAAACTCTTTCCGCCGCCTTGCACGCCGAGCAACAACAATCCTTTCGGTGGATCGAGACCCGCCGGCGGCATGTCGCTCAAAAAGACTTCGTGACGTGCCTGCAGCCAGCGTTTTAAATTGCCGAGGCCGGCAACGTCGGCGAGACGCGTCGTATTAGTCTCGAAGGACAACACGCCATCCTGTCCGAGCAATTTGTATTTTGCGTCGATGACGGCCGGCAAGTCCGCGTCATTCAGAATGCCATCGTCGTGAATGGCCGCTCGGATAAGACGACGCGCCTCATTGGCGGGTAGGCCTAGCAAGTTACGCGTCAACGCACTCACCGCCGCGCTTTGCGCCTGAACACGCGTTTGATTCTGCTTTCCCCAGTCGGCGGCCTCCTCGCGTACGAGCCGTTCAAGTTCGGCGAGGTTCGGCAGCGCCAATTCGAAACGTGCCGCAAAGCTCTTTAGTTCGTTGGGCACCACCAATTCCGCCCCGACCAACACCAGCGTGTGCGGTACTTGGTCGTGGCGCGCTGCAATTTCCTGTAGGTAGCTCAAAACCACCGGATCGTCGAAGAGCCGATGCAAGTCGAGCATGAGATAGAGGCCCGGCACGCGTATCTGCAATACGTGCTGCAACAAATCGACCGGCTTTCGACAGGGCGCAATAGCCGAATTAGGGGGAGCCAACGCCTGCAATCCAGTGGCCAACCCCCAGCGAAAAAGCGGCCGACCGGTTCGCGTCGTGAGACGTCGAAACAATTCTTCCACCCTGGAAGTCTCGGCGGTTTCCACCAAGACAAGAGGCGGTCGAGTAGCGACCAGGAGTTCGAGTTCTTTGATATCCGTCATGAGATGTCCGTGATGGCTGCTGCCGTCGTCCTAAACTCCTCGATAATTCATCGAATCTGAGTCATCGACTCCGGCAGCCTTTCGAATGTCGGTGACGACCGGTCGCCACGAATTCCCACCGTTCGTAGGAGCGGCCATTAGAATGAGGCACAATATCGGCGTCAAGTGATGCATTGCTCAAACGGTGCATCGCCCATTCGCGAAAGCTGATTCGGAATGGCTGCTCCGGAATGGAAGAATCGATGCTGGATTCCCGTCTTCGCGGGAATGACGAAGTCGTTAACGGGGAGTAACGAAAAATGGTGCGTTCCTTGGTTCGCCATGGCCTCTTAATAGGCTTGCTCGCTATGTCCGGCGCGCTCAACGCTGCGCCACACTATGTCGAAGCGCCTCCGCTCGCGACCGTGCTCGCGAATACGAAAACCGGCGACGTGGCGACCGGCACCGTGCAAATTCCAATCATTACCTGGGGCGGCGACATGGCAACCGTGTACGCCAACGGCAACCAAGCGCGCACCGTCCGTAGCAGTGCGCTGGGTCAGGAACAATTGGACTTGAACCTCGTGCGCGAAGACGTTTTCTCCAAACAAGTCGAAGCGTATATCTCCGGCAAATCGCCCTACTTACGCGGTACGCTTGGAATGGTAAACATGGCGGCGGATCTGCTTTCCAAGGATCCACGCACCAAGCCGGTCATCGTTTATCAGCTCACGTGGTCCGCCGGCGGCGACGCGCTGGTCGTAAAGCCGGGCATCGGCTCGGCCAAGGATTTACGCGGCAAAACCATCGCGTTACAAGCCTACGGCCCGCACGTCGACTACATGACCAAGATACTCACCGATGCCGGGCTCTCGGTGAACGACGTGAAATTACGCTGGTTGCCCGACCTCACCGGTACGGACAACACGCCGATGCGCGCCTTTCAACAGCGCGATGTCGATGCTGCGTTCGTCATTTCGCCAGATGCTTCCGTGCTCACTTCGGGCGGCACCGTCGGCAACGGCGCGGAAGACTCCGTGAAAGGAGCGCGAATTTTGCTTTCCACGAAAACCGCAAATCGCATCATTGCCGACGTGTACGCGGTACGTTCAGATTATCTGCAACGTAATCGTAAATCGGTCGAAGGTTTTGTTCACGGCCTCCTAGTAGGACAGGAGAAATTGGCCGACCTTGTACGCAGCAAGACTTCGCGCGCCGGCGATTACCGCACGACGATGACCGCCGCCGCACAAATACTGCTCGACAGCGCTCAAGCGGTCGCCGACGCCGAGGGCTTGTACGGCGATGCGGAATTCGTCGGCCATACCGGGAATGTGGAATTTCTCGCCACCCCAAGTTATCCGCGCAATTTAAGCAAGCTCACCCAGGAGATCCAGCAATCCTTTGCGAGCATCGGATTGGTGCAAGGCAAGCAATCGCTTACTACGGCAAGTTGGGACTACAACTCGCTGAAACGCGGTCTGGCGCGCGCCGATGAAGTCGAAGCGCCTAAGTTCAACCAATCGCAAGTCGCGGCGGTGGTCGCTCGAAAGCAGCAGCAAGGAACCTTGAATGAGGGCGAGCTCTTCTCGTTCGAGATCTTCTTTCAGCCGAACCAAAATTCGTTCAGCGCCGATCTCTACAAAGACTCGTTCGCTAAAGTCATCAATCTTTCGTCGACCTATGGCGGCGCCCTCATTACGATCGAAGGACACAGCGACCCGATGGGCTATTTGCGCGACAAGAAGGACGGCAAACCCGAAGTCGTCCTCGGACAAGTGAAGCAAGCCGCCAAGAATTTAAGCCTCTCCCGCGCCGTGGCGGTTCGCGACAGCGTGATCGCTTACGCCAAGCAAACCGGCATCACGCTCGACACCTCGCAGTTCGCAGTGATCGGCCACGGTCTTTCCAAGCCCCGTTCCGGTTTTTGCGGTGACGAGCCGTGCGCGCCGAAAAACGAACGCGAGTGGCGCGACAACATGCGCGTGGAATTCCGTATTCTGCAAGTGGAAGCCGAGTCGTCGGTCTTCAAGCCGCTGTAGTCGCGGCTGACATCGTATTCAAGGTGGGAAAAGAGATGTCGCGTAAATTCCTTCCAATCGCGGGTGCCGCCGTCATCGCGCTCCTAATCGTCGTCAACGCTAAACATCGGGATGGCAAGGTCGATGATGGCGTCACGATCGACAAAGACAATGACGACGATTCAAAGCGCGATCGCCGCAAAAAGAAGCATGGTGCTGCTTCGCAGTATGCTCTCGATGCACAGCGCGTCGATTGGCCACCCCTGGATGACGGAACCATCGGCGAGACAACCACTAGCACGCACGCTGCGGTAAATACGACCAACTACTATGTAGTGCTCGATGGCTCCGGCAGCATGCTAAGTAAACGTTGCGGCGGCGGTTCGACCAAGATCGAAGCCGCGGTGACGGCCGTGAAGCACTTCTTCGTTTCGGTGCCCGCGGAAGCCAACATCGGATTGGCCGCGTTCGACCGCAATTCGATCTCGGAACGAGTGCCGCTCGGCGTGGACAATCGCGAAGCGCTCCGCGCTGCGCTGGATAAAATCAGCGCGGGTTCAGATACGCCTTTGCTCTCGAGCATCAAGATTGGCTATGAAAAACTAACGGCGCAAGCCCGGACGCAATTGGGATACGGCGAGTATCACCTAGTCGTCGTCACGGATGGACAGCCCGATCCCGACAACGAAGATCCGAAACCGATCGTGAGAAAAATTCTCGAGCAATCACCCGTGGTGTTGCATACGATCGGCTTTTGCATCGATTCGAATCACGTGCTCAATCAGCCGAAAAAAACCTTCTATGCGTCGGCGACCGATCCGGCCGAGCTAGCGAAAAGCTTGCAAGCCGTGCTTGCCGAAGCGCCGGCATTCGATGCGACGAAATTTTAGGAAGCCACTATTTGGAAGCTGCTAGCCACTAGGCGCTAGCAAGAAAGAAATGCTAAAGACATGACTGGAATCCACCTAAAAACCAACTTAACCAGCAAACCTGGATGTAAGAACCCCAGATTGCGGACAGCGCTGGTTAGAAGTCTTTTCTGGCTAGCGGCTAGTAGCTAGCGGCTAACAGCCTCTTAATCATGTCCGCCCACCTCAAAGCGTTTCTCGCCATCCTGGTTCTCGGCATTCTCGCGATTGTCGGCTTCAAGTTTCTGCTTCCCGTTTGGCAGGACCAAACCCAGCGTCAGACCTCCGATGCCGCGAGCGAGCATGGCACCTTGGTTGTGGGCATGGATAGTTGGGTCGGTTATTTTCCGCTTTGTTCGCCGGTCATGGCGCGACGCATGCGCACGGCCGGTTACAACTTGCGCTGCGAGGACGACCGAGCCGACTACGGCAAGCGCTTCTCTCGTATGAGCGATGGCGAATTGCAGTTGGCGGTAGCTACCGTCGACGCCTATGTGTTGAACGGCATTCGCGCGCAATATCCCGGCGCGATCGTTGCGGTCATCGACCAATCCAAGGGCGGCGATGCGATCGTTGCGCGACGTTCCACCGCGGCTAATCTCGATGCGTTGAAAAAGAAGAAAACATTGCGCATAGCGTTCACGCCCGATTCGCCCAGCGAATATTTGCTTAAAAGCGTGGGCGTGCATTTCGACGTTCCGCATTTGAAAGAGCGCAAAGGCGCCTGGCGGGTGGCGGCGAACGGCTCAGGCGATGCGCTCCTTAAACTTGAGCGTGGCGAAAGCGATATAGCGGTGCTCTGGGAACCGGATGTCTCGAAAGCACTGACGAACGACGAGTTCGTGAAACTTCTGGGTACGGAAGACACCGAAAACCTGATCGTCGACGTGCTCATCGCATCGCGTCGTCTCATTCAAGAAAATCCGGCGGCCATTGCGACGGTCATCGATCAGTACTTCCAAACGCTGAAACAGTATCGCGAGGACGAGACGCAGTTGCGCGAACAGGTACGTTCGTACGCAAAGGTCGATGCCGGCCAGGTCGAGGCGATGTTGCGCGGAGTGGCCTGGGCTTCGCTGAACGACAATGGAACTCAGTGGCTAGGCGTCACGGCGTCCAATTCCGGCGGCGAACAACAATTGGCGGATACGATCAATGCGACGACGCAAATCCTGATGGCCACCGGCGATTTCGCCAGCAACCCGCTGCCGGATCACGATGCCTATCGATTGACCAACGGGCAATTCATCGCCGATCTATTCAATGGTCAAGCTAAAGGCAAAGGTGGTGCCGGCTCCGCGAATTCGCTGCAAAAGACCTTTGAACCGCTCGACGAAAAAGGCTGGTCCCGACTTCAAGAAGTGGGCACCTTAAAAATCGAGCCGGTGGGATTCCAACGCGGCACGGCATCACTCGGCGACGACGACGAACAGGTCTTGGCGCACATGGCCGATCGCTTGCGCCACTACCCCAATTACCGCATTCTCGTGAAAGGACATACGGGAACCGGCGGCGACCCCGAAGCAAATCTGGAGCTCTCCAAATTGCGCGCTCAAGCGGTGGCGAGTCATCTACTCGGCACATACGGCATCGATGTAAATCGCATCCGGGCGATCGGTTTCGGCTCGTCCCAACCCTTGCCGCGCCTAACCGGCGAATCGGACCGAGCTTACGGGTATCGGTTGCCGCGAGTGGAATTGGCGTTGCTCACGGAGCCGTACTAAACAATGCCGACAGAAGAAGCGCCAGAACGACTGTCGCGACGCCCCGCGCGGACGCCGGATTTCTCGCCAAGCGCCGTGTCGCGTGCCGTGCTGAACGAAACGCTGCAAAAGCCGCACGTGCTTTATCCCACTGCCGTCGGAATTCTGGGCGGCGTTGCAGCCCTGATGCTCGGTCCGAGCGTGCTCTTTATCGCGCCCGCCATCGTGGGCGGTGCGCTGGGCGCCGGTGCGTGGGCATTCGAATATCTCTTTCGCAAAGAGCACCATGCCCGCAACTACGTGCAAGACATGCATCGTGTTCTGGCCGGCCGCGTCGACGATACCCTGCGCGTCTTGGGCCACGAATTGAGCGATCTCGATTTCAAGCCGGGCATAGCGCAAATCGATCGGCTTCGCGACAAGTACTCGGCCTTCGCCGAACTTCTGCGTCGCA
>CAZQYC010000058.1:11806-23427 GCA_964597495.1 uncultured Steroidobacteraceae bacterium | reverse complement strand
AGCTTGAGCCGCGCCGGATTCACCAGGTTACGCGTCGCCTCGACCAGCGGCACGTGCACGGTGATCACGTCGCTCCGCGAAAACAAGTCATCCAACGACAGGGCCTGTTCGACGCCCGACGACAATTGCCACGCACGTTGCACCGTAATTTGGGGATCGAAACCAAGAACGCGCATGCCAAGCGCGTGAGCGGCGTTGGCCACTTCGACACCGATGGCGCCGAGTCCGATAACGCCGAGCGTGCGCCCGGGTAATTCATAGCCGACGAATTTCTTCTTGCCCTTCTCGACGGCCTCTTCGACGGTATGGTCGTCCCCTTTCAATTCACGCGTATACGACCAAGCCTGGCAAATGTTACGGGCAGCGAGAAACAAACTCGCAATCACCAATTCCTTGACGGCGTTTGCATTGGCGCCCGGCGCATTGAAAACGGGCACGCCGCGCTTGCTCAGTTTCGCAACCGGAACGTTATTGGTTCCGGCGCCCGCCCGGCCGATCGCCTTGACGCTACCGGCGATGTCCATCGCATGCATGTCCGCGGAACGCACCAGGATCGCATCGGGATGGCCGATTTCGGAAGCGACCTCGTAGCGATCGCGCGGCAAACGCTCAAGCCCGCGAACGGAAATATTGTTAAGGGTGAGGATTTTGTAGGACATAGGGCTCATCCGTTTTTCCGTTCGAATTCCTTCATGTACGCCACCAGCGCTTCTACGCCGGCGATCGGCATCGCGTTGTAAATGCTGGCGCGCATCCCGCCGACGGAGCGATGGCCCTTGAGTTGCAACATGCTGAGCGCTTGTGCGCCTTTCAAGAAGGACTCATCCAACGATTCGTTCGGGAGTTTGAACGGTACGTTCATGAGCGAGCGGTCGCCGCGCGCGACGGGATTGCTGTAAAACTTCGTGGAATCGAGATAGTCGTATAGCAAAGCCGCTTTCTTGCGATTGTGAACCTCCATCGCCGTTAACCCGCCCTGCTTCTTGATCCACTGAAACACCAAGCCCGCAATATAAATTGCATAGGTCGGCGGCGTGTTGTACATCGAATCGTTTTCCGCTTGCTGTTTATAGTCGAACGCGGACGGCGTTGCGGGCAACGCCTGACCGATGAGATCGTCGCGGACGATGACCAGCGTGAGGCCCGCGGGCCCCATGTTCTTTTGCGCGCCGGCATAGATTGCGCCGTACTTAGAAACATCGACCGGCCGCGACAGGATATCGGACGACATATCGGCCACCAACGGCACGTTCCCCGTGTCGGGCGTGAAATGATATTGCACGCCGCCGATGGTTTCGTTCGAACAGATGTGCACGTACGCGGCGTTGGGATCGAGTTTCCACGAAGCGCGGTCGGGTACGCTGGTGAAGTTATTGCCTTCGCTGCTCGCCGCGACATTCACGCCGGCGTATTTCTTGGCTTCCTTGATCGATTTTTTCGACCACTCGCCGGTGTTGACGAAGTCGATGCTGGTGCGTCCGCGCAAGAGGTTCATCGGCACGATGGCATTCTCGCCGATGGCGCCGCCCTGCATGAACAGCACTTTGTAGTTCGCGGGAACGTTCAATAATTCGCGAACGTCCTTTTCCGCTTGCGCATGAATCGAAATGAACTCCTTGCCGCGATGGCTCATCTCCATCACGGACATGCCGGAGCCGTGCCAATCAAGAAGCTCCTCTTTGGCTTGTTCGAGAACCTCGACCGGAAGCACCGCGGGTCCGGCGCTGAAATTAAATACGCGTTTCATCATTCAATCCTCAAGAACTCGTGCCACGTACCACGTGCCACCGGAATGCATGGTTAGGTCTCGCTCGAAGCTTCCTCGCCCTCGCCGCTTTCGCTGCCTTCACTGGCAATCCGCTCGATACCGACCAGGCGGTCGCCTTCGTCCAAGCGAATCAGGCGCACGCCCTGCGTATTGCGTCCTTGGACGGAAATATCGCTGACCGGCGTGCGGACCAGAGTGCCGTTCGAACTAATCAACATGATTTCGTTGTCCGCGGTGACGCGAACCGCACCGACCATTCGGCCGTTGCGGTCGGTAGTCTGCAAGGCAATGACGCCTTGACCGCCTCGACCGTGCTGCGGAAATTCGGCAATGGACGTGAGTTTGCCGTAACCGTGTTCCGACGCAACGAGAATCAACCCGTCGTCGCCTTCGGCATTGACGATCATGAGCGAATTCACTTCGTCGTCCTTCTCGTTCAAACGAAGGCCGCGAACGCCGCCGGCATTGCGTCCCATCGCACGGACGTCGTCTTCATGGAAGCGAATTGCCTTGCCGCCGCTCGAACAAAGCACGATGTGTTTCTTGCCGTCGGTGATGTCCACGCCGACCAAGCGGTCGCCCGGATCCAAGTCGATCGCGATGATGCCCGCGGTGCGCGGCCGCGAAAACGCTTCCAGCGACGTCTTCTTCACCGTGCCTTGCGCCGTCGCGAAGAACACGAATTTATCCGCCTCGTATTCGTGAATCGGCAAGAGCGCATTGATGCGTTCGCCTTCTTGCAAAGGCAGGAGATTGACGATCGGCTTGCCGCGCGAACCGCGGCTGGCGATCGGCACTTGATACACCTTGAGCCAATACAACTTGCCCGTGCTCGAGAAACACAGCAGCGTATCGTGGGAATGCGCGACGAAAAGCTTGTCGACGAAATCCTCGTCCTTCATCGACGTTGCGGCCTTGCCGCGACCGCCGCGACGTTGCGCTTGGTAGTCGGTGACCGGCTGGGATTTGGCGTAGCCGCTATGGGACAGAGTGACCACGACGTCCTGGGGTTCGATCAAGTCTTCGATGGTGAGATCGGTGTGATCGACGTTGATTTCCGTACGGCGCTTATCCCCGTAGGTTTCCTTGATTTCGAGCAGCTCCGCGCGAATCACCTCAAGCAATCGCTCCGGGCGCGCAAGAATGTCGCCGAGATCTTGGATCTGCGCCAACAGCTCTTTGTATTCGTCGGAAATCTTGTCCTGCTCAAGTCCGGTTAGGCGCTGCAAACGCATTTCCAGAATGGCTTGCGCCTGCTCTTCGGTAAGCCGATAGCCCCCTTCCACGAGCCCAAACTCCAGGGACAATCCGTCGACGCGGGCGGAAATAGCGCCTGCGCGCGCGAGCAGTTCCGGAACGATGCCGGATTTCCACACGCGGCTCGTCAGCGCGGCCTTCGCTTCGGCTCCCGACGGCGACGCTTTGATCATGGCGATGACGTCGTCGATATTGGCCAGCGCGACGGTGAGCCCTTCGAGAATGTGGGCACGTTCGCGAGCTTTCCGGATGTCGAATATGGTGCGCCGCGTGACGACTTCGCGACGATGGCGCAGGAATGCATCCAGCATTTCCTTGAGGTTGAAAATCTTCGGCTGGCCGTCCTGCAAGGCCACCATGTTGATGCCGAACACCGACTCCATCGGCGTGTGCTTCAACAGGTTATTCAGAATCACGTCGGCGATTTCGCCGCGCTTCAATTCGATGACGATCCGCATGCCGTCCTTGTCGGACTCGTCGCGCAGACCGTCGGGCGCGATGCCCTCGATGATTTTCTCGCGCACCAACTCGGCGATGCGCTCGATCAAACGCGCTTTGTTGACTTGGAACGGCAACTCGGTGACGACAATCGTCTGCCTACCCTTATCGTCTTCTTCGATGTTGGTTCGCGCGCGCACGTACACCCGGCCTCGGCCCGTGGCATACGCCTGCGCAATCTCCTGAGCGCCGTTAATGATTCCGGCCGTCGGGAAGTCCGGGCCCGGAATGATCTGCATGAGCTGCGCGATGGTCGTCTCGGGGTTATCGATGAGCGCGACGCAGGCGTCCAGCACTTCGCTCAAATTGTGCGGCGGAATGTTCGTGGCCATGCCCACCGCGATGCCGGTTTGGCCATTGACCAACAGATTCGGAATCCGGGCCGGCATGACGAGCGGCTCGGTTTCCGATTCGTCGTAGTTCGGGCCGAAGTCCACCGTTTCCTTGTCGATGTCCGCCAGCAGCTCGTGCGCGATCTTCGACATGCGCACTTCGGTGTAGCGCATGGCCGCCGGGGAGTCGCCGTCGACCGAACCAAAGTTACCCTGACCGTCCACCAGCATATAGCGCATGGAAAACGGCTGAGCCATGCGGACGATGGTGTCGTACACCGCCGTATCGCCGTGCGGGTGGTATTTACCGATGACGTCGCCGACTACGCGGGCCGATTTCTTATAGGCCTTGTTCCAATCGTTACCCAGCACCCGCATGGCGTAGAGCACGCGTCGATGCACGGGTTTCAATCCGTCACGCACGTCCGGCAATGCGCGGCCGACGATTACGCTCATGGCGTAATCGAGGTACGACTGCCGCATTTCGTCTTCGATGTTTACGTGGAGAAGTTCGCGCGCGATTTCAGCCATGGTTTCCGTTCTATTTTTGCGGAGTCGTGCTAGTTCGAATAGGCCTTACGGCGAGGAAATCAAAGGGCGAATCTTAGCATAGCGAGCGCGCAATCCGAACGGTTTGCAGGTTTCTCGCGCTATACTTTTTGGACTCTGGTGTTGTGCGTCGAGTGGAAACGTGGAACAAATCGATCTATTGATTGCCGCCCGTTGGATCATCCCCATCGAGCCTCTGGACGTGGTGCTGCACCATCACGCCGTTGCCATTCGCGAAGGGCGAATCGTGGCGATTTTGCCGATCGCGGAAGCGACCGCGCGCTTCGCCGCGGCGGAACGGCTCGACCGACCGCAGCATGTCTTGTTGCCGGGATTCGTCAATGCGCATACGCATGCCGGCATGACCTTGCTGCGCGGAGTGGCCGAAAATCTCGAGTTCGACGCATGGCTCAAAGAACGGATTTGGCCGCTCGAAGGCCGCTGGCTCAGTCCGGAGTTCGTGCGCGACGGGATCGAACTTGCCATTGCCGGCATGGTGGCGAGCGGAACGACGTGTTTTTCGGAACAGTACTTCTTTCCGGAAGCCATTGCGCAGACGTCGAGCCAAATGCACATGCGCGCTTGCATCGGCTCGCCGGTTGTTGAATTCAGTACGGCCTGGGCAAGCTCGGCCGGCGAATGCCTCGACAAGGCGTTGCGGCTCCACGACGACTATCGCGGCGATCCGCTCATATCGACCGCTTTCGCGCCGCACTCGGTCTATGCCGTCAGCGAAGCCGCACTGTCGCGGCTGCGAACGATGGCGGACGAGATCGATTTGCCGGTCGCGATGCACGTGCACGAATCGCGTCAGGAAGTGTCCGGAAAAGAACGTCCGCTGGCCGCCTTGGATCGGCTCGGATTCCTGACGCCGTCTTTCAGCGCCGTCCACATGACGCAGCTGATCGACGCGGATATCGAGCAGGTAGCGCGTGGCGGAGCCCATGTCGTTCACTGCCCGCAATCGAATCTCAAACTCGGCAACGGCGTGTGCCCGGTACCGATGCTGCTCGAACGCGGCGTGAACGTCGCCTTAGGCACCGATGGCGCGGCCAGCAACAACGACCTCGACATGCTGGACGAACTCCGAACGGCCGCACTTTTAGCCGGCACGAAGGTTTCCGCGCATCAATGGCTCAAGATCGCGACGCTCAACGGCGCACGGTGTCTTAATTTGGCTGACACCATCGGCTCGATCGAGCCGGGAAAATGGGCCGACCTCTGCTGCATAAACTTAAACGACGTGAACGCTCAACCGATTCACGACCCGGCGACGGCGATCGTCTATGCGGCGAATCGCAGCAACGTCAGCGATGTCTTCGTCGCTGGACGCCCGCTCCTCGCCGACCGCAAATTCACTCGCTACGATACGGAATCGATCCTCGAGCGAGCACGGGCCTGGCAATCCCGGATAAGCTCCGCGCCATGACCACCGCAGCAACCAGCAATCACGATCCAGCGGAGATCGCCCGCTTCGATGCCAACGCGCCGCGCTGGTGGGATGCGCAAGGCGAGTTTCGTCCGTTGCACGAGATCAATCCGGTCCGCGTGGCTTACATCGACGAACGAGCCTCGTTAAAGGGTAAGCGTGTTCTCGACATCGGCTGCGGCGGCGGTTTGGCGGCAGAAGGAATGGCGAAGCGCGGCGCCGAAGTCACCGGCATCGATCTCGGCGAGCAAACCGTCCAGATTGCAAAACTGCATGCGCTCGAGTCCGGATTGAAGATCGTCTACGGCCAAGCATCCGCCGAAAAGCATGCGGCCGAGTTCGCCGGCAGCTACGACGTGGTGACTTGCCTTGAAATGCTGGAACACGTTCCCGATCCCACAAGCGTCATTCGAGCGGCAAGCGAACTCGTTCGACCGGGCGGCGACGTTTTCTTTTCGACCATCAATCGAAACCTGAAAGCGTATCTGCTGGCCGTGATAGGCGCCGAATACGTGATGCGGCTGCTTACTCCGGGAACGCATACCTACGAACGATTCATCAAACCCTCCGAACTCGCACACTGGTCGCGAACGGCGGACCTTACTCTCCGCGATGTGGTCGGCATCGACTACAACCCGCTTACGCATCACTGCGCCATTAGCCGCGATCCCAGCGTGAATTACCTCATGCATTTACAGCGGGGGGCCGCATGACGTTGGCGATGCTTCTGCTCGCAGCAGGCGGATTGGCAGTCGGTGCCCTGCTCGGTCTTTGGATAGGACGCCGCCGCGAGCAACGACTCGCAGTCGACCTGGCTGTCGCCCAATCACACCTTAAGACGCAGGAACAACTCGACAAAGAACGCGTTGCGGCACTGGAACAGGCGATGATCAAGTTGACGTCCGACTTCGATTCCGTCGCGGGTCAATCGCTGCGCGCCAACAGCGAGGTCTTTTTAAAGCTCGCTCGGGAACACTTGGGTACGCATCATCAAGCAGCGGCGGCCTCGCTCGTCGAGCGCGAGAAAGCCATCGAAACGATGGTCGCCCCCATACGCGAAGCGTTGCTGAAGACCGAACAACAAATCAGCCGGATCGAAAAGGAACGTGCGGAGTCATTCGGCAGTCTTCGGGCCTCGATCGAATCGGTCACCCTCGGTCAGCAAGCCTTGCAGCGCGAAACGCGCGGACTGGTCACCGCGTTACGTCGCCCGGAAGTGCGCGGCCAGTGGGGAGAACTGACGCTAAAGCGCCTGGTCGAGCTCGCTGGCATGGTGGATCACTGTGATTTCAACGAGCAAGTGCAGATGCGAAGCGCCGACGACACGGTAGTGCGCCCCGATATGATCGTACATATGCCGGACGGCCGTGATTTGGTCGTCGACGTAAAAACGCCGCTGGATGCGTATTTGGACGCCGTCGATGCACCAACGGACGAAGCGCGGGCCGCAGCGCTCAAACGCCATGCTAACGCCGTCGTGGAGCGCGTCCGTCAACTCTCTGCAAAAAGTTACTGGGCTCAGTTCGAGAAGAGCCCTGACTTCGTAATCCTCTTTATTCCAGGCGACCAATTCTTAAGCGCCGCGCTCGGCGAGAATCCTTCTTTACTCGAAGATGCGATTCGCCAGGACGTGATCATCACCACGCCATCGAGCCTCGTCGCGCTCCTCAAAGCGGTGGCCTACGGATGGCGTCAAACCGCGCTCGCCGAGAACGCCGAAAAGATTCGCTCGCTGGCCGAAGACCTTTACAAGCGCCTCGGCGTGTTCACCGCTCATCTGACCAAGCTCGGCCGCAACTTGGGTCAGAGCGTGGACGCATACAACAGTGCAGTGGGATCGCTCGAACGGCAAGTACTGCCGGGCGCCCGCAAGTTCACCGAATTGGGAGTACGCCCCGATAGGACGATCGAAGAGTCGGAGCCGGTAGACAAACTCGTCCGCGATTTGCCGCTCGCTCAAGACACGCCGCGCTCGAACAATTGATCGAGCCTAATCGTTCATCGCGCCTGCGCTTGGATTCTCCGTCAATGCTCGATTCCGACTACCTGCACCGCGCTGCCCCACCCGGCTCGATGCGCTACTTCGCTCTGCTTTATTCGCCGCCCGCGCAGCGCGAACTACTGACCGCCCTCTTCGTCGTCGAGTCCGAGATTCGCGCGTCGACCGACGCAGCGCATGAAGTGGCGCACACGCGGCTGCAGTGGTGGCGCGGCGAGATCGATCGCCTAATCAATCGCAACGCACAGCACCCTGCCACGAAGGTTTTACAGTCCGCACTGCCGGAGGTCGATTTCTCGAAACTGCATGAAGTACTCGTGGCTGCCGACATGGATTTGGCGCGCATGACTTACCACACGACGCAGGAACTCAACGCCTATCTCGAGCGCAGCGGCGGCGGATTATTCGAACTTGCCGAGGACACCGTATCGCGACCCAGTAGCCGAAGACTCGGTGGACTCATCCGCCGAGTAGAGACACTGCGCGATCTGGCGGTGGATCTTCGTGCTGGCCGCCTCTATTGGCCGATCGACGAGCTGTCGGCCAGCGGCATTTCTCCCCAACGACCGAGCGATCCTGAATATCGCGAGCCATGGCAAGCGTTACTCGCCAGTGAAGCACAACGCCTTTGCGCGACCTTATCCACCCTTGAGCCACCGGGCGCCGATGGATTGGCTCGGCCGATGGCCGTGCTTGCGGCGCTCCACGGTCGGCTTGCTAAAACGATTGCCGATGCTCCTGAAAGCGTTTTTTCGACGCGCCACGAACTTGGTGCCTTGCAGAAGGTGTGGACTGCTTGGCGCGCCGCACGCCGTAGTTGATACTTGTCCATTACTCGCTCATTACGCTTCGCTTAATCCCTTTCTCATTCACTTTCTATGATTGACCTGCGCACCTACGCTCCGAATAAAAATTTACTCGACCACCGCGTGATCCTCATTACCGGCGCGAGCGAGGGCATCGGCAGAGCCGTTGCGCTTGCGTGCGCAGCTCACGGCGCAACGGTCATTCTTCATGGGCGGAACGTGAAAAGGCTGGAAAGCGCCTATGACGCCATTGTGACTGCCGGAGGAAAACGACCGTCCATCCTTCCGCTTAACTTCGAGAAAGCGGGTCCCGAAGAGTATGAAAACTTAAGCACCGCCATCGATAAGGAGTACGGAAAACTCGACGGCTTGATTCATAACGCGGCGATGCTCGGCGAACGCGCGCCCCTTGCGCATCACGACGTCCCGAAGTGGTTGCGCACGATGCATGTCAACGTGAACGCGCCGTTCATCCTGACGCGGTATTGCCTACCGCTACTGAAGCACTCCGACGACGGCTCGATTGTCTTTACGTCGAGCGGCATCGTTCCAAGGCCGCGAGCCTACTGGGGCGCGTATTTGCCCGCCAAATGGGCAACCGAGGGCATGATGCACATGCTGGCCGACGAATTGGAAAACGACCGCATTCGCGTCAACGGGATCAATCCCGGCGCGGTACGTACCAATATGCGGTTGCAGGCATATCCGGCGGAAGACCGCAGCAAACTCAAAGCGCCGGAAGAGGTCGTGCCCCCCTATTTATATTTGCTCGGTCCGGATAGCAAAGGCGTTTCCAATCAAACGCTGGAAGCGCCCTAGGATGTTTGTGGAATTTTTGTGGGATTTTTTGCGGGAGTATCTTTCCTACCGACGCCGACCGCTCGAACCGCGAGTTTGTCTGCCGCCCGCTCGTCCTGCACTGCCTCTCTTTGCAGTACCCTTCGTCGGCCGCCGATCACGTTCGGTCGTGGCTTCAAAGTCCTTCGCCCGCGCAACGCTCTTCTTGGATGCGCGTCGGCGATCCGGCGCAATCGCACGCCGTTTGCGCGGATCGACGCGATCTTCTTTTTTCGGCGGCGGCGGCACGTCGATCTGCGCGAGCGCATAGAGCGACGCGACTTGATCGGCCGAGAGCGCACGATGACGTCCGCGCGGCAGGTCGCGCGGCAATTCGATGGAACCGAACGCCACCTGGGTCATGCGGCTGACTTTGAGATCGCGGCTTTCGAACAAGGCACGCACTGCCGCTCGGTGATCCGCTCGCGGTAATTCGACGCGGTACCACAAGTTGGCACCTTCGCTGCCTCCCGTCGGTTCGACCTTCGTGAATTCGACGGTCTCGTTGCCTTTGCCGCTGTCGTAGCTCACGTGCGGCGGAATTTCAGGAACCCTTCTAGGAACCAGACTCGTTGCGTCGTCCGCATCATTCGGCGCGAGCACGCGCACCATGTAGGCTGTCGGAATCCACCGCTTGCGACGAGTCAACGCGAACCCCAAGTTGCCGTCGTTGGTGAGGAGCAATAGCCCGCTGTCGCCCGCGTGCATCGGATTGATGGGCACCCAACGCGATCCCCGGATGGACGGCAAGCGATCCATCACAGTTTCGGCACTATCGACGGGATACTCGACTCCATCGGCCGCATCGATCGCTGGCTTATTGCGCCGCTCGTCAGGGGTGATGGGCTGACCTTGCGCCTTGTGAAACAGCAATACCTGCGACGCCACTTCGATGTTTAACCGTGCCGTGACTTCTTTACCGTCGATCGCAATTCGATCGCCGGGACGGTACTGGGCTCCAATCTGCGCCGGTTCGAGATTGACGGTTACGCGCCCTTCCGCAATCCAGCGTTCGATTTCGCGGCGCGATCCTAAACCGTGCCGCGCAAGAATTTTTTGCAGACGCTCGTGCATTGGACGGGATCCGTAACGCGCGACGCGCGATACGGCAGAATTTTTATCCGTCTCGCGTGCCGAGTCTTTCGTACCGGCGGTCATTCCGCCGGCGGCGCGTAAAGGCCGGGCTTTTTGTCTTCCGCGTCCGCCACCATGGTTGGTGCAGAAGTTTCGGCTTCGGGATCCCCTTCGTTGTCGGATTCCGCACTTAACGTTGCGGCGTCATCCTCCGAACTTCCTTCGACCTGCATTTCGCTCTCCGTGTCGCTCTCAGCGCCGCTCTGAACCTCGCCCTGAGCCTCGCCCTGAGCCTCGCTCTGCGTCTCACCTTGAAGTTCGCCCTGAGATTCATTGCCCTGAACTTCATTGGCCGCGGCGACATCGCCTGCAGGTAATTCCAATTGCACGCCGACGTTTTCAAGGTCGCGCAGTTGGGCCAGCGTGGGCAACTGATCGAGACTTCGGAGCCCAAAGTAATCGAGAAACTCTTTCGTGGTCCCGAGCAGCTCCGGCCTACCCGGCACTTCGCGGTGGCCGACCACGCGAATCCAATTGCGCTCCTGCATCGTGCGCATGATGCTAGAGCTGATGGCCACGCCTCGAATTTCTTCGATTTCGCTGCGCGTGATCGGTTGGCGGTACGCGACTAGCGCAAGCGTCTCGAGCAAAGCACGCGAATAGCGCGAGACCCGCTCCTGCCACAGGCGCGAAACCAAATCGACGCAACGCGTGCGAATCTGAATCCGCCAGCCACTGGCCACTTCACACAGTTCGATGCCGCGCGTTTCGTAATCAGCGGCCAGTGCGGCCAAAGCTTCTTTCAATTGCTCAGGCGTCGGTCGTTCGCGCTCGTCGAACAGCTCGAGCATTTGCGCTTCGGTCACCGGGCGCCCAGCGGCCAGCAACGTGGCTTCGATGAGATTCTTAAGATCGATCGGATTCATAGGGAGGTACTCGCATCGACGTCACTGGATTCGGCCGACTCAGCAACTGCGCCGGTGTCTGCGGCATCGGCTCCTTCCACGGCGGTTCCTTCGATAAGCGCTTCTAGCTTCGGCTGCACAGCTTCATCCTCGTCTTCCACCTCGTC
>CAZQYC010000058.1:0-11706 GCA_964597495.1 uncultured Steroidobacteraceae bacterium | reverse complement strand
TCGTCGTCTTCGTCGTCTTCAGGTTCTGCAGGCTGCGCGAGCGCCTCGGCATTCTTCGTATCCCAATCTTCGTCGGAGAGATCGCCCGAGGTATTGTCGGCGACGACGCTTAAGTTTCGGGCATCGGTCGCCGGCCGTACGTGAATCGGTGCGTACGCTTCGGCTTGCACGATTTCGATCAATCCTTCCTTCATCAGTTCGAGCATGGCGCTGAACGTCACCGTCACGCCCATGCGCCCTTCCTGCACGTTGAACAGATGGGCGAAGTCCACCCACGCCTGTTCGCGCAGACGGTCGAGAATCTCGGTCATGCGCTGGCGCACCGACAGTCGTTCGCGCTGGACGTGGTGATGCGCGAACATGTTGGAACGCGCGACGACGTCGCGAAATGCCAGCAGCATTTCTTGAAGCGTGACTTGCGGAACCATCTTGACGACCTTGCGTTCGATGAGCTCGGCCGATGCCGGCAAGGTGTCGCGCTCCATGCGCTGCAGGCGGTCGATATCTTCCGCCGCTTTCTTGAAGCGCTCGTATTCTTGCAGGCGTCGTACCAATTCGGCGCGCGGATCCTCTTCTTCCGCGCCGTCGTCGGTCTTAATCCGCGGCAATAGCATGCGCGATTTGATTTCCGCCAACATGGCGGCCATGAGCAGGTATTCGCCGGCGAGTTCCAGCTGCAACTCGGACATCACCTCGATGTACTTCATGTACTGGCGGGTAATTTCCGCGATCGGGATGTCGAGAATGTCGAGGTTCTGACGTCGGATCAGATACAGCAGCAAATCGAGCGGACCCTCGAACGCTTCCAGGAACACCTGCAGCGCGTCGGGCGGGATGTACAGATCGCGCGGCAGCTGCGTCATCGGCTCGCCGTCGACCATGGCAAACGGCATTTCCTGCTGCTGCGGCGGCGCTTCGAACTCGTTCAGGAGTTCGGAGCCGGTGTCTTCAACGAGTTTGAGTTCGGGTTTCATTTATCGGTAGTTCATGCCCATCGCCTGCCGCACCTCGTCGAGGGTCTGCCGCGCCAAATCGCGCGCTTTTTCGCAGCCCTCAGCGACGATGCCGCGCACTAAGTCGCGGTTCTCGTCGTATTCCTGCGCACGCTGGCGGATAGTAGACACTTCCACGACTACTTTGTCGATCAAGCGTTTCTTGCAGTCGAGGCAACCGATGCCCGCGGAACGGCAACCCTGCTGAACCCAACTCAACGTGTCGGCGTCGGAATAAATTTTGTGCAGCTCATACACCGGGCATTTATCCGGATCGCCGGGATCGGTGCGGCGCACGCGCGCCGGATCGGTTTGCATGGTCTTAAGTTTTTTAGCGACGGAATCCGGATCTTCGCGCAGACCGATCGTGTTGCCGTAAGACTTCGACATCTTGCGGCCGTCGACGCCGGGAACTTTCGGGGTTGACGTCAGCAACGCCTCCGGTTCGACCAAGATGCTCCTCCCGGTTCCCTCCAACGACCCTAATAAACGCTCGCGATCGGCCAATGTGAGCCGTGCATTGTTTTCCAACAAGGCGGTTACTTTCTCCAGGGCCGCTTGATCGCCTTGTTCTTGATAGGCCTTGCGCGCCGCGCGGTACTGAGTGGCGTTGCGGCTGCCCAAACTCTTAATCGCCTTCTCAACCTTGGATTCGAAATCGGTTTCGCGTCCGTAAAGATGATTGAAGCGCCGCGCCACTTCGCGCGTGATCTCGATGTGGGCGACTTGATCCTCTCCCACCGGTACGTAGGCGGCTTTGTACAGCAGGATGTCCGCACTCTGCAGCAACGGATACCCCAGGAACCCATAGGTCGCTAGATCACGATCCTTGAGCTGCTCCTGTTGGTCCTTGAACGTGGGTACCCGCTCGAGCCAGCCAAGCGGAGTCATCATCGAAAGCAGCAAGTGCAGCTCGGAGTGCTCGGGCACTCGCGATTGAATGAAGACCGTGGCGACAGCCGGGTTGACGCCGGCGGCGAGCCAGTCGACCACCATGTTCCAAGTGTTGTCTTCGAGCTTTGAAAGATCTTCATAACTCGTTGTTAAAGCATGTAGATCCGCGACAAAAAAATAGCACTGATACTGGTATTGCAGTTCCGTCCAATTCTTTAAGGCGCCATGGAAGTTACCCAGGTGTAATTCGCCCGTGGGGCGCATGCCGGAGAGAACGCGTCGAGTAGGCGCAGCGGTCGAAGTCAAAGCCGATCCCTTCCGAAACAGGCGTTCACGCTCTCGCGAACCTGTGTTCGGCCATTAGTTTTTTCAGTAACTTAACCAGAGGACTTCTCAATTTTCCTAAGAAATTTCGAAGCTCACGGTCCCCGGAAAGAGGCGATTATACGCAGCTACAGACGAAGCGGCTCGGATCCGTTAAGCGGACCGGCCGCCGTTCGCAAAACCGCTCGCCGCATCGATCTCGGAGGCCGCCACCAGGCCCTTGCCCTGCCTAACGATGACCGGCTCCTCTGCCATGTCGATAACTGTCGTGGGCTGCAGCCCGCAATTGCCGCCGTCGATCACCGCTTCAACGTCCCGCGCGAGCCGCTCCCGAATTTCGCGCGCGTCGGTCATCGGCAGATCGTCACCCGGCATCAAAAGGGTCGAACTCATGATGGGCTCGCCAAGAACCTCGAGTATCGATAACGGAATGGGATGATCCGGAATACGAATGCCGATGGTGCGGCGCTTCGGATTTTGCAACCGCTTAGGCGTCTCTCGCGAGGCCGGCAAGATGAAGGTGAAAGCGCCGGGTGTATGCGCTTTCAGCAGCCGATACTGTTGATTGCTGACTCGAGCGTACTTGGCAATCTCGGACAGGTCGCGACAAACCAGCGTGAAGTGGTGATGTTTATCGGTCTGACGAATGCGCGCAATGCGCTCCATGGCCTCCTTGTCACCGATATGACAACCGAGGGCATAACAAGAGTCCGTCGGATACACGACCAATCCGCCGTCGCGGATGATTTGCACGGCCTGGCGAATTAGCCGCGGCTGTGGATTCTTGGGATGAATGTCGAGAAAAAGGGCCATCGCTTTCCCGCCTGGAGAATTTGATACCGAAGAATTCAGTATGATACGCGGCCTTTCCCGCCGTCCGCCCACTTGACTGCTCACCTGACATGAATCTGCTGTTCGACTTCCTGCCGATCGTCGCCTTTGTCATTGCGTACAAGTTCTTCGGGATATTCCCCGCCACTGCCGTGCTGGTCGTCGGCGTCGTCGCGGCAGCGGCGATGCAGTGGTTTCGTGAGCGCAAAATCAATTCGCTCATGTTGATTTCCGCCGGCTTGGTGCTGGTGCTGGGCGGCATCACGCTGGCGCTGCGCAACGAAACCTTCATTCAGTGGAAACCGACGGTCGCCAGCTGGACATTCGCACTCGTATTTCTTGCATCGAGATTCATCGGCAAGAAAACCATGATCGAACAGATGATGGGCCAAGCGGTGTCGCTCGATCCCGCCCTTTGGCGGCGGCTCAATTACATTTGGGCTTTCTTTTGGATCGTGATGGGATTCGTGAATCTCTGGCTGCTCTTTAGTTTCGATCTGACGGCGTGGGTGAACTGGCACTTGCCGGTGCTGTTCGGGCTTTCGACTATTTTCTTTCTGGCGAATGGCTATTGGATATCGACCAAGCTGCCGCCGGAAACCGAGGCAACGCCGTCCGACCCATCAAACTCCGATAAAGCATGAGCGACAGCAGCACCCCGACGCGCGTCGACCAAATGCGCAGCAAATTGATGACAGCGCTGTCGCCGTCGGAGCTGGTACTCACGGATGACAGTCATCAGCACGTGGGGCACGTCGGCGCTCGTGACGGTCGAGGGCACTACAGCGTACGCATCGTTGCCGCCCAATTTGCCGGGCTACGCCCCCTGCAACGGCATCAACTCGTGTATAAAGCGCTCGCCGAGCTCATGCAAACCGACATCCATGCGCTCGCCATCATTGCTTTGGCGCCGGATGAACTCCTTTAACGACTTTCAATTCCTCATCTATTTAATATTTAAGGATCGCCATGAAACTTCGCTTCTCTCTCGTGCTTGCAGCGGCGTTATGCGTCGGCGCTTGCGCCAAGAATGAACCTCCCGCGAAAGCCGACGACTTCGTCGCCAAGGTCAACGGCAAAGCGATTAGCGTCAAGACTTTCGAAACTTACGCGACGATGGTTGCACGCCGTCCAGCGAGCGAACTGACCGCAGAACAGCGCAGCCAGGTGCTCGATACGTTGATCGCGCTGCAGCTCGCAGCCGACAATGCCGAAAAAAGCGGTCTGGCAAAAAAAAGCGACGTCGAGATCCAACTCGCTTTGCAGCGTATCAATGTGTTATCCGATGCGTACTTCAAAAAACATTTCGAAGATCATCCCATCACTGATGCCGACGTGAAGGCTGAGTACGACTCGCAATTGGGCGCAAGCGGCAGCGAATATCATGCACGCCACATCCTGGTCGAGTCGCGTGCCCTAGCCGACGACTTGATCGCGCAACTGAACAAAGGCGCCGACTTCGCGAAGCTGGCGGAAAAAAACTCCATTGACGGTTCCGCGAAGCAAGGCGGCGATCTCGGTTGGTTTAGCCTCAAGAACATGGTGCCGGCTTTTTCGGCTGCCGTATCGAAGCTGGAAAAAGGCAAGATCACCGCTGCGCCCGTCCAAACGCAGTTCGGCTGGCACATCATCAAACTCGAAGAAGTGCGAGCGTCCAATCCACCGGCGTTTGCGGACGTCAAGGATCAGGTGAAGAACATCGTCCAGCGCAAGAAGATCCAGGCGTTCCTCGAAGATCTCAAGAAAGCCGCCAAGATCGAGAAGGCTGAGCCCGCGAAACCCGCGGCCGCTAGCGCGTCGGCGACTACCGAAAAGCCGGCCGAAACGAAATAGTCGCACCTGATTTGAACCAATAAAAAGGCCGGCCCTTGAGCCGGCTTTTTCGTTTTTAGCTACTAGCCAGAGTAGGCATCTTTCTTTTCTGGCTAGGAGCTAGTGGCTAGGAGCTCGTTTAGTCCCGCCTCATCCAATATCGTGATGCCGAGATCCTGGGCTTTCTTGAACTTCGAACCCGGATCCGCACCGACGATCACGAAAGACGTTTTCTTAGAAACGGAATCACTGACTTTACCGCCCAGCGCGACGATGCGGTCTTTTGCATCGTCGCGACTCATGGTCGGCAGCGTGCCAGTGATGACGAAGGTCTTGCCGAACAGCGGCCCTTCGACTTTCTTCTTCGGTTCCGACTCCGACCAGTGAACACCCGCCTGCCGCAAAGCAGCGATCACCTCGACGTTATGCGGTTGATCGAAGAAGTGACGGACATGCGCCGCGATCGTAGGACCGACATCCGGGACTTCCTGAAAGCCCGTTTCGTCGGCCTGCATCAATGCGTCGAGAGAACCAAAGTGATCGGTCAGCGTTCCGGCCGTCGTTTCGCCGACGTCGCGAATGCCGATGGCAAACAGGAATCTTCGCAGCGTCGTCCGCTTGCTCTTTTCAATGGCCTCAAGAAGGTTCTTTGCGGATTTCTCGGCCATGCGATCCAAGTTAGCAAGCTGCTCCAAGGAGAGCGAGTAGACGTCTGCCGGCGTTTTTACGAGCCCCTCGTCCACTAGTTGGTCGATTAACTTACTGCCGAGGCCTTCGATATCCATCGCGCGACGCGCGGCAAAGTGGCGAATCGCTTCCTTACGCTGGGCGGGACAGAACAAGCCGCCGCTGCAGCGAGCGACCGCCTCGCCTTCCGCCTGTTCAACATCCGATCCGCAAACCGGGCAGGTGCTGGGAAGCAGAACCGGTCGCGCCGTTTTCGGCCGCCGCTCCAAGATGACTTGCACGATCTCCGGAATGACATCGCCCGCGCGACGCACGACGACGGTATCGCCGAGATGCACGTCCTTGCGCTTGAGTTCGTCCATGTTGTGAAGCGTGGCATTACTAACCGTGACGCCGCCCACGAACACCGGCTCCAGCCGCGCGACCGGCGTCAGCGCGCCGGTACGCCCCACTTGAAACTCCACGTCGCGAACCACCGTGGATTCCTCGTGCGCGGGATATTTGTGCGCAACCGCCCAACGCGGCTCGCGGGTCAGAAAACCCAGCTGCTTCTGCAATGCAAGCGAGTTCACCTTATAGACGACGCCGTCGATCTCGAACGGAAGACTCTCGCGCCGGGCGCCGATGCGGTCGTGAAAAGCGATCAATCCCACCGCTCCTTTCGCCACCTCGCGCTCGTCGGAAACCGGCAACCCCATGTTAGCGAGCGCGTCGAGCGTCGCGCTGTGCGTACCCGGAGGCGTCCAACCGTGAGTCTCGCCGAGACCGTACGCAAAAAAACTCAAAGGGCGCTTAGCCGCAATCGACGAATCCAGTTGGCGCACAGCGCCGGCCGCCGCGTTGCGTGGATTCACGAAGGTCTTCTCGTTTTTCGCGCCCGCCGCAATGAGCGCCCGCTGTCGCTCGTTCAACGCATTGAACTCGTCGCGCCGCATGTAGACTTCGCCGCGAATCTCGATCACCGGCGCGTCAACCCCTTTCAAACGCCGGGGAATCTGCTTGATCGTGCGAATGTTGTGCGTCACCTCTTCGCCGGTTTCACCGTCGCCGCGCGTGGCCGCCTGCACGAGCACGCCGTGTTCATAGCGTAAGTTGATCGCCAATCCGTCGAACTTAAGCTCGCACGCGTACTCGACCGGCGGAGCGTCATCCTCGAATCCGAGTTCACGCCGCACGCGAGCGTCAAACGTCTCGGCGCCCGACGCTTCGGTGTCGGTTTCGGTACGAATGGAAAGCATCGGCACGGCGTGACGGACCGGCGCAAACCCTTCGAGCACGGCGCCGGTAATGCGTTGCGTCGGCGAGTCTGCCGTTCGAAGCGAGGGATACTGCGCTTCGATCGCTTCGAGCTCTTGAAACAATCGATCGTACTCGGCATCCGGCAGCTCGGGTTGATCGAGCACGTAATACAGATAGTTGTTACGGTCGAGTTGCGTCCGGAGCTCCGCCGCACGTTGAACGACCTTATCGGGAACGGAGGACATACCTAGCGGCTAGAGATTTGCGGGTGCGGAACGCATCAAGTGTTCGAAATCGGAAATATCCTCGCGCATGCGCGCAATGGCGTCCGCCGTCAGCGACTTGCCTCGCTCGCCCTGCAAGCCGGCACCGAACTTAACCTGCAAGGCTTGAGCGCACGCCAACATGGCGTCGAAGGCAACCACGCCCCCCTCCGGTCCGGACAACTGCAAGAACAGCGATATGCCCGGAAACTCCTGGCTTGCCATCGTTGCCAAGTCGAACGTCCCGGGCTCGACAATGCTTGCTACGCTAAAAATCGGAAGCCCTTGTGCATCGACGCGATGAAAAATGCCATATCGCCCGTGACGCAGGCCTTGCTCGAGGAAAGCATCCAGCAACGATCGCCCGTTGAATCGTTCGGCGGCAGCCGGTACTCGCAATGCGACGATCTTGCGAGCTTTGCGCGGCGCTGTCGCCGATGCGCTTGGACTTGGAGATGGTCGTGCCGGCTCTGCAGTTCTCTCCGGCGCCGCAACCGCCGGCTCCGCACGTGCCGTTAGCGGCTGTGTAATGGTTAACCGATCGAGGGCAGCTGTGCTGAGCGCCTCCTGTTCCGTTAGCGACGGCACAGCCTGCGCCTCTTGGGGCTCAGTTACGCGAACTTCGGGCAAATCGTCGATGGCAACACGCGCTGCGTGCGGAGCAATTGCAGTGATGGCCGTCGCCGTTTCGCGCCTTCTGACGACGCTCGCTTCGTTCAGCTGCGGCAAGTTCGCTTCCTGCGGCATGCGATGTTCGACGGCAGCGAGTCGTTTGCGTCGGCCGTGCACGTAAATTACCAAGAGCGTTAATGCCCCGATCGCCAACAGTATCCAGCGCAATTCACTCATTGCAACCAACTCGATCGGAGCCTTACATCGCCGCCATGCGCACGGCCTCTTCGACGTCGACCGCCACTAACCGCGAGACGCCCGGCTCGTTCATCGTCACCCCGATCAATTGCTCGGCAAGCTCCATGGTGGTCTTGTTGTGGGTAATGAAGAGGAATTGCACGCGCTGCGACATTTCACGCACGGTCTCGCAGAACCGGCCGACGTTGTTGTCGTCGAGCGGCGCGTCCACTTCGTCCAGGAGACAGAACGGAGCAGGATTCAATTCGAAGATCGAGAAGACCAGCGCGACGGCCGTCAACGCCTTTTCACCGCCGGACAATTGATTGATGGTGCTGTTTCGCTTGCCGGGCGGACGCGCCATGATGGCGACGCCTGCGTTCAAGATGTCGTCGCCGGCGAGTTCGATATAAGCGTGTCCGCCGCCGAATAGCCGCGGAAAACGCTCCTTCAATCCGGCATTGACGCGATCGAAGGTGTCTTGGAAACGCGCGCGAGTTTCTTTGTCGATCTTCGCGATCGCCGTCTCGAGAGTTTCGAGCGCGTCGGTGAGATCCTTGAACTGGCGATCCAAGTACTCCTTGCGTTCGGATTGCTCCTTGAACTCGTCGATGGCCGCCAGATTGACTTGGCCCAAGCGTTCTATCTTGTCGGAAACCCCGCGCAGCGTTTCTTCCCAGCTCGCCACGTCACTTTCTTCCGTTAGGCCCTCGAGAACAGTCTGCAGATCGAAGTGCGTCGCGACGAATTGTTCGTTAAGCGACTCGCGACGCACCCGCAGTTCTTGAGTCGCAAGCCGCACGTCGTCGAGATGCTGCCGGGCTTCGTCGACCTGCGCTTCGGCCGCCGCGCGCCGTTCGTCGAGTTCGCGCATCTGCGCCTCGGCTTCGCCGAGCGCGATTCGCGCTTCGTTCAGGTTTTGTTCGGCCGCCGCCCGCAATTCAAGCTGGACAGCCAAATCTTTCTCATGCATCGCCAAGGGCGCTTCACCGGCAGTCAGCTGATGATCGAGATCCGCCGTGCGCGCTTCCAACTGCGCGAGCTGACCGCGCATCCGCTCCAAACCGGCGGTAATCGAGCTCATTGCCGAACGCTTGGATTCGACCGCAATAGCCGTGTCCTGTGCCGCAGCTCGATCCGATTGCGCCTGAGTGCGCGCTTGCCCAAGGTTTTGGCGCAGCTGTTCGCGATGTGCTTCAAGACCGATGCGCGTCTCTTCATGCGCAGCGCTTTCATCCATGCCCTCTTGCAAGCGTCCGCGCGCCGCGGCGAGGTTGGACTGCGTAGTCGCAATTTCCGCGGCCAGCTCTTCGGCGTCGGCGCGAAGGTTGTGTCCGCGCTCGGCGGCTTGCTCAGCGCGGATGCGCAGACTATCCAGCTGTGCCCGGCTATCGCTGTGTTCGCGATGCAAGCGATTCGCTTCGGATTGCGCATCGTCGCGATGTTCAGCCAGTTCCGCTGCGGTCTGCCGCGTTTCTGCAAGCGCCGCTTCGGTTTGGCGTAGCGCCTCTTCCGCCTTAGCCACTTCGCCACGCAACGTGCGCATTTCTTGCTCACGGCCGAAAACGCCGGCGTGGGCGTCCCGATCGCGACTCACTCGAAGCCAATCCTGGCCGATCCAAATCCCATCGCGCGTGATGACCGATTCGCCCACGCGGAGTTGCCCACGGATACGCAGCGCCTCGGTAAGACTATCGACGGCAATCACGCTACCTAACAACGAACGAATGCCCGCTGGACCTTGCACTCGCTTCGACAAGCGATTGTCCTCCACGGCCGCCGCCGGCCCGCCGCTCGCCGTTGCGAAGAAGGCCACGGTCCCCACTTGCATGCTGTCGAGCAATCCAGCCACGGCATCCAGCGTATCCACGCACACCGCTTCAAGATACGAACCGAGCACCGTTTCGACCGCGCGGTCCCAACCGTTTTCCACGTCGAGCTGTTGCGCAAGCCGCGGCCGGTCCTGCAGTGAATTGGCGTTCAACCATTCGGCAACTTTGCCCTGAGCGACCCCGAGCGCCGCCTGCTGCAACGCTTGTAACGACAGTAGCCGTCCTTGCAGATCTTGAAGGTCGCGGCGGCATCGATCGGTATCGGCAGTGAGTTCGCGATCGCGATCGCGCAGCTGTTGAATACGGCTCGTCAGCTCGCTGAGGCGCTCATCGGCTGACTCGCGCGACTCCATGGCCGCTTGCACTTGGGAGCCCAGCTCCTCGACACGCGCCGGTAAATCGCTTGAGGCCAGCACCTCGATTTCGGTTTGCGTACGCTCGCGCTGGGTATCGAGCCGGCGCAATTGATTTTCAAGCTGTTCGATACGCGCGCGTTCCACTTGAGTCTTCTCGCCGGCACTGCGCGCTTCACGATTGAAGCTCTCCCAGGACTCTTGCCATTGCTGCATGGTCTCTTCGGCTTCCTCGAGAGCCGCGTTCGACCGTTGCTCGCTGGCGCGCACCCGATCCAAATCGGGCTGCAACTGTTCGAGCGCCACCTGCAATTCGTCGATCTGGCCTTGGTCGCGATCCAAGTGCAACTTGATTTCCGAAGTATTCTGTTTCGCCTGCGCCAAATCGGCCGTCTGTCTCTGGCGCAAATCGCGCGCGTGCGCGATGGTCTGTTCGGTCCGCGAAATGTCGGCGCCAATTTGATAGAACCGGCCTTGCGCGCGATTACGCGCTTCCGACTTTTCGGTGAAGTGTTCGCGCGTGCTCTCGATCGACGACTCGATCGCCCTTAAGTCGGCGATCGCACTTTGCATGGCGGTATCTCGTTCCCGGAGGATGCCTTCCTTCGACTGCGAATCCCGGTCGACTTGCCGCAGACGCAGCGCCAAAAGCTCCGCGGTCAGCTTGCGTTCTTCTTGCTTGAGTGCTTGATAGCGGCGCGCCGTAGCGGCCTGACGTTGCAAATGCCGAAGTTGCTTATCGACTTCCTCGCGCAAATCGTGCAAGCGCTCGAGATTTTCTTTGGTGTGGGAAATGCGATTTTCCGTCTCGCGCCGGCGCTCCTTGTATTTCGAGATGCCGGCGGCTTCTTCGATGAAGCCGCGCAGTTCCTCAGGGCGCGCCTCGATCACCCGCGAAATCATCCCTTGCTCGATGATGGCGTAACTCCGCGAACCCAATCCCGTGCCCAGGAACAGCTGCGTGATGTCCTTGCGCCGGCAGCGCGTCCCGTTCAGGAAATAGGCGGACTGACCGTCGCGCGCGACCACGCGCTTCAACGACACTTCGGCAAAGCCGGCGTACTGGCCGCTTAGCGTGCCGTCGCTATTGTCGAAAACCAGCTCCACGGAGGCGGTGCCGACCGGCTTGCGGGAAGCGGAACCGTTGAATACCACGTCGGCCATCGAATCGCCGCGCAGGTGTTTGGCGGAGATTTCCCCCATCACCCAGCGCACGGCATCGATGATGTTCGACTTGCCGCAGCCGTTTGGACCCACCACGCCGACCAGATTGCTCGGAAAGTTGACCGCGGTGGGATCGACGAAGGACTTAAAGCCGGCTAGCTTGATTTTATTAAGGCGCATTTCGTTTCCTGTTCGAGTTCCTTCAGTTGGTTGGAACCGAAAGTCGGTAGCGACGACGGTAGCGACAATCAGCCGCGACCGAGTGCATAAAGTTGTGGCGTAGTGTAGTGGTCCAAAGCGAATTCGATCCATCATTTTTTCGGACTGTACGAGCAGCGTTCGGTCTGTATAATCCCGCCCTCTTTTTTGGTACCGACCCCAAGTCGACGTAACATCGAAACGAAAGACCGGAGGCTGCGATGCCCACAAAAAAACCGCCTGCAAAGGCGAGCAAGGGCAAGAAGAC
>CAZQYC010000057.1:0-23684 GCA_964597495.1 uncultured Steroidobacteraceae bacterium | reverse complement strand
AGAAGTCCGAGTTGAACGTCAGCGCGCGGTTGGTCATCGTGCCGCCCGAGGAAATGCCACCCACGAAGATGCGGGTTGAATCCACCGGGTAGGTCTTCGCCACGCAGCGAACGATGGCTTCCAAGAAGCGCGAGTCGTCGCCTTCGTTGGTCTTCCACGGATCGCCCGCCGTGCCGAACACACGACCTTCGTTCCACGGATTCCAGTTCCAGCCACCGGTGCCACTCGTATTGCAAGAGCCACCATTGGTGCTCGTGCCGGCGCCGTTCGGATCTTGACCCGCACAGCGACGCACCGGACCGATCACGATGAAGCCTTCCGAGGTCATCGCACGGTTGCCGCCGCGGGCATCCAGGTTTTCATTCGTGGATTCCACCGAGCCGGTCAAGGGCACCCACACCGGACGCGGCGTGCTCACGTTCGTCGGCAGGTTCAGCGTGAAGGCGCGATTCACCCCGTTCTGCGGGAAGTTCGACTTCGTGCCATTGCCGGCCGTCATCACGTACGTGCCCGGGCACGAACCCGCCAATTGATTCGGCGGCGGGGGCGGGGGAGGCGGCGGAGGCGGCGGAGAGCCACCGACCGTGACCACCAGCTGCGGCCGGTTGGTCGTCGCTTGCCGCGAATTAAACGTCGACCGATACGTATCGGTCGTCGTGTAACCCACGCCGATGGTCGCATGACCCACGCTGCGGCGCCCGGCCACGTACGAGGTCACGTTCCAGCTGTAATACGCTGCCGGCGGCGGCGCTACGCTAACCGTAGCCAATGACGCACTGCTGAAATCAACGCCCGTCAGCGTCAGCGAATTGTTGTAGTTCAGCGCCGTTTCGCTCCACGCGGTCGTCGCCGTGCCGCCGTGCGACTTGATCGTAATGCCCGTGCCGCCCGTGTCTTGCGAACCGAAGAGGCGCAACACCGCCGAAGTGATCGTGCCGGCCGGCAAGCCGGACAGATCGAATTGGAAATAGCCGCCGCGCGTCAGTGTTCCAGCCGGATCGCGACGAACCAACACCGTGGTCGCCGTGCCGAAGTTCACCGTCGGCTGACCTTGTTCCGTATAGGTATCCGCCGTCGGCGTAAGTGTAACAACCGTTTGCGCCAGCGCCTGCGTGCCTAGGCCTGCTAAAGCAGCCAGACACACGCTAGCAGTCAATCTATTCATGGAGTAACCCCTCAAAGAAAGAAATGCAGTGCTTATGGTTCGTTAGTTGTGCCGATAGTATGAGCGGCGCCAAGTGGCGCCGCTTATGTTGTACGGCGCGCCAAGCATACACTGGACGCACCTACAGATGTTTTACATGTCGACCGCGCATGGCGAGAGAACAATGATCGAGAGCGCGAATATGAATGATTCCTATTTCAAATAGTCTGCAAAAAATAATTTTGCACAGCAACTTGATGTGTTGTTGCGCATGCCGGATCGACGGCTATCGATGTGGCGCCCTTGCACAAGAAATATCCAGCAATCATTCGGTAAAACTCACGAGCGTGTGCCATGCACGTCTATGCTCATGATTGAATTGAGAACGTCCAGTGTCGTTGCTGCGATGGAATGACGCGGACAATTTTATTTATTGTTAGTCGCCGCGCGTACCGCTAGGCAAACGACTGCCGTCGCGCTGACCCTCAAGTCGCACTGGCCCTCAAATTGGAGTTTCGCCAAAGAGTGGTCGCTGCCGGACAAACCGACAGCGACCCTCTTCCACTTTCCATCTCCTTGCCAAGTAATAGGCCGCGGGGACCTTTGCTTTACGGTCCGATGGCCGCCAAGCCGCCATCGATGTTCAGCACCCAAGTCCAACCGTAGCCCACGTACACGCGTCCGTTGTAGATCGCCGGGCCGCTCGCCGAACCGTTCGGGAAGCCGTCCGTCGGAGCGGCAACGTATACGCCCGGACTCGGGGCAATCTGCACAGTCTTTACGATTGCACCCGTGGAGGCATTCAATACATAGAGTGTTCCGTTCCAAGTGGTGAAGTACATCAAGCCGTTGGCAATGCTGACGCCGCCGAAGCCGCCGGCCGATAAGTTGGTGCTCCATACGATGGCGCCCGTCGCCGCATTCAATCGACGAGCGACACCCGATGACGGGACCGGATCGTTACGACTGCTCCCCACCGTGGCGCTGTTATTGACGACGAAAATACCGCCGTTGTTATACGCCGCCGAATGCATCATGCCGCCGATCGGGCTCGCATTGCCGATAGTGGTGATCCACATGCGCTGGCCCGTGGCGCGATCGAACGCGGCGTAACGACCACCCTTGTCGCCCACGCCCACCAACTGACGCGATACGCCGCCGATGGTCGCGGTGAACAGATTTGGCGCCGCACCCACGTCGCGGTCCAAGGTACCGCCGTTAATCGTGTACACATCATTCGCGGTGAATTGATACGCCCATTTGATCGCGCCCGTATCGATGTTAAACGCCACGAGCGCGTCCGAATACGGACCGGCCGGAGCCGCATACGCTTGACCCGTGCCGATGTAACCCGTGCGCGTCGCGGTGTCGACGGCTGCCGTCGACCACACCGAGATACCGCCACCGCATGTGCCTGTGGGACACACGTTAGTGGTGTAGCCCAGCGATGCACCGGTCGACGCGTTCAAGAACGCAATCTTGCCGCGGAACATCGGCGTCGCCGGCACGAACACTTGGTACGAACCCGAACCGACGATCAGGATGTTGCCCACGAGAATCGGCGACGACGACACGCGCGCGTTCGGCGTGGTCTCGATCTGCCGCGACCATAGCGTCGCTCCCGTCGAACGATTAAGCGCGAACACCATGCCGTTATTTCCGGCCACATAGACTCTGTTGTTCGTCACATCGACATACGGCGAAGGCGACAACATGGTGACCGAGGCCGACGGCTGCACTTGCCACAGCGGAACGGTGGGGTTAGCGACGGGAATCGCTTTCACGAAGCCGTGGAAATTGGAGACGTACGCAATTCCATCCACGATGGTCGGCGTGCTCGTGATGCCGCCGCCGGTGTTGCGCCAGCGAACCGCCAGGGATCCCACGTTCGCCGTGCTGATAGCGGTGTCGGTGGAAGTACGCGTATTCGAATAGTCATGACCGAACATCGGCCAGTTCGGTGTCGAAGGAGGCGGTGGTGGGGGCGGAGGAGGCGGCGGTGGAGAACCGCCAATCGTGACCACCAGCTGCGGCCGGTTGGTCGTCGCTTCCTTGGAATTGAACGTCGACCTATACGTGTCGGTCGTCGTGTAACCCACGCCGATGGTTGCATGACCCACGCTGCGGCGCCCGGCCACGTATGAGGTCACGTCCCAGTTGTACCAGGCTGCCGGCGGCGGCGACACCGTGATCGTCGCGAGCGACGTGCCGTTGAAATCCACGCCCGAGAGCGTCTGCCCATTGTTGTAGTTCAGCGCCGTTTCGCTCCATGCCGTCGTCGCCGTGCCGCCGTGCGACTTCAACGTGATTCCGGCACCGCCCGTGTCTTGCGAACCGTAGAGGCGCAACACCGCCGAGCTAATCGTGCCGGCAGGCAGGGTGGACAAGTCGAATTGAAAATACCCGCCACGGGTCAGGGTGCCGGCCGCATCGCGGCGGATCAGCACTGTAGTCGCCGTGCCGAAATTCACCGTCGGCTGGCCTTGTTCGGTGTAAGTGTCCGAAGTCGGCGTAAGGGTAACGACAGTTTGCGCCGTCGCCTGGCTTCCTATGCCAAGCACTGCGAAGCACAGACTGGCTGTAACTTTGCTCGTCAATTTGCTCATTGGTCTTCTCCAACTCATTATCGACTACCAAACGAATTTCCAGCGTGTCTTCTCGTTCTGAGCGTCGCACTGCATTGCATTCGTTTTCCCCACTGCTGGAGGAGCCGCTCGCCTAAGCGAACGACTCCTCCCCCGGTTCTCGTCATCGTTACGATCAATAGTGATCGGTGTAGCGACCGATGCGGCAGCTATAGTCCGTGGACAGGCCGCCCAAGGCGGGCAACACGAACGCGGATTTCGCGGTGCCTTTGGGATGCGAGGCCAACGTGCGCAACACCCAACGGTTCCACGCATCGCGTTGATAGGTCGGCCACTGATGCCCGTGATGGCTCGAACACGCCACGTGCACAACATTCGCTTGCGCGCTGAAGTAGTTCGAAGCCGCTTGCGTGGTCGGACGATAGTTGGCCAGCGACCCATCCGCAGGCCAGAGGTCCGTCGATCCGCCCCACAGCGTAATCACGATCATCGGCGACAACTGCGTCGTGTTGCCCAGCGTGTTGAACAACGGATACGGACCCACGCGACCTTGGAAGATCTTGGTCGGGCTGGCCGCTACTGCGGCGACGCGCGCAGCGAACTCGTTACTGCCGGGATAAGCATTGCCGTTGTCCTGCGTCATATACCATTCGCCGGAAATCGGCTCACCGCCCGCCCAGAAGTCGGAATTAAACGTCAGGGCACGATTGGTCATCGTGCCGCCCGAGGAAATGCCGCCCACGAAAATGCGACGCGAATCCACTGGATAGGTCTTGGCCACGCAGCGCACGATGGCTTCCAAGAAGCGCGAGTCATTGCCTTCATTGGTCTTCCACGGATCGCCCGCCGTACCGAACACGCGACCTTCATTCCACGGATTCCAATTCCAACCGCCCGTGCCGCTGGCATTGCAAGCTCCGCCGTTCGCGCTCGTGCCGGCGCCGTTCGGATCTTGGCCGGCGCAGCGACGCACCGGACCGATCACGATGAAACCTTCCGAGGTCATCGCACGATTGCCGCCGCGAGCATCTAAGTTTTCATTCGTGGATTCCACTGAACCGGTCAGCGGCACCCATACCGGACGCGGTGTGCTTAAGTTGGTCGGCAGATTTAACGTGAAGGCGCGATTCACCCCGTTCTGCGGGAAGTTCGACTTCGTGCCATTGCCGGCCGTCATCACGTACGTGCCCGGGCACGAACCGACCAATTGATTATTCGGTGGAGGTGGCGGTGGTGGCGGCGGCGGCGGAGAACCGCCGACCGTGACGACCAGCTGCGGTCGGTTCGTAGTGGCTTCTTTGGAATTGAACGTCGACCGATACGTATCGGTCGACGTGTAACCCACGCCGATGGTCGCATGACCCGCGCTGCGGCGCCCGGCCACGTACGAGGTTACGTTCCAGCTGTAGTACGCCGCCGGCGGCGGCGATACCGTGATTGTCGCGAGCGACGTGCTGTTGAAATCCACGCCCGACAACGTCGCCCCATTGTTGTAGGTCAGTGCCGTCTCGCCCCATGGGGTCGTCGCCGTGCCGCCGTGCGTCTTGACCGTGATGCCGGTACCGCCCGTATCCTGTGAACCGTAGAGGCGCAACACGGCCGAGGTGATCGTACCCGTGGGCAAGCCGGACAAATCGAATTGAAAATACCCGCCGCGCGTCAACGTTCCGGCCGCATCGCGACGAATCAATACGGTGGTTGCCGTACCGAAATTCACCGTCGGCTGACCCTGCTCCGTATAGGTGTCCGCGGTCGGCGTGAGTGTGACAACAGTTTGCGCCGTTGCCTGCGTGCCAAGGCTTGCCAGTGCAGCCAGGCACATGCCAGCAGTCAATCTATTCATGAGTTCACCCCTGGAAAAGAATGTGCGTACTTATGTTTCGTCGATGCCCGACAACACAAGCGGTCGCTTGTTTTGTACAGCCGGTTGAACCTACGCCGGAGGAAGATACAAATAGGTGACAAATCGACCGCGAATTGCGAAAGAAGCTTCGGCAGCGATCGCGACCTAACACAAATAGGGGTGTGCGACCGGCGTCCGAACGCGCCGCTTGATAACGGCATTACCGCGGATGGGCGGCGACATAGCGTTCGATATTCTTGACCTGTTCGGTCCAGCCGCCATCGTTCATACGGAGCGCCTCCGCGCGTCGGTACGCTGGAATCTTATCGAAGCCCGTTTCGGTAATGGTCAACAGCGTTCCCTTGGCGGTCTTGTCGAGCTTGAACTTCACCAGCGTCGACGCCTTCCACACGCGATCGATCGGCACCGCCAGCTCAATGCTCTTTTCGATACTCTGCACAACATCTTGAGTCAAATCGCTGATTTCCCCATCATCGATCCTTGCGAACGCATGGAATTGCAGGCTCCCCCGATCACTCGCGAGGCATTTACTTATCTATAATACGTGTCGCGGATAGGTAAGTTCCGATGCGACTGCGTCAGAAGAACGAAGGTAAGGAGACTATATGTACAGACCAGTTATCGTGTCAGTTATCGTGATGCTGGCGACTCTTATCGCCGCGGCGAACGGGGCTGAATCAACGTCGACGCGACAACGCGCTGCGCTTCTCTTGAAGCAGAAGCAATCGGAGATGCTTGAAAAGCGCATTTTGGAAACCCGCCCTCGGCGTCGAGATACGCCCGCACGGGCAGTTAATATAACCAACGAAGAAGTTCAGGAGATACGCGCTGTCGCGGCGAAAGTCATGCGCGGCGACATCGTCAATATCGGGACCGTCGTCACTGGATGCCCTTGCGAAGACGGGACTTCCTGTACCGAACAGGTATGGATATTGGGGAACCGTGCCGGAAGAATCAGTGGATTGCTGTTGTCCAAAATCGACAAGCACTGGCAACTGGGTCCAATGCAGCGGTGGTGGCTCGAGTTCGAGAGCGTGGAGAGAAACAGCCAGAAGCTTCGAACGTCGAGCGAATACTACAAAGCGCTTGATGACGTTAAGCAGAAATTTCCAGTGTGCCCGTGATCGCTTTCGACGCCATCTAGTGATTCATCGAAGCGCCCAACTGCTCGGCCGGTAGCGAGAAATAAATGGTGGCGCCTTCGCCGACGCGCGATTCCGCCCAGGTCCGGCCGCCATGGCGCTGGATGATTCTTTTGACGTTCGCGAGGCCGACGCCGGTTCCTTCGAATTCGGCGTCGGTATGCAACCGTTGGAAGACGGAAAACAGTTTGTCGGCATACTCCATGTTGAAGCCGACGCCGTTGTCGCGAACGTGAAAGACGATTTCTTTTTCCTCGGCGATCGATCCGATCTCGATGAACGCAGGATCGCGCGGGCGCGTGTATTTGACGGCGTTGGCGAGCAAGTTGATCCACACTTGGCGCAACAGATCCGGATCGCCGGTCACGGCGGGTAATTCGCGCATGTTCCAGTCGATGTGGCGCGATACGACTTCCGGTTGGAGTTGCGCCAGGGTTTCGCGAACCAAGTCGTCCATGTCGATGGCTTGCATGCGCATCGACGCGCGGCCGATGCGCGAGAAAGCCAGCAGCGCGTCGATAAGCTTGCTCATGCGCACCGACGCCTGTTGAATGTTCTTCATGAAAAGGATCTCTTCGCCGGAGAGCCGTCCGGCGACCGACTGCTCGAGCAAGTCCGCGTACGCATGAATATGCCGCAGCGGCATCCTGAGGTCGTGAGAGATGGATTGCGCGAACATTTCTAAATCGGAGTTCGCGGCGGTGAGATCCTTGTTTCTCTGTTCCAGCTCGGCATTCAGCGCGGAAATTTCGGCGGCAATGCGGATGCGTTCGATGTTTTCCTCTTGCAGCCGTTGGCGTCCGCGGGCCAATTCCACGAAGACCTCGACCTTGGCACGGAGTATTCCAGGCTCGATGGGCTTCATCAGGTAGTCGACGGCGCCCGCCGAGTAGCCTTGGAACATCATTTCGGCGGTTTTTACCGCGCCAGTAAGAAAAATGATGGGGGTGTTGCGAGATCGTTCGCGTTCGCGGATCAGCGCGGCAGTGTCGATGCCGTTGATATCGGGCATGTTCACGTCGAGCAGAATCACTGCGAAATCGCGACTTAAGACTTCGCGAAGCGCCTCCCGCCCAGAACTTGCTCGAACGAGCGTCTGTCCGAGACGTTCGAGTACGGCGTCGAGCGCAATGAGGTTCGACGGTTCGTCATCCACCATCAAAATATTGACCGGTCGTTCGGGATTCATCGTACGTCCTCGCGATCAGCGGATCTTTCGATAGATTCGTTCGGTCTTGGAAACGGTTTCGTAATCGGATTCGTGAAGAGAAAAGCGAATCGACTCGCTGCGGCCGACGCCGAGATAGCCGAGCCGCACGAGGCTGTCATACATCAGCTTGTGCGCGCGATTCTGCAGCGCGTCGTTGAAGTAGATCATCACGTTGCGGCACAGAATGACGTGAAATTCGTTGAACGATTGATCGCACACCAGGTTGTGCTGCGCGAAGATCATGTTCGTGCGCAGCGATGGCCGCAGAATCGCGTACTCCGCATCCGCGACGTAATACTCGGTGAACGCCCGCGAACCCCCCGCGGCTTGATAGTGGCGGGTGTATTCCTGCATGGCGGCGAGCGGATAGATGCCCGACTGCGCTTGTTGCAAAACGCCTGGATGCAAATCGGTCGCATAGATTCGGCTACGTTCGTACAAACCGATTTCCTCCAGAAGAATGGCAAGCGAGTACGCCTCTTGTCCGCTGGAACAGCCGGCGATCCAAATTCTCAGGAAGGGATAAGTCGCCAACGTCGGGCAGACCTGTTCTCGGAACATGCGAAAGAAGCTCGGATCGCGAAACATCGACGTCACGGACAACGTCAGCGAGTTAAGCAAGCGATTCAATGCGCCCGGATCCTCATCGATAAGCCGTCGCAATTCAGCCACCGTGCTTAAGCCTTCTTCCAGAATGCGACGGCGAATGCGGCGGATCAAAGACGAGGGGGCATAGTCCCGAAAATCCATTCCGCAGCGATCGTAAACGACCGTCAAAATATCGAAGATCTCCCGTACGGCCTCGACCTTGATGATGTCTTCGTCGTCATTGTCGTCTTCCATCGTTGCAACCTTGTTCGACACCGATTCATGCGCGAAGCGGCTGTTCTCTATGTTTACGTCAATGGAATGCGAAACGACGTTCACGTTCATCTACCGGTAGAGCCACACTCTAAGCAGGGAACGCAGTTGGTCCATATCCACCGGCTTGGTGATGTAATCGGACGCACCGGCCTGCAGGCATCGTTCGCGATCTCCCTTCATCGCCTTCGCGGTGACGGCGATGATCGGCATCTTCTTGAATTGATCGTCGGCACGAATGCGCCGAATGGCTTCGTAGCCGTCCATTTCCGGCATCATGATGTCCATCAGGACGATATCGATGTCCGGCCGCTCGTGGAGCAAATCGATGCCCGTTTGGCCGTTCTCCGCATGCACCACGTCCATTTTGTGGCTTTCAAGCGCAGCCGTAATCGCGAAAATATTGCGCACGTCGTCGTCGACCACGAGCACCTTGCGATTGCTCAGGAGCGGATCGTCCCGGCGAATCATTTCGATGAGCCGGCGCTTGGACTCCGGCAGTTTCGCCTGCACGCGATGAAGAAAGAGGGCGGTTTCGGCGAGCAATCGCTCCGGCGAGCGTTTGTCCTTGAGGATGATCGCCTCCGAGTTGCGACGCAGTTCGGTCTCCTCTTTGCGGCTCAGATCCTTGCCGGTGTAAACCACGATGGGCGGCGCATGCTCGCCGCTGCGCCGTTGAATCTCGGCAATGAGGTCCGAGCCGCGCATGTCGGGAAGGCCCAAATCCAACACGATGCAGTCGAAGCGCTGTGCCTCGATCGCACGCAATGCTTCGGCCGCCGTGCCCACCGCCGTCGCGCAGACATCGCCGTTGCCGATGGTTTCCAAAATGCCTTGCCGCTGATTCGCGTCGTCTTCGACGACCAGCAGATTCTTCAAGGGACGGTTGACGAAATCGATCGTGTGCTCGAGTGCGCGTTCGATGGATTCGGGCGTAACGGGTTTTTGCAGGTACGACACGGCGCCGGACTTCATGCTCCGTTCCCGCTGCTCGTCGACGGAAATGACGTGCACGGGGATATGCTGCGTTTCCGGGTTGTGCTTGATGCGATCCAGGACGATCCAGCCGTCGTTGTCGGGCAGCAGCAAGTCCAGGGTAATGGCGCTCGGCTTGTAGCGCTGCGCGAGTTCAATCCCGCTTTCGGCCGTCTGGGCAAGCAGAATCTTGAATCCCTTATCGCGGGCGAAGTCGGCAAGGATGCGGGAAAACTGTTTGTCATCCTCGACGATAAGCAACACTAAATCGCCTGTTTGGATAGCGGCGCGATCGTCGTTGCCTGGAGCAACGGCGATAGTCGATGACACGTTAACCGGGTTGTGCGCAGGACTGCGTGTGGCATGGAGCGATGGAATCGGCGCGGAATGCCATTCCGCGCGTTTACGAACTGGCGCGACGGCCGGCCTTGCTGCCTCGGTCGCGGCGATCTTGAGCGGCAAATACAAAGTAAACGTGCTTCCTGCTTTTTCTTGGCTCTTGAGAGTGAGCGCGCCGCCTAAGAGACGCGTGAGTTCGCGGCTGATCGAGAGGCCAAGACCGGTACCGCCGTACTTGCGAGCCGTGCCGGCGTCCGCTTGTTGGAACGCTTCGAAAATAATTTGTTGCCGATCCGGTGGAATGCCTATACCCGTGTCGGTGACGGCGAAGGCGAGAACGCCGTTACTGCTGTCGAGATCCGCATTCGCCGCTTCCCAGCCACCGGTTGCAGGAACGACGGTGAGCGTGATCGCGCCGCTCTCGGTGAACTTGCACGCGTTCGCGAGAAGATTCTTAAGGATCTGCTGCACGCGCCGTACGTCCGTCGTCATGACTGTGGACGCCTGCGGGTGTACGTCGATCGAGAAGCGCAGGCCCTTGCCTTCGACCATGTGCCTAAACGTTCCGTCGACAAATCGAGCCAGATCGTCCATGTGCATTTCGTCGACGTCCAAATCCACCGACCCGGCTTCGATCTTGGACAGATCGAGGATGTCGTTGATCAACTCCAGCAAATCGGAGCCGGAGGAATGGATGGCCTCCGCGCGCTGGATCTGCCTTTCCGTCAGCGTGGCTTCGGCATTGTCGGCAAGCACCTTGGACAAAATCAGCAGGCTGTTGAGCGGCGTCCGCAATTCGTGCGACATGTTCGCCAAGAACTCGGACTTGTACTTGGACGTGAGCGCAAGTTGCTTCACCTTTTCCTCGAGCGCTCCGCGTGCTTGCGTGACCTCAAGATTCGCGGTATCGACGATGCGTTTCTGCTCTTCCAGAAGCAACTGTTTCTCCTCCATTTCGGCGTTCGTCTGCTGCAGCTCCTCGTTGCTTTGTTCGAGCTCTTCGTTCGTTTGCTTGAGCTCCATCTGCTGTTCTTGCAACTTCAATTCCGATTTGCGCAGCCGCTCGCTTTGCGCCTCGAGCTCGTGGTTGCGCTCATTGAGTTCACGTTGCCCCGCTTGCAGGCGCTCGGAAAGCGCTTGCGATTCGACGAGCAGTTCTTCGGTTCGCGCCGCCGCCTCGATGGCGTTGAAGACTAGACCAAGGCTTTCGCAGAGCTTATGCAGGAACGTGAGTTGAATTTCGTCCGGTGGAGCGAACGAGGCGAGCTCGATGACGGCTTTCACTTGTCCGTTGTACAAAGCAGGCAGAACGACCAGACTTGCGGGCGTCGCCGCGCCCAATGCCGAATTGATTTTGATGTAATCCTTCGGAACATCGCGCAGGACAAGCGTCTTGCGATCGATGAAGCACTGCCCCGCCAGCCCTTGGCCGGCGGACAATTGTTTCGGAGGATTGTCGCCGGCATAACTGGCCTGCAATTCGAGAACAACGCCGCTTTCGCGGATGCGCGGGATGTAGATCACCGAATGCTGCGCACCCACTGCGGTGGCAAGCTCGTTGAGAATCGACTGGCACAGCGACGCTGCGGACACGGCGCGTTTTTCTTCGAAGAGCCGCGAAAAGCGCGCGAGATTGGAATTCAGCCAGTCTTGCAAAGCAAGGGTTCTTTGCCGTTGCTCCACCTGCGCGCACATCATATTGAAGACCTTGGCCAGGTCGCCCAGCTCGTCATTCGTTAGCACATCGACGCGAGCGGCATAGTCGCCGGAACCGATCTTGTTCGCGCCGTCGACGAGGGCGACCAAGGGACGGCGGACGCTGCGCGCCGTGAGTATCGAAGCGATGCCCGCCAGCAAAAAGGCGACGAGCGTTCCGTATAACAGCAAATTGGTCGTCTGGCTCTCAACGCTATCCGCATGCGCCGATCGCTCGGCGAGCAAGCGTCGCTCTTCCGTTTGGATCTCCTCGAGCAATCCGCGGATTTCGCTCATTAGCTTCGAGCCTTTTGTAACGGCCTCGCCGATCTTCGCTTCCTTGCTCGATTCATTGCCGCGGCGGAGCTCGATAATTAGATGCGATGCTTCTCGGCGCCGATCAAGAATGGGTTTCAAGCGCGCGAGGCGCTGGGTCTGCGCCACGTTGTCGACGACGAGTTTGCTGAGCATGTCAAAGTCGCGCTCCACGGACGCATCGACGCTTGCGAAGCGTTCGCTGAAATCCTCCGCTCCCGTCAATGCGAAGCCGCGAGCGGCGCTCGTCGAATCGGCGATCCGGCTAAAGAGACTTTCTCTTTGTTGCAAAACCTGGATCGTGTGCTCAACCCAACGCCGTTGCTCGGTCAAGTCGCGAAGATTGACGAAGGAGGTAACGCCGATGGCAAGCAATAGAGCGATTGCGATCAGGAAGCCGACCGCAATTCGTTGACCGATGGCAAATCGCATAAAGAAACGCCCTATTTGTCGGATCGTGGGGGATCACGAGGCCGCGCATGAATTATTAACCTAGCATTGAAATCAATGATTTACCTATCCGGTGAGTAAATTCCTGCGTCTACCGATAAGGTTATTGCGAACTTGACTGATGCAAAGGGGCAAGATCGGGCGCGTGCATGGTGGGCAGGCATCGACAGAGAGGGGATCGCAAAAATCGGCAGGCGTCAACGCCGATCGAATGCGATACCCTTTGTTCTTATGAATGCCTCACTTGCCACCTTGATCGGGCGAACGATTGCTATTCCAGAGACTCGGGAGCTGGACGTTTTTGCGGGACTGCTTGAGCGCCGCGGCGCCGCCGTCGTGCGCTGTCCGTTGGTGGCCATTCACGATGCGCCCGATCCGCGGCCGATTTTGGCGTGGATTCGGCGCGCGATCGCTCATGAGTTCGACGATTTAATTTTGCTGACGGGCGAAGGGCTGCGACGTTTATTGTCGTGCATCGACCATCACGACCCTTCGCTTCGAGGCCCGTTCGTTGACGCTCTCGCGCAAATGAGAAAAATCACTCGCGGACCCAAACCCGCGCGCGTGCTGCGCGAACTTGGCTTGCAGTCGGAGCTAGCTGCGGAAGTCGCGACTACCGACGGCGTGATCGACACGTTAAGCAAGCACGATTTGAGAAATCGCCACATCGGCGTGCAGCTTTATGGCATCGATCCGAACGTGAAGCTGGTGAGTTGGTTGGAACGAGCAGGCGCCCAAGTGGCGGCAGTCGCGCCCTATGTATATGCGGACTCGGCGGCCGACGAAACCGTTCGCTCGCTAGCAAAGCAACTCGTCGAACGTCGAATCGATGCGATTGCGTTCACCAGCATGCAGCAAGTGCAGCGGCTATTCGATGTGCTGGGCGAGCACGCTGCCAAGGCAGCGCTTGAGAACACGCTGGTCGCCGCCGTGGGGCCCGTCGTCGCCGACTCGCTGTTCAAGCGCGGCGTGAACGTGCAGCTGGTTCCGGAGGACGCTTACTTTCTAAAACCGCTGACGCGTACGCTCGAGGAAAGACTCGGACCCAAATAGGCGGGACAGCATCTAAGTAAGATCTGGTTTATTCACGCATTGTCATTCCGACGTACTGGAAATTGCTCCTGCATTTCCAGCATGACCTTCGTCCCTGAAGGCCCAAAGTCGGAATCCATCCGAATCGAGACGATGGACACCGGCCTACGCCGGTGTGACGAATAAATCAGAGTTTCTCTAAGCCGCGCCTTCCTCGTATTGTTGTTCCGCCAAAATCGCCTTGAGTTCCGGAATGCACGAGCCGCAATTCGTGCCCGCTTTCAAATGCTGGCCGATTTGCTGATGCGTCGTGAGACCGTGTTTGGCGATCGCCGAGCAAATGGTTTTCCGGCCCACGCCGAAACAGACGCAAACCGTGGCGCCGGTGTCCGCTGCCGGATTCGCCGACTGACCGACGAGCAAGCCGGTGCGATCGACGTCGTCGAGTTTCTCCTTCGCGAACAAACTCGCGAGCCAACTGCGTGACGGCAGGTCGGGTCGCGGCGAAATGAAAATGCACGCTTCGATTTTGTCGTTCACGACGTGCGCGGCACGATAGGTTCCGGCATTCACGTCGACGAATTCCAGCCAATCCGCGTCGTCGCCGACCGCTCCTAAAATGCGCCTTGCCCACTGCGATCGATCGCCGTGCACGCGCCGGCCGGCCAGTTCGTACCGCAAGAAATGCTCGCCTTTAATTTCCGTCCACCACGCCGTATCGGACATGGCGAGCGAATGACGCGACAACGCAAACCCGTGCCAGCTCACCACGAAGGGCTCGATTCGCGCGGGCGTGTGTTTGAATTCGGGTTCGCCGGAGACGGGATCCACGATCGGATTCACGAGCGCGCCGACGCGAGCGTCCGAGGAATTGATGGAGTTCCAATGGATCGGCACGAAGATCATCCGGCGCGGCATTTCGCCGCTGGTTCGCAGGCGCACGACCATCGAACCCCAGCGGGTCGCGACACGCACCAAATCGCCCGCACGCACGCCGCACAACAATACGTCTTGCGGGTGCATATCCACGTACGGCTCGGGCAAGTGCGAGGACAACTTCGCAGCCTTGCCGGTGCGGGTCATCGTATGCCACTGGTCGCGAATGCGGCCAGTGTTGAGCACGAACGGAAATTCTTCATCCAGAGCCTCCGCCGGTTTGCGCGGCGTCGTGGGAATGAAGCGCGCGCGGCCGTCGCTGTGATAGAAGCGGCCGTCGCTGAACAAGCGACGGGAGGTGCCGAACTTGGCGCTCGGCCATTGAAAGGGAGCGAGTGCGTCGAATTGTTCGGGCGACAAGGAATCGACCTTGCCGATGTCGAAGGCGCGGCGTCCGTCGTTCTCGAAGGACGAAAGCTTCGCGTGTTCGGCGAATACATCGCTGGCGGATGCGTAATTGAAGCCGGCGCCGAAACCCATGCGTTTCGCCACTTCGCTAACGATCCACCAATCGGGTTTGGCGGCGCCGGGCGCATCGAGAAAGGCGCGTTGCCGCGAGATTCGACGTTCGGAATTGGTGACAGTGCCGTCCTTCTCGCCCCACCCAAGCGCCGGCAACAAGACATGCGCCAAGGCAGTGGTATCGGTGCGCGCGACACAATCGGAAACGACCACCAACTCGCAGCGCTCCAGTGCTTCGCGAACTTTGTCCGCGTCGGGAAGGCTCACGAGCGGATTGGTCGCGATGATCCACACCGCTTTGACGCGGCGTTCGTGGATGGCATCGAAAAGCTCGACGGCCTTCAAACCCTGCGTCGACGCGATCTTCGGAGAGTTCCAGAACGTCTGCACGATGCGCCGATGATCCGCGTTACCCAAATCCATGTGCGCGGCCAGCATGTTCGCCAAGCCGCCGACTTCGCGGCCGCCCATGGCGTTCGGTTGTCCCGTGATCGAGAACGGCCCCATGCCTGGCTTGCCGATGCGGCCCGTGAGCAAGTGGCAGTTGATGATGCTGTTCACCTTGTCGGTGCCGCTCGACGACTGATTGACGCCTTGCGAAAACATCGTGATGACTTTCGGCGTCAGCGCAAACAGCCGGTAGAACTCGGTAAGTAAGCTAGCGTCGATCCCGCACTGCTTCGCGACCGCGCCCACGTCACCGGCCGTGTTGTCGGCGACCACCAAAGCGCGAGCACCGTCCTTGGTGTGCTCGGTCATGAAAGCCGTATCCACCACACCGTGCCGATTCAAGAACGACAGCAGCCCGTTAAATAACCATACGTCGGTGCCGGCTTTGATCGGCAGGTGCATGTCGGCGGACTCGCAGGTGGCCGTGCGACGCGGATCGACGACGACGATTTTCAAATCGGGCCGTTCCTCTTTCGCCTTCACGATGCGTTGAAAGACGACCGGATGACACCATGCCGTGTTCGATCCGACGAGCACGATGAGATCGGCCTTCGATAAGTCGTCGTAATCCACCGGCACGATATCTTCGCCGAACGCGCGTTTGTGGCCCGCCACCGCCGAGGACATGCAGAGCCGCGAATTGGTATCGATGTTGGCGCTACCGACGTAGCCCTTCATGAACTTGTTGGCGACGTAGTAGTCCTCGGTGAGGATCTGCCCCGATACGTAGAGCGCGACCGAATCCGGTCCGTGTTCTTGGATGATGCGGCTAAATTCGCCGGCGACATGATCGAGCGCACGATCCCAGCCCACCTCTTCGCCGCGAATGCTCGGTTGCAGCAGTCGTCCGTCGAGACTGAGCGTGTCGGCCAGTGCGGAACCCTTCGAACAAAGGCGACCGAAATTCGCGGGATGATCCGGATCGCCGGATACTTCGACGCCAGCATTTATGCTGTCGGCGTTGCGCTTAACCAATACTCCGCATCCCACACCGCAGTATGGGCAGGTCGTCCGAATGGCTTGGGTCATGCAGCGGCCCCGGCAAAAGCGGCGCCGAAGAGTAACTTATCGCGAAGCGGACCGATATCGCGTTCCTTCGCCATCAAATCCAAGTACCACGGTCCGTCCTTTACGTCGCCGTAAAGCACCGCACCGCGCACTTTGTTGTCTTGAATCACCAGGCGCTTGTACACGCCGCGTTTAGCATCGCGCATGACCAGCGACTCCGTGCCCGGGCCGCCGAGAAAATCGCCGGCGGAGAACAAATCGATGCCGGTCACTTTCAATTGAGTGGACGTCAACGAACCTCGGTAACGCGACATGCCGAGCTCCGCCAGGTGCGTCGCGCAGACGCGCGCCTGCTCCCAGAGTGGAGCGACCAGGCCATACGTGTTATTGCGATGCTGCACGCACTCGCCGACGGCGTAAATGCTGGGATCGAAAGTTTGCAACGTGTCGTTCACGAGCACGCCGCGCTCGCAGCGCAGTCCCACGCTCTTGGCGAGTTCGATGTTGGGACGAATGCCGACCGCCATCACGACGATATCCGCCGCGATTTCGGTGCCGTTGGCGAAACGAATGCCGGTCACGCGCGTATCGCCCAATATCTCCGTCGTCTGCGCGGGCATGTGGAATTTCAATCCGCGTTTTTCGAGCGACGCACGCAAGAGCTGCGCGGCCGGCTTGTCGAGTTGGCGCTCCATCAACGTATCGAGCAAATGGACGACGGTTACGTCCATGCCTTGCTTCAGCAAGCCGTTCGCTGCTTCGAGACCCAGGAGCCCGCCGCCGATCACGACGGCGCGATGATACTGGCGCGCGGCGCGGAGCATCGAATCGACGTCTTGCAAATCGCGGAACGTCACCACGCCGGGCAAGTCTTTGCCCGGCACGGGCAAAACAATGGGATTCGAGCCGGTGGCTAGCAGAAGACGATCGTACGAAGCTTCGATCCCGCTTGCCGATTTAACGACGCGCTTGCGGCGATCGATGACCGTCACCGGATCGCTGGTATGCAAAGTGATCCCGCGTTCCGCATACCACTCGCGCGGATGCAGCATGATCTCTTCGATTTTCTTTTCGCCGGCGAGCACCGGCGATAAAAGGATGCGGTTGTAATTGCCGTGCGGCTCCGCACCGAAGACAGTGATGTCATAGGCGTCCGGCGCATGTTCCAGCATTTCCTCGACGGTGCGCATGGCAGCCATGCCGTTGCCGATGACGACGAGGCGCCGCTTCGGAAACGACACCGGCGCCGTGACAGTCTGGCTCTGCGGAATGGTTTGCACCCATACGCGGCTGTCTTCGATTTTTGCCGGATAAGCGCGAATCGACGATTCGGGCGCTTCCAGGCACTTGCCGGTGGTCAAACTGAAGTGATGCTTGTAGATCGGCGAGGCCACCACCAGCTCACCTTTCAAATCGCCGATCAAACCTCGCGACAGCACATTGGCGCCGCTTTCCGGATCGTGATTGTCGAGCGCGTACACGTCGTCGCCCACGCGGAACACGGCGATTTGCCGGCCGTCGATGAGCGCGGCAACGCCGCTATAGGGAATGATGTCGTCCAGGGTGCAGATGAAGTTCCAGTTGTCTTTCATGATCGTAAAAAACCCTTAACCTGCTTTACGCGTTCGCTGCGTACGTTCTTCCTCGGTCGCCGGCCGGATCTGTCCGCGCTCCTCGATGAACACGACGTTGTCGTCGTTCTTCTCGGAGTTGACGAAGTGACGGAAGCGCTTCAACGCCTTCTCGTCGTTCACGGCCGTCTTCCATTCGCACTGATAGGTATCGATCACGCGCGACATGTCGCTTTCGAGTTCGGCGCCGATGCCGAGCGAGTCCTCGCAGATCACTTGCTTTAAGTAGTCGAGCCCGCCTTCCAGATTGTCGAGCCAAGTTGCCGTGCGTTGCAGGCGGTCGGCAGTGCGCACGTAGAACATCAAGAAGCGATCCACGTATTTGATGAGCGTTGCGCTGTCCAGATCCGAGGCCAGCAAATCGGCGTGCCGCGGTTTCATGCCGCCGTTGCCGCACACGTACAAATTCCAGCCTTTCTCCGTCGCGATCACGCCGACGTCCTTGCTTTGCGCTTCGGCGCACTCGCGAGTGCAACCCGATACCGCGAATTTGATCTTGTGCGGCGCGCGCAATCCCTTGTAGCGATTCTCCAATTCGATGGCGAATCCAACGCTGTCTTGAACGCCGTAACGGCACCAGGTCGAACCGACGCAGGACTTCACGGTGCGCAGCGCTTTGCCGTACGCATGGCCCGATTCGAACCCCGCGGCGATGAGCTCCTTCCAAATGAGCGGCAGCTGATGCACTTGCGCACCGAAGAGATCAATGCGCTGACCGCCGGTAATTTTCGTGTAGAGACCGAACTTCTGGGCGACGTTGCCGATGGCGATGAGTTTTTCCGGCGTAATTTCTCCGCCCGGCACGCGCGGCACCACGGAGTACGTACCGTCCTTTTGAATGTTCGCGAGGAAGTAATCGTTAGTGTCCTGCAAAACCGCGTTGTTGCGCTTCAACACGAACTCGTTCCAGCACGACGCAAGGATCGACGCGATAGCAGGTTTGCAGATATCGCAGCCGAGACCCTTGCCGTGCTTGGTCAGCATGTCGTCGAAGGTTTTGACGCCGCCGACTCGAACGAGGTGAAACAGCTGTTGCCGCGAATACGGAAAGTGTTCGCAAATATGATCGCTGACCGACACGCCCTTGCGAGCGAGTTCGGACTTGAGCAATTGCGTGACGAGCGGCGCGCAACCGCCGCACGAGGTGGCCGCCTTGGTTCCGGTCTTCAGTGCACCAAGGGTGGTGCAACCCGCATCGATGGCTGAGCAAATCGCGCCCTTGGTGACGTTGTTGCACGAGCAAATTTGCGCGGTGGCCGGCAACGCGGCAACGCCCAAGCCCGTCGATTTTTTTCCGCCTTCGATCGCCGGCACGATGAGTTCTTCCGGATTCGCAGGAAGCGCGAGACCGTTCAACATCATCTGCAGCCACGTGCCGTAGTCTTCGGCGTCGCCGATCAACACGCCGCCGAGCAACTTACTGAAATCCTCGTTCACGACGAGTTTTTTGTAAATCTGCTTGCGCTCGTCGACGAACGTGTAACAGCGAGCGCCCGGAGTGGCGGCGTGCGCATCGCCGATCGAAGCGACGTCGACGCCGAGCAATTTCAACTTGGTGCTCATATCGGCGCCGGCAAAGAGAGTGTCGGTCTTGCCGAGCAAGCGATCGGCGGCGATTTGCGCCATTTGATAACCGGGCGCAACCAGGCCAAAGAGCTTTCCGTTCCACAGCGCGCATTCGCCGATCGCATAGATGTCCGGGTCGGACGTAGCGCAATGGCTGTCGATGACGATGCCGCCGCGCTCGCCGAGCTTGAGGCCGGCTTGCTTCGCCAGTTCGTCGCGGGGACGAATACCGGCCGAGAACAGAATCAAATCCGTTTCGAGTTCGGTGCCGTCCGCAAACTTCATCTTGTGCTTGCAAGTCGTGCCGTCGACGATTTCCACCGTGTTTTTGCCGGTGTGCGCTTTGACACCGAGCGCCTCGATCTTGGCGCGCAATACGCGGCCGCCGCCGTCGTCGATTTGCACGGCCATCAATCGTGGCGCGAATTCGACGACGTGCGTAACCAGGCCTAAGTCCTTCAACGCTTTGGCGGCTTCGAGTCCCAGGAGCCCGCCGCCGATGACGACGCCGACTTTGCCGGTCGCGCCGGCGGATTTAATCGCCTCCAAGTCTTCGATCGTGCGATAGACGAAGCAGCCTTCGCGGTCCTTTCCGGGAATCGGCGGCACGAACGGATAGGAACCCGTGGCGAGAACGAGTTTGTCGTAGGCGAGGTCCTGGCCGATGCTGGTGCGAACGCGCTTTGCCGCGCGGTCGATGCTTATCGCTTTGTCGTTCAAGTAAAGCTTGATGTTAGGGTTGTCGAAGAAGCCTTGCGGAACGAGCGAAAGATCGTCCGCCGTCTTGCCCGAAAAAAACGAGGAAAGCTGCACGCGATCGTACGCGGCGCGCGGCTCTTCGCAGAGTACGGCAATGTCGAATTTGTCGGGCGCCGCTGCAAGGAGCGATTCCAGCAATCGCTGGCCCACCATGCCGTTGCCGACAACGAGAAGTCTTTGTTTGCTCATGATCGCACCTGTACGGCGGCCATCGCTTGTAATTGCGCCCGCGAGGCAAGCGCTTCTTCGTAAAGTTTTTGTTCGGCGGCTTTATGTTCTTGCGTGAATCGAACGGCTAGCGCACACACGGCGCTCACCGTGACCATCGAGCCGAGAACATAGAGACCGCGTTCGGTGCTGGGCATGCCCTTCATCAAAAAGCCCGCTGCAACCGCGCCGACATTGCCGCCCGCACCGATGATGCCGGCCACGCCGCCCAATGCTTTGCGATTGATGAGCGGCACCAGCGCATAGGTTGCGCCGCACGCCATGTGCGTGAACAAGCCGAAAATCAGCATCGCGAACAAGGCCATGAGCGGCGCGTCCATTTTCGCGAACGTCATGAGCCCAAGCCCTTCCGCCAAGATCAAGATGAATAGCAGCCCGGTGCGCCCGTCAAGTCCGCGCGTTCGCGCGATACGATCCGAGACCAGGCCGCCCAATGCGCGTGCGAACAACGCCAACAAGCCGAAGGTGCCCACATAGAGACCGGCGGTCTTCAAATCGAGACCGAAGCGATCGACGTAGTACACGGCCGCTAAGTTATGAATGGTGAGTTCGACGCCAAAACATGCGCCGTACGTGATGAACAGCAACCACACGCGAAAATCGCGCGCCGCCGTTAAGAAGGTGCTTAAGCCGCCGCGCTTGCTCCCGTCGCTTTTTACGGCATCGCCGGTCGTGCGGCCCGCCGGCGTGTCGTCGGCATAGCGATAATAGATGACGGCCATGATCAGCATGAGCGTCCCCGGCACGAACATCGCTGCACGCCAGCCGAACGATTGTTCGACGCCAAGACTGATCAAGGCGGCGGCAATCAACGGCATCGCTGCTTGTGTCGCACCACCGCCCGCATTGCCCCAGCCCGCTGCCGTTGCGTTCGCGGTGCCGACTACGTTAGGCGCGAACATCACCGACGTATGAAATTGCGTGATGACGAACGAGGCACCGATCGCACCGATCAAGAGGCGAAAGAAGAGAAAGCTCTCGTAGGTCTGCGCAAAGGCGATTCCCATCACCGGAATCGCACCCAAAGCGAGCAACCAGGTATAGGCGCGCCGCGGACCGTACTTATCGCAGAGAGGGCCGATCAAGAGACGCACCAGAATGGTGACGAACACCGCAGCGATATTGCTGTTGGCGATTTGGTCTTTCGTCAGATGCAGATCGCCCCGGATCAGCGGCATCAACGGCGCAACGGCAAACCAAGCAAAAAAACAAATGAAAAACGCCATCCAGGTCAGATGAAATACCTTCATCTGCACCGTCGACATCGATAGCAACGACAACCGCGTGGCCTTGGCACTCATCAAAAACCCCCGATCGACTCATTAACGACCTGGGATATTGCAAGCCATGTGCCACACGATATTCGGCAGAAAATCCTGCCATGGCGCGGTCTTGCACCCTTCGGTGGCGCTGCGACAGTGCGTCCTGGCCAAGCTGAGGCGCCCAAATGGTGCGCCGCACTTAACTAAAGCATTCGTCCTTGGAAAGAAAGCAGCCGCGCTCACTATAAGGTGCGACTTCTGCCATCCTTCCCGGCCTATTTTGTTCAACCATTGAGAAAGGGGATTCCTATGATCGGTTACGTCACGCTCGGCACCAACGACATGCAACGCGCGGCCAAGTTTTACGATGCTCTGCTCGGCGTCCTCGGGGCAAAGCGGGTCATGGATTTCGAAACGTTCATCGTCTGGGGCGTAAACCCGAAGCTGCCCGGTTTGTCGGTTACCAAGCCTTACGACGGCAAAGCAGCCACCGTCGGCAACGGCGTCATGGTGGCGTTGGCCGTGGACAGCAAGGAAAAGGTGGACGCCGTCTACAAGAAGGCGATCGAACTCGGCGCGAAAGACGAAGGCCCCGCGGGACCGCGCGGCGACAGCTTCTACGCCGGCTATTTCCGCGACATGGACGGCAACAAGCTCAATGTATTCTTTGCATCCTAGTTGCAACTAGAGCTTTAGCGAGACGATGCAAAAATCACAGGGATAGTGCGCCATGGTGAACACTAGTGGACCGGGCCGTAACACTACGGCTCGAGTCCGCCCGCGAGGCGCACGTTAACCGTCTCTAAGGTTTTTTAGGAACGTGTTCGTCGCCACCATGATCACCACGAACAGAAGGAGATCGATTACGGACGTGACGCCGGTAGAGAACCATTGAATGATGTAGCGGTGGAGCCAGTAGACCATGGCGGCGGCGAAGGCCATTGACGGGATGACGCTCACGCTAATTCCCCCAGTACCTTAAGTTCCGACAAAACGATGGGCCAGGCATGGCTCGTCGGATCGATGAGCGCAAAGTGTCCGCATTGATCGATGCGTTTGAGGCGCGCGGAAAGATGTACTCGGCAGTAGTGCTCCGACATGGCGATCGGCGCAACCGCATCCTGTTCGCCATGCACTAAGGTGACCCGGCATTTCGCATCCGGCATGCGGGTGGGATCGACATCCGATTTTTCCGACGGTGAACCGCCTAGAAACGCCCGCACGGCCTGGTCGCCCAGGCCTTTCTGAAAGCCGTATTCCAGGTCCGCTACCGGGCCAAGAGCGAGCGCACCTTTCAATCTCGACGACGAGCATTTCACCGCGGCCCACAACGCGAGATGGCCGCCTGCGGAATGGCCCATCACGATGACGCTGCCATTATGGTTTCGAACGAGGGAAGGCAACTGCCCAACTCCGCTTTCGACATCACCGAGCGTCATGTCGGGTTGCCCGGGAATGCGTCGATATTCGATCGATGCGGCAGTGAATCCTGCCTCCGCCATTGCTGCACTCGCCGATGCGGCGTGTGCCCGATCGATCGACGGACGCCAATATCCGCCGTGAATGAAAACCACTAGAGGCCGCCGCTCTTGAGATTCCTCGCCGTACCAAACATCGGCCATCTGCTCGGCCAGTGCTCCGTAACGGACTTGTGCGTCGGGTTTGCGCGCAGTTCGCGAAAGAATCGAACGGTCTTCGACGAAGGCGCTCACTCGCCGGGCTCCAGCCGCTCTCCTTCCGGCGGCGCGAATTGGTGACAGCATTCGAGCA
>CAZQYC010000056.1:14229-24635 GCA_964597495.1 uncultured Steroidobacteraceae bacterium | reverse complement strand
TAAGCGCGACTAGCAGCTAGTCAGACTCTGCTGGACCCACCGCCGGCCGCCGCCACACGTTCGCTCACTGAGCTTCGTGATTTTGAAAACGGCACCAACATGGGGACGCGTCGGCGATAGTCTTCATACTCCGGATGCGCCGCCATCAAATCGCGTTCTTCAAATCGAATCGCGATGAGAATGTAGGCGGTAGTCGCAATTGCGAACACGAGGTGCGCCGCAGTCATTGTGGGTGTAGACCAAAAGGCGAACAGCCAGCCGAGATAGAGCGGGTGACGGACATGGCGATACAACGCCGGTGTTTTGAAAGGCAGCGGTTGCGGGGCTTTGCCGAGTAGTTGGAGCCATACCTGGCGCAATCCGAATAGATCGAAGTGGTTGATCCAAAACGTCGACACGAACACCAAGCCCCAGCCGAAGAAGAATCCGCCGTACAGCAGCGCCTTTCCGATCGGGTCAATCACGTTCCAAATCACGCCGCCTAGAGGCTCCCAGAACACAAAGAGCACGATCAACGCAATGCTCGACAGCAGCACATAGGTGCTGCGCTCCGCAGGTTCGGGAACGATTCGCGCCCACCAGCGCTTGAAGGCGGGGCGGGCCATGACGCTGTGCTGCACGGCGAAGAGCGCAAGGAGCGCCAAATCGATAGCGAGTGCGGCGCCAAGCGGCACGCCATCGATTGCATCCGGCATCGAATCGAGCGACTTCGGTACCCAAGTGTTGCTCACGAAACCGAGTGCATAGAGAAAGGTGCCGGCGAAAACGACGTAGCTCATCGCACCGTAGATGAAGATCGCGATCCGTTTCATTGAAGTCCCCTTCAAGTTTTCAATGTGCGCACTATGGCCGCTTCGTGTGCACGGCACATGAGGCAGAAAACTCAATTTTCTTGCGATGGAATGGGACAGATGTCCTAGAGCCTATTTCAAAATTGAATCGCGCTCAGTTGAGCTTTTTTTTGCGGCATTTTTGTTCCCTCTCCCCTCGTGGGAGAGGGGGCGGAAACATCGAAACTGCTTTCGATTTTGAAATAGGTCCTAGTAACTTGGCACGATTGGTCGGGTTAATGGTTCAGCGGAAGTCGGACTCTTTGGCGAGGACGATGGCCTGTGCGCGTGTCGACACGTTGAGCTTATCGAAAATATGGGTGACGTGATTGCGCACGGTTTTTTCGCTGATGCACAGCTCATCGGCAATGCGGCGATTGCTCCAGCCTTTCGCGATCTTGTGTAAGACTTCACGTTCGCGTTTCGATAATTCGGCAAAAGCCGCCGAATCGGCAGCGACCGTTTCGAGATTTGTTTCCCTGCTGGCCACCCTGCCAGTCACATGGCTGCGAAAGATCTTCTTGAATTGTTCCCAGCCGGGTTCGTTCGCAACCAATATGTGGTTGCGGCTCTCGATGCTGACGAATCGGCTGCCTGGGATTTCTCCGGCGATGCCGATGGCCGAGCGAGGATCCACCACTTGATCGTGAGCGATCTGCACGACCAACGTCGGCACCGTGATTTTTTTAAGTTGCGAGAACAGGTTGAGCCCGGATAGCACCTTCATGAATTGCACGGCCACTTCCTTGCTCGCGCTCTTGCGCTGTAACTCCGCGTGCTGCTGCCTGATTTCGGGAGTGGACTCCGGCAGAAACAAATTCGCGAACATTGTCGGAAACGCCATGTTGTCCTCGCCCCAGCCGGAAAGCACGAGTTGCTCCATGGACTGCCAGAGTTTCGACGGTGCGTTGGTGCGGCCGCCCCAGCCGGTCACGAGCGGCGCATATAAGATGAGTTGCGAAACGCGTTCGGGATGGCGGATCGCGTACTCCGCGGCCACGGCCGCGCCTTGCGACATGCCGAACAGGGGAAAGGAGGTGAGTTCGAGTCGGTCGACCACCGCCTCTAAGTCGTCGACCCAATCGGAAAAAGAAAACTCTGCGGACTCGGCCTCCGACAGTCCACAGCCGCGCGGATCGTAGCGAACCAGCGTGTGACGCGCCGACATGAACTCAAGCCAGTGCGTCATGAGCGGGCTTGCCCAATCGTGTTGAAGATGCGTCAACCACGTGCCGGCGCGCACGAGCGGCGGTCCCTCACCGGATAGGGCGTACGCAATGTTCGTGTTGTCCTTCGAACGAGCGAAGGCGATTCGTTGATCCATGAGGTGACTGAAGAAGAAAAGCGCCAGGCGAGATCTAGAAACACCATAGCCGATTGTCTAAACAGTTGTCCAAATAATGGCGCGTAAAGCTGAGATCTGTCTCCGCGTTCAATTGACGCTTGAGCTCGGCGATTGGCAAACCCTAAGTTCGCTGCAAGCAGAGGGCTCGTGGCGAGTAGACGTGTCGATGTCCGTTACGAACGAGTCGCACCATTCCAGAATCGTGTTTTTGATCTGGCGGTCAATGAAGGCGATGCGCACGCGATCGCGATGGGCGTGCGCGTCGGAACGAAGGAATTCCAATCGCTTTACGCGCTGGCTAAGCTCGCGCGAGGAAGCGCTCGGAGTAGGCGCAACGAAAGTTCTTTTTCGATCGGCGTTCATGAGAAGGTCGCTCCCGTATTTGATCCACGGTGCTCACGATGCGCCTCCTTTGCTGAACCGATTCTGTTTAACGTATTGCGGGCGTTAGTCTGAACGTGGGATTAATAGCTGCCCTCAGCGTCCGTGCCTCATTCGTGCTGAACAGCGTCTTTCGCGGCTTTTCGGACGGCGTCGTCGACGGCTTCCTTGAAGGCTTTGCTACCATGCACCGTGACCGTCATCATGGAGACCTTGTACGAACTGAACGCAGCGGTCGTGACCTGCTTACCGTCAACTTCGCCGGTGAAGAGACAAATGACGGCATCGGTATCGGGCGGCAGTCCGAGATTTTCCACCATCTTCCAGTCGGTTCGCGAATCGATCATTTGCCTTGCAATGCTGCCTGCGAGGCCGCCTGACGGCACCGTACTCATTCGCTTTGGAAAGTAATCGATTATCGCAAAGTCGTCGACCACGAGGTTGAGGAGGAGTACCCACAGTAGGACAACTCCTTCGGGCTTATTCGCCGAGGGCGCACAGACGCCCCTGCATCGGCCGCGCGACACTTCCGAGCGATGAATAAGGGCACCGCAGCGGGCTCCATTCGAATCCGCTGCGGTGAGTCCGTGAGTTACTCTTGATCGAGGTGACATCATGAACAAGCAAATGATCATTGGAGTCGCTGTCGGAGCGCTGGCGGTAACCGCCGTGGGGTCGGTTGCCGGGTACAAGATGTTGAAGGACGACTATGCGGAGGTCGTGAGCGCCAAGCCCGCGATGAAAACCGTGCGTGTGCCGCGCGAGGAATGCCACGACGAAGTCGTCTCAGAGACCAAGCCGACGAAGGACCCTAATCAGATTGCGGGCACGATTGCCGGCGCTGTCGTGGGCGGAGTGATCGGCCATCAAATCGGCGACGGCCGTGGGAGAGATATTGCGACCGTCGGCGGCGCAGTGGCCGGCGGGTATGCGGGAAACAAGATTCAAGAAAAAGCGCAGGCGCGAAATACGACGCAGACCTCTCAGCATATCTGTCGAACCGTCATGGATAAACGGCAAGAACAAGTCGGCTACGACGTCATCTATCGCTTGAACGGCAAGGAGCATTCAATTCGCTTGGATCACGATCCGGGCAATCGAATCCGGGTTGAGGACGGCAAAATCGTCACCGTGCAAAGTTGAGCTGCGGCGAAGGCGATGGAAGGCGACGATGAGAACATTCGCCTACGGAGACAAAGTTGCTAGTTCTTGCTGCAAAAAAAGGTCGTCGATGGAAGAGGCACCATCGACGACCAGGTAACTCAAACAATCTCGCTAATTCGTCATCCGATCATCACGGCTCGATTCCTTTGTTCGTCTCGAGCACGGCGAGGCCACCTCCGGTGGTGGAATTCCACGTGAAGCCGTAACCCACCAGCACACGCCCCCGATGAACCATGGCGCCGCTACCGGATCCGTTCGGGTGATCGCCGCTATAGTAGGCGCCGCTGTCGGCTTGCGGACCGAGCTGTACCGTGCGCAGCACGGCACCGGTGGTGGCGTCGAGCGCATACAACACTCCGTTGGTCGTCGCGAAGTACATGACATTGCCGGCCAAGGAGACGCTGCCGAAAGCCGCGAAGCTAATGGCGGTGCTCCAAATGATGTTGCCGGTATTGGCATCCAAGCAATAGGCCGTCGAGGCGCCACCGCGATTGCTGACCACGTGGATTCGGCCGTTGCGGTAGGCCGCCACGCCCATGACTCCACCGAGCGCACCCGGAGAACCGACCGCTCGCTGCCATACGATCGCGCCCGTCGTGCGATTCATGACCGTGTAGCGACCGCCTTTGTCGCCCACGCCCACCACCTTCACGCCGTTGATCGAGAAGAGATTGGGTGATGAGCCCACGTCATGGTCTTGGCGAGACGGGCTCGATTGGGTCCATATGTCGCCGGCGGTCAACTGTCTCGTCCAGGCAAACGCGCCGGTTTCGTAGTTGATGGCCAGTACGGAATCCGAGTACGGACCCGACGGGGTTGCGTATCCCTGGCCCGTGCCGATATAGACCTGTCGAAGCTCCGTATCCACGGCGACGCTCGACCAAATGGAGATGCCGCCGCCGCAAGTCCCCGTGGGGCAGGCGGAGCGGCGCCAGAGAATCGCGCCGTTGTTGTTGATATCGATGGCGACGACACTGCCCCTAAACATCGGAGTGCCAGGGAACCACACTTGATAGGACGCAAGGCCGAGGATCAGTCTGTTGCCTACCAGAATGGGCGACGACCACACTCGATTGTTGGGACTCGGCTCGAGCGCTGGGCTGATCCAGCGAATCGCGCCGGTCGCTCTATTCACGGCGTGCACGCGAGATCCGTCGCCTACGACGTAGACGGTATCTGCTGAAACAAAGGGAGTGCCCGGAATCTGGCCCGTGGCTACGTTAGTGCTCCAGATGAGCGCGCCTGTGCTGAAATTCCGCGCGTACAACCGGCTGCTCTTGTCCGCGTAATAGATGACATTGTCGACCACTAGCGGGGTGCTGGTGACTGCGTTCGCTTGATAGCGGTTGATCACTCGCAACGAAGCGACATCACCGGTGCCGATCCACTGACTGCTGGAAACGCGAGAGTTCGCGTAGTCCTTGCCGAACATCGGCCAGTTCGATACAGGAGGCGGCGGTGTGGGCGGCGGTGGCGGAGGGCCGCCGAACGTCACCACCAACTGCGGACGGTTGGTCGTCGCTTGCCGCGAGTTGAACGTCGAGCGATAAGTATCGGTCGTCGTATAGCCCACGCCCACCGTCGCATGACCCGCCGTACGTCGCGAAGTAATGTACGAGGTTACGTCCCAGCTGTACCACGCCGCCGGCGGCGGCGAGACCGTAATCGTTGCCAATGACGTGCTGCTGAAATCCACGCCCGACAGCGTCAGCGCGTTGTTGTACGTCAACGCAGTTTCATCCCACGGCGTTGCCGCCGTGCCGCCATGCGACTTCAGCGTGATGCCCGTGCCGCCCTGATCCTGCGAACCCCAGAGGCGCAGCACGGCCGAGGTAATTGTTCCCGTCGGCAAGCCCGACAAATCGAATTGAAAATAGCCGCCGCGCGTCAGTGTTCCGGCCGGATCGCGGCGAATCAACACGGTGGTCGCCGTGCCGAAATTCACTGTCGGCTGACCTTGTTCCGTGTAGGTGTCCGCCGTCGGCGTGAGGGTAACTACGGTTTGTGCCGTCGCTTGAGCGCCTAAGCCTAACGCGATCATTCCTGCTACGGCGGCAATAGCGTAGGACCATGAATGAGTGCTCGCGGACAAGCTGTGCGCATTACTCATGACAGGACGCGCACTGCGTCGCCATGCCGATTTGAGAGAAACCATGTGCATGTTGCAACCTCCGATAGTTCTGTTAGTGAGCACCGGCACGACGACAACCGATGGGTCGTATCCCCCGTGGCCAGCTTGGCGCGGGAAGATACAGGGGCAGAACCTACGGATCGCATACACTTTTCTAGGGTTAACGCTGATGTTTACGTGCTTATGCATCGGTTCGGCGTATCAGCCGATCGATGTGCACTGCAATACGTTTGGCGCTGCCTAAGAAAATTCGATGCCAGCGCCGAAAGTTGCAGCCTTAAAAGTCGATCACGAAAAACGACTTCAGCCGGTGCCGCGATAATGCGACACCGGCTAAACGAGAGGGCTAGACAATAGGGCCTTAGCTGCGCGTTACGCTGAACCCATCGCTGAGGACGACGTTCAATTGCGAGCCCACCGGTAATTGCACTTCCGTGCCGGTTTTCTTGGCAATGGCGGTGCCGGCCGCGGCGCCGAGGAGGCCGCCGATGATCTTGCCTCTGTTGTCGTTTCGCACCTGATGGCCGAGCACCGCGCCGGCGGCGGCGCCGCCGATGATTTTTGCGGCGTCACGGCCTTTCTCGCTCTGGCCTTGTTGCTGGAACTCGCCATGAATCGGAATGGATCGGCCGTCGCCGAATTCAACTCGATCGATGCGAAGCGCTAAGAGCGGAATGGCGCCGACGGAATTACTGCCCGAAATTACTTCCGCCACACTGCCCACGACGCGTGTGCCGGCCGGTATGGCAACGCGATCGCCGACCAGTAAGTCCGAAGTCACTCTCCCTTCGAAGGTTTCGCCCACCTGACTTGTTTTGGACGAAAGTTCGGATGACAGCGCGATATCCAATTGCGTTCCGGCTTGAACGTGAAGTGTCTCCGGCGAAGACGCGCGAGCCGCTTCGGTGCGCATGACTGCCGGTTGGGCAGTTGCGGACTGACGTGCCGCAGCGAGGCGTGCCTGGGCAACCTTACGGGCAGCAGCTTTCTTAGCTGCCGCTTCTTTCTCCGCCTGCTCACGCTTAGCTGTCTCTGCTTCCTCTCGCAAGCGTGCATTCTCTTGTTCCAGTTCTTTCGCGGTCACTTCCGCCTCGCGCCGCGCAAGTTCGGCAGCGCGCGCATCCAGTTCAGCCTGCCGCGCCGCTTCTGCCTTGCCATTTACCGCATCGGCATTCTGTTGTTGCGAGGGACCATTCCCACACGCGGCCAGTACGGCCGCCATGGCGATCGGCAGCAATCGAATACTCAGGCGAGAGCTTGTTACACGCATTGAAGTCTCCTCGAAAATGTTCGACGAGGAATCTACAGGCGGATTCCTTAACGGCGGGTTAACGAGGCGAAATTCCTCATGTGTGCGCTTCGAGCAAGCGAACGAGCTTATCCATTCCCGGCATGGGATGAAGGACAGGGTTCTTGCCATCGAGAATCCGTTGCGCTCGCGTTCCAACGTTCTTTGCCCAAGTCGGATCGGTCAAAATATAGAACTTCTCCGTGATGATCGCGTCGAGAACTTGTTCGCCGACCGTGCGTGGCGACATTCCGCTATTGATTTGGTCGATTGCCCAGCTTTGCACGATGTCGGCAAATTGACCGGTAGCTTGCGGGCCTACGTTAGAGAATTCTTCGGGTCTATTTCTGTCGCAGTCCATGATGTTGGTGGCGACGAAGCCCGGGCACAGCACGGACACCCTGGGCTTCAGTCCACTCTGTTTAAGCTCCAAGTAGATGGATTCGGAGAGCGCGACGATAGCGGATTTTGTCGCCGTGTAGGGAGCACCGCCGCCAGGACACAATCCGGCCATCGAAGAGGTGTTGACGATATGGGCATCCTCGCCTTGCTCGATCATGATGGGCAAAAACGTATTTATCCCGTGAACGACGCCCATTAAGTTTACGCCGACGACCCATCGCCAGTCGTCAAGCGAGGCAAGCCAAGTCGGCGATGCCTTGACGGACACGCCCGCGTTGTTACACAACACATGAACAGCGCCAAACACGCGAAGCGCTTCGCTCGCCAACATCTCGACGTCTTCCGGCTTGGATACATCCATGCGTACGGCATGAACGTGGGCGCTCTGCTTGAGCAACGAACTTGCCGTAGCATCGAGCGCTGCTTTCTCGATATCGCCGAGCACGACTTTCATGCCGGCGGCAACGAGCGCTTCCGCCATCCCGCGACCGATGCCGCTTGCAGCACCGGTGATTACGGCTACCTTACCTGCCACGTCTTTCATACCACCGCCTTTGTTTCCAGCAATTCGGCGATGGTAGCGGCCGCCAATTCAGCGAGTTTGACGTTTCTTGCTATTTTTGGTTTTCGTAACGGCCACGCAGATTGTCGTTCTATCTCGGCGGCGATTCCCCTCCATTTCGGGGCCTCGAAAGATTCTGATCGAAGGCGCGTAGCGATAGGAGTATTGCGATGCTTTGCGATCGACCGTCAGGATTAAACGCGCGTACGCGGCATCCAAACTATCCGGCGATCCAACATGATCGACCATCGCGTACAGGCCTCCTTCAAATCGCACGCACTGGATGCTTCTTGAACTCGGCATTTCTCGATCGATTCGCAGGCATCCGTCAAATCGCTGTGCCTTGGGTGGAGTGAGTCCGGGCGTGTCGTGAAAGATTCCCCAAGCTTCTTGCGGAGGTTTTATGCCAAGCCGTTTAATCCAGGTTTCGAGCGAATTCCAGAACGTGTCGGAACCTGTAAAGGGCCGATACGAAAATCGAGCGTAATCGCCTACTCGTCGTTTGGTAAGCAGCCATGTCGATGGCAAGAATCCGAACCGTACTTGAGACAACTCGCACTCATTGCCCACCGAATCGACTGCTTTTTGCAATTGGACGCCGCGTTTCCGCTGGATATACGTCCGGAATTCCGAAGGGGTTTTTCCGAGAAGGCGTTTGAAAGCCCGGGAAAATGTTTCATGACGGGAAAATCCGACGCCGCGGCCGATGCTGGCGATGCTCGCGTTCGTGGAGGCGACACGCAGCACCGCACGTTCTATCCGCAGGCGCTCGATGTGTCGCCGCGGCGTTTCGTCGGTCGACACGCGAAATAGACGGTGGAAGTGAGACGACGAAGCGCCGAATTGACGAGACATCTCATGCAGGTCGATCCGCTCGTTCAATCGCTTCTGCACGTTACCGAGAAAACTGTTGAGGCGATTCGGAATGGACTTGCGCGTCATTATTCTTGGACCTTTTGCATCGAGGTACTTAAGATCTCTACCCAGAGATTCCTGGCCAGTTCGTTCTTCGATCCTTATGCTTTGGTCCTTGCAGGAGGTGAGCGATGAGCATTCAACAGCCCGAGCAGATGAGTAAGGCCTTTAGCGCGGCTTTTAACGCCGGCGATGTCGATGCGTTGGTTTCACTGTATGAACCCAATGCAACCTACGTCCACGGCGAACGCACGATAGAAGGTAGCACGGGGATTCGAGAGGTCCTTACGCAACTCACCGCCGCTAGACCGCAGATGGAGTTGACGAATGAGTATTGCATCGTATCCAACGACATTGCACTAGTGCGTGCGCGCTGGAAGTTGCACTGGCGCGATGCAACGACCAAGCAGCTACATCTCAAACAAGGTCATAGCAGCGAGGTGTTGCGTCGTGGAAGCGATGGTTTGTGGCGCTACCTCCTCGATCATCCGACGGGCGGCGATTGACTTTAATTGGGGAGAAGGTTTTTGGAATCATTGGATCGATCGAGCCGCGATCCGCTAATGCGTCGTTCATTGCTGCCGCTTTCCGAAGATCAACATGATCACGCCGCAGATGATGACTGCGACTGCTCCCCATTCGCGATTCGTGACCGATTCGTTTCCTAGCGTTATGCCGAGCAGGAGTCCTATCACTGGATTGACGAAGCTGTAGCTTGAGGCGATGGCCGGCCGCGTGCGCGACAGCAGAACCATGTAGGCGCTGAAAGTGATGAGCGAGCCGAAAATCACCAAATAGACCCAAGACCATATCGCTTTCGACTCCGCGGGCCACTGAACCTGTTCTTGGGTGATGAACGACAGCAGCATCAAGAGCACGCCGCCACAGAGCATTTCGCTCGCAAATCCGACTGCGCCGGGTGCCAAGACAAACTTGCGCTGGCTGAGCACGCTGCCGAGTGACCAGCACACGTTTGCGGCGGCAATCGCAAGAAGTCCCGACGGGGCGGCGGAGAAACCGGCGCCACGGATCAACAGCAACACGCCAATTAGGCCGACGGCCATGCCGGTGACTTCCAGCTTCGAAGGCTTGATTCCGAAAAACAGGTTCATGAACGCAATCGTTGCGGGCGTCACTGCGATGAAAGCCACGATGAGTCCCGAGGCCACCGTTTGTTCGGAGTAGGCAGTGAGGCCCATGCCGCCGCCTAGTATCAGCGCGCCGATGATCGCGGCGTTTCGCCATTGAGTTTGTGTCGGCATTGCCTGGCCGCGCAAGAGGATCCATAGGTGCAGGAGTCCGGCGGCGGCGAGAAAGCGCGTGCCCATCTGAAAGAACGGTGGAAAACTCACCAGCGCGAATTTGATCGCGAGATACGTCGAGCCCCA
>CAZQYC010000056.1:0-14129 GCA_964597495.1 uncultured Steroidobacteraceae bacterium | reverse complement strand
TAGGCGCAAGGTCCCAACCGAGAACTACGAAAGTAAATTTAGGCAACGACGGTAATAGTTAAGATGTATCGGGCACTCGCAATATTTTCAAAAGTACCACCCACAGTGAAATTACCGGACCGTCGTTGGTTACGTTGGCGCGGTCGCCTGTGGCAAATGGCGTCGCTCGCTTTCTTGGTAACCACTTGTTGCATGGAATCGCTCGCGCTGGCTCAGCAAGTGGTACGGCCGCTTGCGGGTTTCGGTGTCGGTCAAGCGATCGCGGGTAAGAGCGTCTATGACGCCAATTGCGCTACTTGCCACGGGTCCGATCTGACCGGCGCGGGGCCTGCGGTAGCGCTGCGCGGGACGGCATTCATGCAAAAGTGGGCGGGCCAGCCTGCGAATCTGTTGTTCGCTCAAGTTCGCCGGATGCCCCCGGGGCAGCCGAATGCACTGAGTCCTGCGGAGTCTGCAAGCGCTCTAGCCTACATCCTGCAGTCGAACGGTATTTATTCCGGTGCGAAATCATTGCCGGCAGTGGAAGAAGCCTTGTCCATGCTCGCGGTTCCGGCGCCGGGATCGGCCACTCCTGGCGCGGCTTCCATTCGCGAGCCTCTCATCATTAAACCACGCGGCGCTAGCCGACTAGATCGCTTGTCTGCCGTGACGGCGGATGCATTGCACACTCCCTCGCAGAACGATTGGCTGCATTGGCGACGCACCTATGACGCATTCGGATTCAGCCCTCTCGATCAAGTAAATCGGCGCAACGTCGCGAAGCTGCAGCTTGCCTGGTCGTGGGCGCTTCCCAAAGGCGACAACATGATGGCGCCGATCGTTCACGATGGCGTGTTGTTCGCCTATAGCAACGGCGACGTTCTCGAAGCGCTGGATGCGGTTAGCGGCGAGCTGCTGTGGCGCTACGAACGCAAACTGCAGGCCGGCGCCACGTTCCAGGGGAAGAAAGGCGTCGCGATTTACGGCGAGAACGTCATCATGCCGACGTCGGACATGCATGTGATCGCGCTGAAAGCGCGAAGCGGCGCCGTAGTCTGGGATCACGTCATCGAGACCGGCGGCCAGATCGAATTTCAAATCAAGAGCTCGCCGCTGATCGCCGGGGGGAAAGTGATCATCGGCGTCAACGGGTTCACTACGCGCGGCGGTAACTTTGTCGTGGCGCTCGATGCGGCGAGCGGCGCAGAAAGTTGGCGGTTCTACACCGTTGCGAAACCGGGCCAGCCGGGCGGCGACTCGTGGAACGGCATGGATGAGCAAAGCAGAACCGGCGGTTCGGTATGGGTCGCCGGGAGCTACGACCCCGCTCTCAACCTTGTCTACTTTGGCGCGGCGCCGACTTACAACACGATGCCGTTGCGCGCGCAGAAGCCCGGCTTCACCAACGACGCTCTTTACACCAACTCGACGATCGCGTTGAACGCGGACACCGGAAAGCTGGTGTGGTTCTTTCAGCACCAGAAGAACGATCAGTTGGATCATGACTGGGCCTTCGAACGTCAAGTCATGGATCTAACGTTCGAAGGCAAGCGGCGCAAAGTTGTTGTGACCGCGGGAAAGCAAGCTATCTTCGAGGCGCTCGACGCTGCCAGTGGGGAATATCTTTTCTCCATCGATCTCGGCATGCAAAACGTCATCCTGAGCATCGATCCGCGTACTGGAGAGAAGACGTTGAATCCAGCCGCCATCCCTACGCCCACTCAGGTTCTTCAGCGCGGCTCCATCCCCGGAATTTGCCCCGATTTACTTGGCGCTCGCAACTTGATGTCCACTGCTTACGTTCCGGGCACGCACCTGTTGTTCGTTCCTCTTACCGACACCTGTCTTCAGCCCTGGCCTAACGGTGCGCAGTGGCAGAAGCGCCCCGACGAATCCACGCTGGGCAAGTATGGAATTTTTCAAGCGATCGATCTTCAATCGCAAAAAGTGCGATGGACGGCCAGAGAGAGAGCCGCGCCGGTGAGCGGTGTGCTGGCGACTGCCGGCGAATTGGCGTTCCTGGGAGACGCGGATCGCTGGTTCCGTGCGTACGATGCTCGCAATGGCCGTGTGCTATGGGCGACGCGACTCGATAACGCTCCCACCTCTTATCCGATCACCTACAGTGTCGATGGTCGCCAATACGTTGCCGTCGCGACGAACCAGGGATTCGTCCATGCGCAAGCAATGCGGCAGGCGGCGAAGATCACGCCGCAACCGAATGACGGTGCGGCGTTGTGGGTATTTGCTTTGCCTACCAATTAGCGCGTAGCTTCGCTCCGCGATGACGGTCCGACGGTTTTATCCGCAGCGGCATCTGCAACAGGATGTCGCGGGATGCTACGGAATGTCAGCGACTCGCCAGATGCGTTCTGCAGGATGGGCAGTTGGTAGTAATGACCGGCTGTAGGTCTCGAGTTCAGCCAGCCCTGCCAAATGGCTGCCGAACAGCTCCGACAGCTGACTCTCGTAGCATAGGATAGCTGTCCGCTTTACTTCGAACTCGATCTCGTGGATTTCCGCTTTCAAGGCGAAGGGGCACCGGCGTATGGCGTCGCCAACGGGATCGTGAGTGATGGCGGGGTAACGGCCTGTTGCATACGGCTGTTCCTCATACAGACAAATGGGAATTCCTATTTGATGCCGGGACTGCCACAAGCCGTAAAGCAATTGTCGATGGTCGACATTATTCCCAATTCCTAGCGGACCCCAAATAGTTGTTGGCTCCAATTCCGCGACGAGGTTTTGTATTTTCGTTGCAATGAGTTCTTGCAAGCTTGCGTCCCATGACGGGACTTCGCCAAAAAGGCTCTCGAAGGTTTCGTAGCAACTTGGCTCTAGCACCCCACAGCGATAGATTGCATCGGGGAGTCCCAAGTGCCGCCACTCGGCGCCCACCTTGTTGCAGGCACTGACGTCTTCGGTACGCCGCGTTTCGAAGGGTCTTTGCGGAGAGCCCCATTTTTCGTGCACGCATGCCGCTAGCGGAGTCAACGGCATCTCCGGTGGATTGTCTGCGGTGCAGAAGGATGCGATAACGACTCGATGTCCAGCCAAAGCCTGTGTATGGATCAATCCGCCCGCGGACAATATCGCATCGTCCAGATGGGGCGAAAGGTAGAGATGAGTGATTTCAGCTCCCATGCTTACCGTCGTAAAGCGGCGGCTTTATCCATCGCGGATTGAATCGCGGCCAACCGATTCTCGACTTCCCAATTCCACTCCGGATGAGTGAAGACGTACAAGTCGTTTTCGTAGATAGCTTGCACGACGCGTTCCGCGATCTCCGCTGGATCGCGGCCTTCACGTAGCCGCCGCGCCAACTCCTTCGTCCAGATCCCTTCGGGACTATCGGGGTCTGGGCTTTCCGTCGCTCCATATTTGTCTTGTCGATTGCGGTCGCTCATCGCGATACTTGTATTGACATAGGACGGACACAGCACGCTGACGCCGATATTTTCGCCACGCAGTTGTTTCGCGAGCCCTTCTGACATGGAGACAACTCCATACTTGCTCACATGGTACGCGTTGAATCCCCCTTCGCTTTGCATTCCGGCCATCGACGCCGTATTGACGATGTGTCCGCCTTCCTTGTGCGCCCGCATGTGCGGAAGGAAAGCCTTGATGCCGTAAAGGACGCCCATCAAATTGACATCCAACACCCAACGCCAGGTGTCGAGAGAAATATTGTCGATGCCGCCGCCGCCGCCAACGCCCGCGTTGTTGCAAACGATGTGTACCGATCCGAAAGCATCGAACGTTGCTTGCGCGGCGCGCTGGACGCTGCCGAATTCGGTAACGTCACAGTGCACTCCACGCACGTCCGGAGCGATGGAATTCAATTTCTCCACCGCCGCGGTCAACGGTTCGGCTTCAATGTCCGCAAGCATGAGCTTCATGCCTCTCGACGCAAACGCATGTGCCATTGCGTAGCCGATGCCGCATGCTCCGCCAGTGATGAATGCGGTCTTGCCTCTTAGATCTTGCATATCGCTCTTCCTTTAACCTACAGCATGGATGGCGTTCAGTTATCTCTCTTTCCGGGGCTTTCTTAATTCCCTCTCCCCTCGCGGGAGAGGGTTGGGGAGAGGGGGGGCAAAACATCGATGCTTATATTTTGAGCGATCGAGCTCCGCCGTGGATGGGGCTACTGTTATTGGGGAAAGATTACATTGAGCTCATCGGCGCATTGTTTCGGCTCGGAGAAAAGAATCGTGCGGAATCCCAATCGATTCGCGGATTCGATGTTGGGAAGGTGGTCGTCAATGAATACTGTCTCGCGGGGAACCAGTGCGTAGGTCTTGCAGATGTGTTCGAAGATCTGCGCCTCCGGCTTGATCATATTGACCTCCCCGGAAATCACGATCCCTCGAAAAGCGCGCCAAAAATCGTAACGTGTTCGTAGATGGGCGAATGTCGCGGCTGACATGTTCGATAACCCATACAAAGGGACGCCACGTCGCTCAAGCTCATTGACGATGGCGACCGTCTCGCCAATTGGGGTGAGCGATTCCTTGACGTGTCGCAGGAGCGCGACCATTTCCTCCAGTGGCCGTTCCATTCGCGCCGAGAAATGTTGAACGGCGCTTTCTTCGCTGAGCGTGCCACGGTCCAGTTCCAGCCAGTCCGGATGTTGAAAGACCATCCGCCTGACCAAGTCGCGCAAGGACTCGTCCGAATAAAATCGAGCGATGATTTCCTGAGGCCGCCATTTCACTAGGACGCCCCCGAAATCGAAAATCACGTTGCGGACGGAGTTTTGCAGCACAGGTTTCGATCGCTAGCGGGAAGATATGCGTCAGGCTCACCGAGTTCGGTTACGCGATTCTCGCGGCATTGGGCGCCGCTTAGTACATTGTGAAAGTGACCGGTATGTAATAGTCGGTTGCGCTCAACCGGCAGCGCGAAGTGTCTTCGTCTTTATCTGCAACCCATCGCCACATTCGCATGCGCTGCTTCCTAAACCCGCATTCTTCACGTCCCATTTCCTCTTTTAGTATGCTTTGTATGCTCTGATCCCCGATCCGAGGGGCGTCTTTTGGTGCCATGCTATATAAGTCTTTTCTAATAGTCATGCGCGAAGCGTCAAAGGGTGGTATCGATATGGACAGTCGCGTGGTAGTGTTCTCCGGATATTGTTCTCCCTGAACTTGTATAAAGCGGTTCCCTATGAATATCTATTCGATGCTTAAACGGGTATTGAGTCCATCAATGCGTTGGTGCTGTGTCGCGTTCGTCGGCGCTTGTGCCGTTGCGCCAGTTGGCGGCGCTGAATTGTCCGGAGCGGATATTTACGCGCAGCGCTGCGCGGTCTGTCACGACGCATCTTCGGGCGATAGCCGTATTCCCACGAGGGCGGTGTTGCGGGCCATGTCCGTCCCTAATGTATTAAAGGCATTGGAAGCGGGCGTGATGCAACAGCAAGGGGTAGGGTTAAGCGCCGGTGAAAAACGCAGCGTTTCGGAATTCGTAACGGGTAAAACCTTGGATGCAGAGACCGCATCGACGCCGCAAAACATGTGCACTAACGTGTCTCAAGGATTTTCGACCGCGGGCGCCCATTGGAACGGATGGAGTCCGGATGCCGAGAATACGCGTTTTCAATCCACTGAAATGGCGGGTCTGACGGCGGCCGAGGTGCCGCGTTTGAAATTGAAATGGGCGTTTGGCTTTGCCAATACGGCTGCCACGAATGCGCAGCCCAGTGTTGTCGGCGGCCGCGTTTTCGTCGCTAGTTTAAATCGCAATGTGTATTCGCTGGATGCGCGCTCCGGCTGCCAGTATTGGAGCTATGCAACCGAGTCGACGGTGCGTACGGCGATTCGCGTGGTCGACTCCGGTACTGCATCGTCGCCCCAGGCAGCTTATCAGGTGGCTTATTTCGGCGATGCACGCGCCAATGTGTATGCGGTGGATGCGCGGAGCGGTGCGCTGATTTGGAAGGTGAAGATAGACGAGCATCCCAATGCACGAATCATCGGTTCGCCTGCTTATTACAAGAATAAATTGTTCGTGCCCTTGGCGGCTGCCGAGGAAGGGCCGGCGACGGATCCCAAGTTCGAATGCTGTACGGCCCGCGGTTCATTGGTGGCGTTGGACGCCACGACCGGAAAGCAACTTTGGAAAACGTACACCATCGACGAACCCGCGAAGGTCACCGGAAAAAATGCCGTCGGCACGAAGCGGTGGGGTCCTTCGGGCGCCAGCATTTGGTCGGCTCCCACCATCGATGCGGACCGTAACATCGTATACGTAGGTACCGGCGACAATTTCTCGCATCCGGCCACGCCTCGTAGTGACGCCATCGTGGCCTTCGACATGCAAAGCGGCAAAATCCTTTGGGCGAGCCAAGTCACTAAGAACGACGTGTACAACAACGGTTGCATCGCGGCCGATCAAACCAACTGTCCCGAGTCGGCAGGGCCGGATTACGATTTCGGCTCGTCGCCTATTTTGATCAAGTTGCCTGGCGGCAAGCGCATGCTGTTGGCCGGCCAGAAGTCCGGCATCGCGTACGGTTTCGATCCGGATCGGCGCGGCAAAGTGCTTTGGCAGACGCGCGTGGGTCAGGGTGGCATCGTCGGCGGCATCCAATTCGGTCCTGCAACGGATGGCCGTAATCTGTACGTGGCCGTTTCGGATCTTAAATATTTGAGCGCACCTGGGAAGGGCTTCGTCGGCACTGACCCGAAAGTCGGCGGCGGACTGTACGCGCTGAGCGTGCACACCGGCAAACTCGTATGGAGCGCACCGAAGCCTGTCTGTGGCGATTGGGCTGGTTGTTCCCCTGCGCAATCGGCGGCCGTCACTGTTATTCCCGGCGCTGCTTTTTCCGGCTCGATGGACGGTCATCTGCGCGCGTATTCGACAGCGACCGGGGAAGTGATTTGGGATGTGGATACGGCGCAAGAGTACACGTCCGTCAATGGCATACCCACTAAAGGCGGTTCGCTAAACGCTCCCGGCGTAGCAGTGGTCGGAGGCACGTTGTTCGTGGTGTCCGGCTACGGCGGTGGCGGTAAGTCCGGCAATGTATTGCTGGCGTTCTCCGTGGACGGAAAGTAAAAGAGTTTTGCTGTCTTACAATTTGGAGTCGGAGTTATTTACACGACTCCAATTTTCAGGAATTTATTTCAACGCCATTCGACACGTAGCGATGCGTAAATCCCTGACGCGACTGTGCGCGTCTCCAGCTGGCGCGAAACTTGCGATCCTTCTAAGAATAAAGAGAAGGTCGCATGAACAAAGAGCAAGTAGCGTTAATAAGTCCAATCGTCTGGCGTAATGGGTTTAAGAAATTTGTAGGGCTGATCTTGATGGGGTGTGCCGGTCTCGCGGCCGCCGCGCCCAACGAGACGGGTACATGGTCGTCCGTAAATCCATGGCCTCTCATTCCGGTCCACATGGTGTTGATGCCCGACGGCCGCGTGCTCAGCTTCGGCACCAAAGCGGACGGCAAGCAGACAGGCTACTTCATCTATGATGTGTGGGACCCCGCTGCGGGTCTCGACAGCGGGCATACCACGCTCGCCAATAACACCGGAACCGATATTTTCTGCAGTTCCGCGTTGGTGCTGCCGCAAGGCGGCAACGTGTTCATCGCGGGCGGCGACAATTGGACCGGTACCGGCACCACTAACACCGGCAACAACAATTCCAATCTCTTCGACTACACGAGCAACTCGCTCACGCGCCAAAACAACATGAATCGTGCGCGCTGGTATTCGAGCTCCATCGTGTTGCTCAACGGCGAGGTGTACACCCAGGGAGGTTCCGGCGGCACCGACTATCCGGAAATCCGTGCGGCCGACGGCACGTTCCGATTGTTGACGGGAGCAGGGACGGGCTCCTTCGATTTCATGTATCCGCGCAACTTCATCGCTCCGGACGGTCGTGTATTCGGCTATGACAGTAATGGAAAAATGTATTACGTCAATGCCGCGGGCTTGGGTTCGGTGAGCACAGCGGGTACCTTCAGCGGTCCCACCGGCAGCGACGCAAGCGCGGCCATGTTTCGACCCGGCCGGATCCTGCAGTTCGGCGGCAATTCCAACGGCGCCCTGGTGATCGATATCCGTGGCGGCGCACCGGTGGTGCAGCCGACCGGATCGATGTCTTCGCAGCGACGCCTGGGCAATGCCACGATTTTGGCGGACGGCAAAGTGCTGGCCACGGGCGGTAGCCCGGTGAATAACGATATGACCAATGCCAGCTACACCGCCGAAATCTGGGACCCGAATACCGGCGTCTGGACGGTCGGCGCAAGCGGTGTTCGTGCACGTCTTTATCACTCGACCGGCGTGCTGATGCCGGATGCCAGCGTGCTGGTGGCGGGCGGCGGTGCGCCGGGTCCGCAGAACAACACGAACTTTGAAGTTTACTATCCACCGTATCTGTATGACGCTTCGGGAGCGCTGGCCTCTCGGCCGACCATCGAGTCGGCTCCGTCGGTCATCGACATCGGCCAGACCGTGGCCGTTGATTACGCCAACGCGTCGGGTATCAGCCGCGTGGCGCTGATAAAAACAGCCGCGGTGACGCACAGCTTCAACATGGAGCAGCGCTTCATCGAACTGACGTTCACGGGCGGCAACGGTCGATTGATGGTGCAAGCGCCCACTCGAGCCGCCGATGCGCCGCCGGGCTTCTACATGCTGTTCGTAATCGACGCTGCGGGTGTGCCGTCGATCGCCCGCCTCGTGAAAATCAACGTAGCCACGGTTCCCAATCCGGAGGTGACGCCGGTTCTCACCGATCCCGGCAACCAGGGAGGACTCGTCGGCGAACTCAGTTCTCTTCAGCTCAATGCCACCGATCCGAATGGCGACACGCTTGGTTTCGCTGCCAGCGGATTGCCTACCGGGTTAACGATCAATCCGATCACGGGCCTGATTTCAGGCACCGCGACCGCTCCGGGCATCTACAACGCCGTTGTCGCGGCAAGCGACGGCGTCAATACCGACATCAAGAGCTTCGTCTGGACGATTACGCTGGCAGGCGCGATGACGATCAACCCGATGCCGCCGCCGGCATCGCGACTCGTGAACGAGTTAGTGACGTTTTCCGCCGGCGTGACGGGCGGTACGAACGTTCAATACAGCTGGAGTTTCGATGACGGTTCGCCTGCGACGGGCTTTGCTACCGATCCGACCGTTACGCATAGTTTTACCAGGGCGGGCATCTACTACGTAACGGTTACGGTGGTGGACGACAGCGGATTACCGCAGTCGAAGACCATCGTGCAAACGGTTCACTTGCCGCTCACTGCGAATCGTCCCGCTCAATCGTCCAACATTGCGGTCGAGGATCGGGCCACTGCCAACGACCGACTTTGGGTAGTCAATCAAGATAACGACACCGTCAGCGTTTTCGACGCCGTCACCTACGCAAAGCTGGCGGAAATCGTCGTGGGCACAGCGCCGCGCACGCTTGCCATTGCGCCCAGCGGCGAAATCTGGGTGACCAATAAACAGTCGGCGACGATCAGCGTCATTAGTCCGTCGACGCTTGCCGTTACGCGCACGATCGCGCTTCCGTTTGCGTCGCAGCCCTTCGGTATTGCGATGGCTCCGACCGGCGGGTCTGCCTACGTCGCTTTGGAAGCCACCGGCAAACTGGTGAAAATGAATGTGTCCACGTACGCGCAGACGAGCAGCGTCGACGTCGGTGCGAATCCGCGACATGTTTCGGTCAACGGCGATGGAACGCAGGTCTACGTTTCAAGATTCATTACGCCTGCGCAACCGGGAGAGAGCACGGCCATCGTGCAGACTGCCGTCGGCGGTGTGCCGACCGGCGGTCAGGTCGTCGTCATCGACGCCGTCTCCATGGTGGCGCAGCGAACGATCGTTCTTCGGCATAGCGACAAGCCGGACGCCGAGAATCAAGGCAGGGGCGTACCGAATTATCTCGGCGCGGCCACTCTCTCGCCGGACGGCTTTTCCGCCTGGGTGCCGTCGAAGCAGGACAATGTCCAGAGAGGCACTTTGCGCGACGGTCGCGGTCTCGATTTCCAGAATACGGTGCGCGCCATCGGTTCGCGAATCGATCTCGCTAGCGGTGCCGAAGACTATGTCGCACGCGTCGACTTCGACAACTCCGGCGTCGCGAGCGCCGCCGCGTTCGACAAGTTAGGCGTATACGTGTTCGTCGCTTTGGAGACGAGTCGCGAGATCGCGATCGTCAGTGCGCACGACAGCTGGCAGATCTTCCGTATCGATGCCGGTCGCGCCCCGCAAGGTTTGGCGTTGTCCGTCGACGGCCGCACCCTTTACGTCAACAATTTGATGGACCGAACCGTAAGTGTGTTCGATCTTACGTCGTTGGTGACGGAGGGTACGACCGACGTTCCGTTGCGCACGACGCTTGCAAGCGTTGCTGCCGAAAAGCTGAGTGCCTCCGTATTGAAGGGCAAGCAATTGTTCTACGACGCAAAAGACACGCGCCTCGCACGCGATGCCTACATCAGCTGCGCGTCCTGCCACAACGACGGCGGACACGACGGCCGAGTCTGGGATCTGACCGGTTTCGGTGAAGGACTGCGCAATACCATTAATCTGCGCGGTCGTGCCGGCATGGCGCACGGTTTCCTGCACTGGAGCAATAACTTCAACGAGGTTCAGGATTTCGAGGGACAAATTCGCGCTCTTGCGGGCGGCACGGGACTCATGACGAATGCCCAGTTCAATACGGGCACTCGCAGTCAACCTCTTGGCGATGCGAAGGCGGGCGTGAGCGGAGATCTGGATGCGCTGGCGGCGTACGTTGCATCGTTGAACGCGTTCGCATCGAGTCCGCTGCGTAATGCGGACGGGACGTTGAGTGCCGCGGCTACGGCCGGACGCGCCGTATTCATCGCGAAGAACTGCGCCGGCTGTCATAGCGGTACCGCGTTCACCGGCAGCGGTGCGAACAACTTGCAGAACATCGGCACGTTAAAGTCGACCAGCGGCAGTCGACTGGGCGGCACGCTGGCGGGAATCGACATTCCGACGCTGCGGGACGTTTGGGCGACGGCGCCTTACTTGCATGACGGTTCCGCAGCCACCTTGGCCGACGCAATTCGGGCGCATAACAACGTCAGCGTGTCGGACACCGACTTGCCGAATCTCGTCGCCTATGTCGCGCAGATCGGCGGTCAGGAAGCGTCAGCGCCTGCAAACGTGCCGAACTCCGGTACAGGTCTGAAGGGTCAATACTTCAATAACATGACCTTGACCGGCACCGTCGTACGGCAGACCACCGAAGCCGTGAACTTCAACTGGGGAACCGCCTCTCCCGGTACCGGCGTCAACAAAGATAAGTTCTCCGCACGATGGACGGGCACGGTGGAAGCGTCGTCAAGCGGCAACTTCCAGTTCCAAACCTATTCGGATGACGGCGTGCGCGTATGGGTGAACGGCGTCCAGGCCATCAATAACTGGACCGATCATTCTGCGGCGACCAACACCAGCAGTACCGTTGCGCTGACGGCGGGCGTTCGTTATACGATCAAAATGGAGTACTACGAAAACGGCGGATCGGCGGTAGCGCAGCTGCGCTGGAAGACGCCTGGGACGTCAACGTATACGGCGATTCCGGCGAGTCGCCTCTATACGAACTGACGAATGACGCCAGATCGTCGCCGATATATTGAGACGAACTATCGGAATTCGTCACCCCGTTGCAGAACGGGGTCCCTTCATGAGGATAAGATGGATCCCGGCTTCCGCCGGGATGACGGTTTGGCGCGATGATGAGCACTTATCACCGACTATGGGTACTTCTGCTTTGCATGCAGACGGGCGGAACAGCTGATGCCGCCGATACCCTCACAGGCAAAGATCCATTAGCGTCATTGTCTGCCCTTGAACGCGTGACGGTGATCGCCGCACCGAAGGCGATTGCCGATTTTCAACTAACGGACCAGAACGGAAAGCTCCGCACTCTCGCCAGCCTGCGCGGCGCGCCGACGCTCGTCTTCTTTGGATTCACTCACTGCCCCGACGTTTGTCCTGCCGCGCTGACCAAGTTGAAGCTCTTGCAAACCTCGAACGGCGGAGCGCTGAAGGCAGCACGCGTTGTCATGATCAGCGTCGATGGCGAACGGGATACTCCCGCGGTGATGAAGCGGTATCTCGCGTCATTGTCCCCGACCTTCATCGGTCTTACCGGCGATCCGCGTACCGTTGCCAATATCGCCGCGCGTTTCTCCGCCGTGGCATTTAGGGAACGGCCGGACTCGAAAGGCAATTACGGATACTTTCACTCCAACCAGGTTTTCCTCTTAGACAAGGAAGGTCGGCTGCGCGCATCGTTCAACGATGCCTCCATCGAAAACATGGAAACTGTTACACGGCGGGTGCTCGACGAAAAAACTTGAATGCGTTCGGTCGCGCATTGATCGTTACGGTATCGATTCCGACTGGCGATAACGTCGCACTCGATTCACGCCCGATTCCTGCTTTCCCTTAGTGGCGACGAATGCCTATTTGTAATATTAGGCAAAGCGGCTGGTGCAGTTGCATATTCCACCTTTAAACTGTCGCGGTCGTCTGTTGAAAGCTATCTAAAGCTTCCGATGAAATAGAAATTCGTATAGTGAGGGGGTCGTGCATGCGCAAGTCGCAACATCCATTCCGGGTATCGAATAGTGTTTGGGTTCTAGCGTGCTTCGCCGCGTTGGCAGTGCAACCTGCCCTTGCCGCCAAGAAAAAAGAATTGCCGATTGCAAAACCCGAGCAAGTCGGAATGTCGTCGGAGCGGCTGACCGCGTTGACGGGCGGCATGCGGGCGCTTGTCGATCAAGGAAAAATAGCCGGCGTCGTCACGGCCGTGGCGCGCCATGGCAAGGTCGTGCATTTCGAAGCGGCGGGTAAACGCGATATCGACGCGAATGCGCCCATGACCAAGGACACGATCTTCCGCATCTATTCGATGACCAAGCCGATCACCGGCGTGGCGATGATGCTGTTGCTGGAGGAAGGCAAGTGGCAGCTCAACGATCCCGTCGCTACTCATATTCCCGAGTTTCGCGGCTTGAAGGTGTATTCCGGAACCGACGAGAATGGAAAACCGGCGTTGAAAGGCCAGGCACACGCCATGACCATGCGCGAACTCATGTCGCATACCGCAGGGTTCACCTACGGATTCTTCGGTAACTCGCCGGTGGACGTGATGCAGCGCGACGCCGACGTGCTCAACGTGAACATCACGCTTGACGAGATGATCCAACGCATCGCCAAGCTGCCGCTGAATTCGCAACCGGGCAGCGAGTGGCACTACAGCATTGCCGTCGATATCCAGGGCTACCTCGTGCAAAAGTTGTCGGGAATGCCGTTCGATCAGTTTTTAGAGAAACGCATCTTCCAGCCGCTCGGGATGGTCGACACGGCCTTCTACGTGCCGGCCGAGAAGTTGCCTCGGTTCGCCGAACTGTATATTTACGATAGGCAAGGCAAGCTTGTCCGCGAAACCCAAGGGTTCAATCACGATTACTCCCGAAAGCCTGCGCTTCCATCCGGCGGCGGCGGCCTTGTTTCCACGACGACCGACTACTTGCGCTTTTGCCAGATGCTTCTGAACGGCGGCGACTTAAACGGGGTGCGCCTGCTGTCGCCGAAGACCGTCGAACTCATGCGCAGCAACGTGCTGCCGACGTTCTTGCCGATCTCCCTCGCGCCGGGCTCGCAATTCGGATTGGATTTCGCCGTCGTCGTCGACCCGATCGCCGCCGGCGGTTATTTCGGCAAAGGCACGTATTGGTGGGGCGGGGCGGCCGGCACGTGGTTTTGGATCGATCCGGTGAACGATCTCATCGTCGTCGGCATGATTCAACAGATGTCGGGCAATCCGGCGGCGCCGACGCTGGGCGTGCCGGCGATGAGCGGGTTGTCACGCAGCTATACGTACCAGGCTATCGTCGATAGCAAGTGACTCGAATCAGCAATTCCAACGGTAATGGCAACGATTGCGCGGCTACGGCGCCAAGCTGTAGCCGCGTTTGATCGCTTGCACCGATTCGCGTGACGGCCGCAGCGTCTTTCTAAGCGCGTCGATGGCATCGCGGGCCCTGGTGTGACGACCGCAGAAAAATAAATCGATCGCGGCGTAGCCATGTTCGGGCCAGGTGTGGATCGAGATATGCGATTCCGCCAGCAACGCCACGCCGG